>JAGCXA010000006.1 GCA_017961575.1 Clostridia bacterium | reverse complement strand
GCTCCGGACAGGCGCCCTTCCGGCACATCGGACAAACCGCTTAATGCTGCTCGGTTCCCCGCCTGACATGGTTCACAGCCGCCGATTGCGGAAGACCCATCGTTCAACGCAACTCGAAACGGCGCAGACTATACAGAAACAACCCTCGGGAACGGAATTCACCCCCGCTGAAGCGGATTTCGGGTACAGGGCACCGCTGCCTCCCCGGATAGTATGACTCCGTCCGACACCCGGAATCACGGCGCACCGTGTTCCGACAGATATTATAACATAGAGAAAAAGTAAATGCAAGTACCGCCGGGAACTTTTTTCAGGTAATCGTAAATCCCCCGTTCGGCGAAAGCACCTGCCCCGTAACGAACGATCCACCCTCGCCCGAAAGGAAGAGCACGGACGCCGCGATATCCTCGGGCGTGCCGAGCCGACCGACGGCGGATTCGGCGGCGAGTTCCCGCCGCGTCTCTTCGTCGTAGGACGCGCACATATCGGTGTCGGTCACGCCGGGGCAAACGCAGTTGACCGTGATCCCGGACGGACCGAGTTCCTGCGCGAGCGCCTTGGAAAACCCGATCACACCCGCCTTCACGGCGGAATACCCCGCCTCGCAGGACGCGCCGACCATCCCCCAGATCGAAGAGATATTGACGATCCGTCCGTATTTCTGCCGGACCATCGTCGGCACGACGGCGCGGGTACAGAGGAACACGGCGGTCAGATCGACCGCGATCAGGCGGTTCCAGTCGTCAAGCGACAGATCCTGAATCAAACCCGATTTGCATATCCCGGCGTTGTTCACGAGAACGTCGACGCCGGACGTCGCTTCGATCGCCTCCCGCATACCGCGTTCGGTCTCGGCGGGGTCCGAAAGATCGCAGCGGACGGGGATCGCTCCGGTTTCGTCCGAAACGGTTTTCGCCGCGGCGTCGGCGTTGTGATACAGGAAGGCGACCTTCGCCCCCTCGTTTGCAAAAGCGCGGACGATCCCGGCTCCGATCCCGCGCGACCCGCCGGTCACGATCACCCTTTTCCCCGCAAAAGACGCATCTTTCATCGCTGCTCTCCGTTCCTTTTCTTTCGTCCATTCTAACACAGCGTCAAGAATCTGTCAAGCCGGGCGCCGTCTTTGTGCGAAAAACCTTGCAAAACCGTTTTACGTGTGATATAATATGACAAAAACGGAGGGAGAACGTATGATCCTGATCCTTGACGGCGACAGGAAACGGGGCGAAGAGACGCAAAAGCGCCTTTGGAATCTCCATCTTCTCTCCGACGTCACGACCTACGCCTCGCTTCGGAACCGGGTTCCGTCGGAGAAGATCACCGACAGGATCGACTTTCTGCTTCTTCCCCGTCCCGACGATCCCGCCCGTCCGCCCCTCTTTTTCAAAACTTTCCGCAAAAGATACGGCTATCCGACGGTCGTTCTCGGCGGCGAGTCGACGGTTTTAGAAAACGGTGACCCGAACGCGCCCGATCTTGTTCTCGCGTCGGGGCTTTCCGAACGCGCGATCCTTCACGGAATCGCGGATCTTTTCCGCTCGCTCGGAAAACCCGATCCGTGGGATCGGATCGCCGGCGGCGTCCGCGACCGCATCGAATACGCCGACCACACCGTCTACGGCGCTCCGATCAAATTTGCGCGTGCGGAACGGATGTTTCTCCGAACCCTGATCCTTGCCTTTCCGACGCCCGTCCCTCTTACCGAGATGCAGACGCGCGCCGCTCCTCCGAATGAAAAAAAGAGCCGCAACGCCCTGAAAGTGATCGGTTCGCGCATTAACGCAAAGGCGCTCGCGACGGTGCACCGTCGGATCGTCAACTGGGACTCCGACCGCTTCTGGATCCGCACGTCGAAGACCGATCCCGGTCCGACCGTACGCACCGACCCGGAAAACGAATATCTTGAATCATACTACGACGAATACAAATACTATCCGCGAAACGCTTTTTAGTATTCCGTCGGATCCGGCGAACGCCGGAGAAAGGAACCGAAATGCCGAAAACAGTCCGCGAATACCAGGACGCGATCCTGCAAGCGAAAAAGGAGCGGGATTTCTCGATCCTCGCCCATATCTATCAGTCGCCGGAAATCGTCGAGATCGCCGATTTCACCGGGGACTCGTTCGCCCTCAGTAAAAAGGCGACGGGCGTCAAGGAGAAAAACGTTCTGATGTGCGGCGTCCGCTTTATGGCGGAGACCGTCAAACTGCTCTCGCCCGAAAAGCGGGTGATCCTCGCCGCCCCGGACGCCGGATGTCCGATGGCGGAACAGTTTGAACGCGCCGAGATCGAGGACTACCGCGCCGATCACCCCGACGTCATCGTCGTCGCCTACGTCAATACGACAGCCGATCTGAAATGCGTCGCGGACGTCTGCGTCACCTCCGCGTCGGCGCTCTCGGTCGTCGGCAAACTCCCGAAGGACCGCGAGATCCTGTTCATTCCGGACTGCAACCTCGGCGCCTACGTCGCCGCCGCCTACCCCGACCGTAAAATCACGCTCTGGCGCGGCGGTTGTCCGATCCACGCCGGCGTGTCCGTAAACGAGGCGAAAGCGGCGATCGCCCGCCACCCCGAAGCGAAATTGCTGGTGCATCCCGAATGCACGCCCGCCGTGACCGCGCTCGCGGACTATATCGGTTCGACCTCGGGGATCATCAAATACGCGACCGAATCAGACGCGAAGGAATTTATCATCGGCACCGAGATGAGCGTCGTCTGGCACCTCTCCTACCGCTTCCCCGAAAAGAAGTTCTATCCGCTGACCAAAAACCTCGTTTGCAGGAATATGCGCCTGACGTCCCTGCCCGACGTCCTCGCCGCGCTGAACGGAACCGGGGGAGAGGAGATCACGCTCGACGAAGATACGCTCCGGGACGCCAAAAAGTGCATCGACGAAATGATGCGCCTTGCGTAAAAAGTGAAACGGGAACGCACCGTGCGTTCCCGCTTTTTTTATTGCAAACGGAAGAGTCGCTTCGCATTTTCAAGCGTCTGTCGCGCCGTCTCCTCGGGTGGGACGCCGCGCGCGGCGGCAAGAGCCGCGTTGGTGTATGCGAGGTACCCCGAATCGTTCCGCCGACCGCGGAAAGGGTGCGGCGTGAGGTACGGCGCGTCGGTTTCGATCAGGATCAGACCGTCGGGGACGACCGCCGCCGCCTCGGTCACTTTCCTCGCGTTCTTGAACGAAACCGTGCCCGAAAACGAGACGTACCAACCGCGCTTCGCGTATTCAAGCGCCATCTCGGCGCTGCCTGAAAAACTGTGCATCACCCCCGTGACGCGAGGATGCCGGAGGATCGCGTCGAACACGTCGGCGTGCGCGTCGCGGTCGTGAATAATCACCGGGACGTTCAACTCCTCCGCGAGCGAAAGCTGCGCGTCAAAGTACGCCGTCTGGATCGCTTTGTCGGTGTCGTCGTAGTGATAATCCAATCCGATCTCGCCGAGCGCGACCGGTCGTTTCCCGTCGGGCGACAGGAACAGAGTACGTATCTCTTCGATCGCATCCTCCAAACGGCGGGAAAGCCCCTGCGCGTCGGTCGGATGGATCCCGGCGGCGTACTCCATCCCGGGGTGTTTCTCCGCCTGCGCCCTCGCCCGCCGCGAGGTTTCGGGCGACGTACCGACGTTGACGATCCCGACGGTATCGCGTGAGAAAAGAGCGTCGATCAGTTGATCGGCGCTCTCGCCGTTTTCGGTAAAGGCGGCGTCCCAATAATGGGCGTGCGAATCGAAGTATTTCATCGGATCAATGGATCCGCTCGCCGTTCGGCGTCGCGGGATCGAGGAAGATCACGCGGACGTCCTCCTCCCCGGATGCGAGCAACATTCCCTTGCTCTCGACGCCGCAGAGCGTCGCGGGCGCGAGGTTGGCGACCACGATCACCTTTTTGCCGATCAGATCCTCGGGTTTATAGAACTTCGCGATCCCCGATACGATCTGCCGACGCTCGTAGCCGAGGTCGACCTCGATCCGATAGAGTTTTTTCGCTTTCGGGATCGGCTCGCAGGTGAGGATCTGTGCCGAGCGGAGTTCGATTTCGCCGAACCGGTCAATCTTGATCTCGGCTTCGTGCGCGGGTTCCGCGACCTGTTTCGGGGCGTTTTCCTCCGCCGCCTTCCGCTTCGCTTCGATCTCCGCCAAAAACTTTGCTTCGTCGATCCTGGCGAAGAGCGTTTTCGCCTCTCCGAGCGGCTTCCCGCTTTCGAGCGCGCCGAAAACGTCGGTCGTCCGGTACCCGGTTTTATCGGTGCCGAGCTGCCGGAAAATATTCTCCGCGGTATCGGGGATAAACGGGGTCAGCAGGACCGCGCCGAAGCGCACCGCTTCGAGCAGATTATACAGCACCGTTCCGAGACGCGCGCGGTTGGATTCGTCCTTTGCGAGGATCCACGGCGTCGTTTCGTCGATATATTTGTTCGCCCGTCCGAAGAGCGTAAAAATCGCTTCGAGCGCGTCGGCGATATGGTAATCGTTCATCAGATCGAACGACGCCTTCTTCGCCTTTTCCGCCGTCGCTTTCAGATCCGCGTCGGGTCCCTCTTCCCCGGCGGGGGTCGGGACGATCCCGTCAAAATATTTTTTCGTCATCGCGTGCGTGCGGCTGACGAGGTTTCCGAGATTGTTGGCGAGATCCTGATTGTAGCGGTTCAAAACGTTCTGATAGGTCACGCTGCCGTCGTTGGCGTAGGGCATATCGGCGAGCGCGTAGTAGCGCACCCCGTCGCGCCCGAAACTCTCGGCGAGTTCGTCGGCGTAGACGACGTTGCCCTTCGATTTCGACATCTTATCGGCGCCGAAGTTGAACCACGGGTGTCCGAATACCTTTTTCGGAAGCGGGAGATCCAGCGCCATCAGGAAGATCGGCCAGTAGATCGTATGGAAACGAAGGATGTCCTTCCCGATGATATGCACGTCCGCCGGCCAGAGCCGCCGGAACTGCTCGGACTGCTCCTCGTAACTCTTGTCGGGATCGTAGCCGATCGCGGTGATATAGTTGGTCAGCGCGTCAAGCCAGACGTAAACGACGTGCTTATCGTCGAAGTCGACCGGGATCCCCCATTTGAAACTGGTGCGCGAAACGCAAAGGTCCTGCAACCCGACTTTGAGAAAGTTGTTCATCATCTCATTTTTGCGAGATTCGGGCTGAATGAAGCCGGGGTGATCCTCGATGTACTTGATGAGCCGATCGGCGTAGGCGGACATTTTGAAGAAGTACGCCTCTTCGCGCGCCTGCGTGACGGGGGCGCCGCAGTCGGGACACTTGCCGTCGACGATCTGCGTATTCGTGAAGAAAGATTCGCAGGGAGTGCAGTACCATCCCTCGTAATGACCCTTGTAAATATCGCCCTTTTCGTAGAAACGCCGGAAGATCTTCTGCACCGCGCGGACGTGTCCCGGCTCGGTCGTGCGGATGAAGCGGTCGTAACTCGACCCCATACAGTCCCAGACGCCGCGGATCACCCCGGCGACGCCGTCGACGTACTCCTGCGGAGACAGTCCCGCGTCCTTGGCGCGGTTCTCGATCTTCTGACCGTGTTCGTCGGTACCCGTGCAGAAATACACGTCGTAGCCCGTCTGACGGCGGAAGCGCGCGACGGCGTCGGACATAATGATCTCGTACGTGTTCCCCATATGCGGTTTGCTCGACGCGTACGCGATCGCCGTCGTCAGATAGAATTTTTCGTTTGCCATTGCTTTCCTCCGTACTCTGTCGTTTCCTCTTCGGGTCGCTTTTACGGTATTATAACACCTTTTCCCGCTTTTTACAAGGGTAAACGCCCCTTTTTTCAAAAAACCTCCCCGAAAAAAGAAAAAACCGCTCCCGACACGTTTCGGGAGCGGTTGGTATTCCTTTAATCCTGCCGGTTTCTCTTGTAGGTCGGAACGACCTGTTCCATCATATCCTTGACCGTTTCGACGTCGGCGTGGAGAACCGATTCGAGTTTCGCGAGTTTATCCTTCAATTCGTCCTCGGTGATGTCGATCTGCTTCCCGATGAAGATCTTGCTGTGCGCCGTCTTGGTCAGTCCTTCCTCGTTCATCAGCAGTTCTTCGTAGAGTTTTTCGCCGGGACGGAGGCCCGTGAAGACGATCTTGACGTCGACGTCCGGGCGGAAGCCGGAGAGCGAAATGATCTTCTTCGCCAGATCGTAGATCCGGACGGGTTTGCCCATATTCAGGACGAAGATCTCGCCGCCCTTCGCGTAGGACGCCGCCTGCAAGACGAGCTGCGCCGCCTCCGGGATCGTCATAAAGAAGCGCGTGATGTCGGGATGCGTGACGGTGACGGGTCCGCCCTGCTCGATCTGCTTGCGGAACCGGGGGATGACTGAGCCGTGCGAGCCGAGAACGTTGCCGAACCGGACCGCGACGAACTCGGTATCCGAGCATTTTTCCATCGTCTGGACGACCATCTCGCACATCCGTTTGGACGCGCCCATCACGTTCGTGGGGTTGACCGCCTTGTCGGTCGAGATCATCACGAAGCGACGGACGCCGTGCTCGGCGGCGGAGCGGGCGGTATTGTAGGTGCCGAACACGTTGTTCTTGATCGCCTCGGCGGGGCTGTATTCCATCAGCGGAACGTGCTTGTGCGCGGCGGCGTGGAAGACGATCCACGGCTTGTACTGCTCCATGATCTCGTCAAGCCTCGCCTTATCGCGCACCGAGCCGATCAGCACCGTGATCTTCTGATCCGGGTACTTTTCTTCCAGCTCGTTCTGCACCTCGTAGGTCGTATTCTCGTAAATATCGAGGATGACAAGGTGCGCGGGTTCAAACCGAAGGATCTGACGGCAGAGTTCGGAACCGATGGATCCGCCGCCCCCGGTCACGAGAACGACCTTCCCTTTCAGTTCCTCTTCGATCAGGGTATTGTTCAGACGGATCGGCTCGCGTTCGAGAAGGTCCTCGATCTCGACGTTCCGCAGATACTTTTCGGGTTCGTTTCCCTTTTTGACGATCGAGTCCTCGACCCCTTTCAGGATCATGACCCGACGCCCGGTCTTACTGCAAATCGAAAGCAACTCGGATTTGCTCTTCTGATCGATCGTGCTGATCGCGAAGATGATCAGTTCGACGTTCTTCTCTTTGACGATCCGCTCGATGTCGTCGCGTCCGCCGAGAACCGTCGCCCCGTGAACTTTCTGACGCAGCTTTGCGGGATCGTCGTCGATCAGCCCCACGATGTCGAAGTTGACGCGGTTGTTATACGAGTTGTCCCGCAGGAGGATGACCGCCAACTCCCCCGCGCCGATCACGAGCGCGCGCTTCGGGCGTCTCGTCTGCTCCTTCTGCCGCTCTTGCATAATCCTGAAAAGAACGGTAAGAAGAAGACGCGAGCCGATCAGCGCGCCGAAAATGATGAAGCCCGACGCAAGACTCAGTTTGAAACGGCTGTCCCACCCGAAACGGATAAAGGACGCGCAGATGCCGGCGACGGTTCCGCCGCCGCAAACGGCGATGAGACGCACGCATTCCCAAGCGTTGCAGTAGACCCAGCTGATCTGATAGATCCGGAAAATGAAGAAAAGAATCGGATATACCGCGATCTGAATCAGCGTAATATACCAGCGAGCCGCGATGAAAGCGCCGAATTCGGAAATCGGGATCGCGATCAGATCGACGACGAGAATAATCAGGAGCGGAACGATCGCGTCCAATGCGGCAAAGATCCAACGTTTTCTGCCCTTGCCAAGCTGGGCTATGATATTCATAAAACAATATCCTTTGCGTTATTTCATTTGGTCTTTCCGACCATTCGTTTGAACTTGATTCCGGTTTTTTCGGGTGCTCCGTTTTTTGATTATATCACATCCTTCGTCAAAAAGCAACAGAAAAAATGAGAAACGAGGGAAAACGCCGCGACGAAGACGGAGCGCGGGCAGTTCCCGCAAACACACGAAAATTGTTGACAAGTACAGGAAAATATGATATAATTTGATAAAAACCGGAAAGAACAGGGGAAGAATATGCGTCCCGTTTTCGTCAACACCGTAAATGCCGACCGTTCGGTTATGCTCGAAAGCGCCCGCGCGGCGCTCCGTTTCCGTCGAAAAAACCTCGACGTTCCCGTCGGCATACTCTCGGTACTGTGCCTCGTCTGGGGCACCGGATTTCTGATCCGCGGGATCTGGTACTTTTTCATTCCTTACCTTCTCGCGGCGTTCTTCGTTTGCTACGCCCTGCTCTCCTATCGGGTTCCTATGCTGAAACTGCTCAAAGCGATCAAGGGATGCAGCCCCCGATCCGAAGGCGGAATGATCGAATTCAGCACCCTGTTTTCCGAAGCGTCGGTCGACGTACGCATCGACGGAGAATCGCATTTCCTTTCATTCTCTTCCATTTCCGCCCTGATCGAATCGGAGAATCTTCTGACGATCGTGGTCGGGGACAAGTCCTTCTCCCCCGTCTCCGTCCCGATGGACAAATCGACCCTCTCGGTCGAGCAGAAGATCGACTTTCTGATGTTTTTACGCCGCAAGAATCCGGGAATGCGGATTCTCCTCTGCCACACGAAGAAACCGACCGCACGGAAAGGGACCGGGAAACAGTCCTGATCCCGGATGAAAAACACGCCGCCCGCAACTCGTTTGACTGTTGCGGGCGGCGGTTTTTATTCGGTCAGTTCGATTCTTCCAAGAGGCTCGTCACCGCGTCGGCGATCCCGGCGGCGTCGAGCCGGAGCCACGCGAGAAGATCGCAGGGACGGTCGGGCGAGGCGAAATGATCCGGGATCGCAAGGATGCGGGTGGGCGGCGTCTTTTCGTAATACTCGGACAACCGCTCGGAGAGGATCATCGAGGCGCCGCCGTCGTAGATCCCCTCTTCGACGAAGACGATCGGAACGCCTTCCGGGATCTGCGAGGCGAGTTTCACCGCGGTTTGATCGTAGGGTTTGAGTTCTTCCAAAAGGATCACGGAGGCGGTGATCCCCTTTCCTTTCAGCATTTCCTTCGCTTTCAGCGCTTCGGAAACGATCCCCCCGTAGGCGACGATCACAGCGGCGGGGTCCTTTTCGTCGTCCGACCGCACGAAAGGTTCGCCGTATTCTCCCGTCGGATAGAAGGTCGAAACGACGGCGGGATCCTCCCCGGCGTACGGATAACGGACGGCGACGGGACACGGATCGTCCTTCGTCGCGGAGAGGATCGCCGCAAGAGACCCGAACGTGACGGGGGCGAAAAGACGGATCCCCGGAATATGCGAGAGAAACGCGACGTCGAAGATCCCGTGATGGGTGGGACCGTCGGACTTCGCAAGTCCGGCTCGGTCGATGATGATCCGGACGGGCAACCCCTGTAACGCGACGTCGTGAAGGACGTTGTCGTATGCCCGTTGCAGAAAGGTCGAATAAACGGTCACAAAGGGCAAAAGCCCCCCCGCCGCAAGTCCGGCGGAATAGGTGACGGCGTGCTCCTCGGCGATCCCGACGTCGGTGTACCGCTCCGGAAAGCGCGCGGCGAACGGTTCCAGCCCGGTGGAGATCCCCATCGCGGCGGTCACGGCGACGACGCGGGGATCCTTCTCTCCCTCGGCTGTCAGCCATTCCCCGAACGCCTCGCCGAAGGTACGGGCGGGCTTTTCACCCGGATGGATGCTATGATAGGAACGGGGGTCGGACTCGGCGGGCGGATACCCCTTCCCCTTGACGGTACGGACGTGAACGAGGGCGGGTTCGCCCTGTTCTTTTGCGGCGATGAGCGCCCGTTCGACGGTGCCGAAGTCGTTTCCGTCGATGGGACCGATGTAGTAAAGCCCGAGTTCCTCAAAGTAGTTGGAGGAATAGAGCAGATTCTTGAACCCTTTTTTGATCCCGCGGACGGCGTGATAAATGCCCTTTCCGATCAGCGGGATATGCCGCAGGATCGACTGCGTGTCGCGTTTTGCCCTGCGGTATCTTTTCGAGGTGCGGATCTTCGCGAGATGCCGCGCGAACGCCCCGATGTTGCGCGAGATCGACATCTCGTTCTCGTTCAGGACGATAATCAGTTTCAGGTCTTTCGCGCAGTTGTTCAGCGCCTCGTGTACCATTCCGCCGGTAAACGCCCCGTCCCCGATCACGGCGACGGTGAAATTGTCGCGCCCCAGCAGTCTGTCTGCTTTGGCAAAACCGAGCGCGGCGGAAATCGACGTCGAACTGTGTCCCGCGCCGAAAGGATCGTACTCGCTCTCCTCCCGACGGGTGAAGCCCGAAAGCCCTCCGGGCGTCCGCAGGGCGTCGAAGCCGGCTCTCCGCCCGGTCAGCAGTTTATGAACGTAACTCTGATGACCGACGTCGAAGATCAGGCGGTCTTCCGGCGTTTGGAAGACACGGTGAAGCGCGAGCGTCAGTTCCACGACGCCGAGATTCGAGGCGAGGTGTCCCCCCGTTTTCGTCACCGTATCGATCAGGAATTCCCTGATCTCGGAGGCGAGCGTCGGTATTTCTTTTTCGGGGATCCTGCGAAGATCCTCCGGAGACTGGATTTTATCAAGCGTGGGCGTTTCTTTCATATTCCTCATTCCGGCTTTCTCAGGTTTTTCTCGGTGAACGTCCGACGATGCGGCGATAGGCGCGGAAGAACGCCGAATAATCGCCGAACCCGACCGCCTGCGCCGCGCTGGACGCCGAGACCCCGTCCTCGATCTTGGTTTTGGCGATCATCACCCGTTTCCGGGTCAGATAGCCGTGGATTGATATGCCGTTGTGTTCTTTGAAGGAGCGGCAAAGATAAAACTTGCTGACGAGAAACCGTTTTGCGAGATCGTCAAGCGTCTCGCCGGTGTCGATATGCTCGTTCAGATAACGGACGACCCGTCCTCCGAGGCGTTCGGAGATCGGGTTCCCCGACTGCGCGCTCGACGTCGCGAGCATCATGATCAGATCGGAAAGCCGCGTACGGCAGAACACCGCCTGCTGCTGTTCGGGAAGGTTCCCGACCGCGTCGAACCCGCGTAGCAACGCCGAAAACTCCGGCGGAAGATCGCCCTCCGCGTATCGGTTGCCCTCTCCGAAGGGGCGTTCGTCGAGCTGATCGAGAAAGAGTCCGACGTCGGGATCGACGCTCTCGCGCGTGAAATGGAAAACCTGTCGCTCGTAGGGCTCCCCGGGACGAACGTCGACGTAGTGGTATTCGTGCGGACGGAAAAACAGAACGGTTTTGGGGCGGACGTCGTACGCCGTCCCCTCGACGATAAACCGTCCGCGTCCCTCGATGATGCAGATCAGTTCGTAACCGTCGTGACAATGGCGTGAAAACGCGCTCGGGATCGGCGTCGCTTCACGGTAATGGTGATATTCGAGAGAGACCGGAAGGGTCAGATCGAACCGATGATCCATCGGGGGCTCCTTTCCCGCGCCGGACAGGATCGGGCGCGTCGTCTGTCGTATGCTATCTTATCACATCAGGGCAATTTTTGCAATCCTTTTTTTGAAATAATGCAAAAAACACAATGGCATTTCGTTCGCGCGTATGGTATAATGGGAAAGTAAAATATTTAACGCGAGGTTTATGACTATGAAACTCGGCGCGCAACTCTTTTCTCTCCGTACTCTCTGCCGGACGCCGGACGGGATCCGCGATACCTTCCGCCGCGTGAAAGAGATCGGGTACGAGGTCGTACAGGTCTCCGGGTGCGGACCGATCGAACCCGAACGTCTGCGCGATATTTCGGAGGAGTTTTCCCTTCCGATCACCTGTACGCACTCCCCTCTCGATCGGATCACGGGAGACACCGACAAACTGATCGCGGAACACAGGATCTACGGATGCAACAGCATCGGGATCGGCTTGCTGCCCGAGAAGTACCGCGGCTCGGTCGAGGCGATCCGCGCGTTCATTTCCGAGTACGCCGAGGCGTGCAAGAAGATCCACGCCGCCGGGATGCAGCTGACCTACCACAACCACGATTTCGAGTTTTTCGACTGCGGCGGAACCGACCCCTACGAGATCCTGATCGAGGAGTCCGAATTCGACTTTATTCACGACGTGTATTGGTCGACCTTCGCCGGCAAGAACCCGCTCGACTATATCCCGCGCCTCGCCGGTCGGATGACGAACATCCATTTCAAAGATCTGTCGCCCGAGGGAAATCACCCCTTCTGCGCCTGCGGGAACGGAACGATCGACTTCAAACCCCTGGTTGCCGCCGCCGAAAAGGCGGGGGTGAAATACGTACAGGTCGAGCAGGACAACGCCCCCGAATTCCCCGATCCCATCGGACAGATGGAGATCAGTTTCAGGACCCTGCGTCCCCTCATCAAGTAAAAGGAGAGAGAAGATGGCAAAGTTTATTCTGTCCGCGTTTGCCGACGAAGCGGGAAAGAGTCTCGCTTCGCAGATCGCCGCCCTGCAACGGAACGGCATCGGGTATATCGAGCCGCGCGCGATCGACAAAAAAGGAGTCATTACCTTATCCGAGGATGAACTGAAAGAGGTCCGCCGCACGCTCGACGACGGCGGGATCCGCGTCTCATCGCTCGGCTCCCCCATCGGTAAATATCCGATCGACGAACCGCTCGCGCCCCATCTCGAAGATTTCCGCCGCGCGCTGCAAGCCGCGCATATCCTCGGCACGAACCTGATCCGGATGTTCAGTTTCTTCGTCCCGCAGGAACGGCTGAAAGAGTGCCGGAGCGAGGTGATGGAGCGCCTGTCCGTTATGCTGGATATGGCGAAGGCGGAGGGGATCACCCTCTGCCACGAGAACGAGTCCAAGATCTACGGACAGATGCCGGGGGAGGTCGCCGACCTGTTCCGCACCCTGCCCGACCTCGCCGGTATCTTCGATCCGGCGAACTACCGGATGAACGGCGCCGACGCCGCCCAGGGGATCGACGTGACGCTTCCCTCTTTCCGCTATATGCACGTCAAGGACGCGATCTTCGACGAGCAGGCGATCGTGCCGGCGGGCGAGGGCGAGGGAAAGATCGCCGAGGCGATCGGCAAGATCGACCGCCACACCGATAACGCCGTCTTCCTCTCGGTCGAACCGCATCTGCACGTCTTCTCGGCGTACAGTTCGATCGACGATCACGAACTGAAAGGCAGACACGTTTTCAAAAACTCCGACGAATCGTTCGATTTCGCCGTCAACGCGCTGAAAAACCTGCTCCGTCAAGAGGGATATACCGAGAACGGTCCGTTCTGGGTCAAATAAAACCGGGAGACAGTTATGAAAACAGCCCTGATCGGTTGCGGAGCGATCTCCGGCAACCATCTGACCGCGATCCGCGCACTTCCGGACGTCGAACTCGTCGCGCTCTGCGACGTGATCCCCGAACGCGCCGAAGCCGCGCGAAACAAGTACGCGCCCGACGCCGCCGTCTACGCCGATTATCGGAAGATGCTCGATGAAACGAAGCCCGACGCCGTACATATCGCGACGCCGCACCATCTTCACGCGGAGATGACCTGCGAGGCGCTTGCCCGCGGGATCAACGTCTTTCTCGAAAAGCCGGTCTGTATCTCCGAGGAAGAGATCGCCCGCATGACCGAAGCGGAAAAGAAAAGCCGCGGTCGCGTTTGCGTCTGCTTTCAGAACCGGCTGAATCATTCGGTTCTGCTGGCGAAGAAACTCGCCGGGGAGTTCGGCGGCGTCGGGTCTGCCCGCGCTGCCGTCACCTGGTGCCGCGACGCGGAGTATTACCGTACCGACGGCTGGCGCGGAAAAGCCGCGACCGAGGGGGGCGGTGTCCTCATCAACCAGGCGATCCACGAGCTCGATCTTCTGATCGGTTACTGCGGAGTTCCCTCCACGGTCTCGGCGAAAACAGCGAACCACCGTCACGCCGGCGTGATCGAGGTCGAGGACACGGCGGAACTGTTGATCGGGTTCGACTCCGGTGCGACCGCGTTCTTTACCGCCACGACGGCGTTCGGATGCGACGCGCCGAACTTTGACGAACTGTTTTGCCGGAACGGACGGAGGATCACCCTGCTCGGCGACGCGCTCTACCTCGACGGCGTTCCCTATGAAGTCGAAGCGGACGATCGCGCTTTCCCCGGCAAGGAGTGCTGGGGCGCGGGTCACGTCCGGCTGATCCGTCTCTTCTACGAGGCGCTCTCGTCGGGGTCCCCGATGCCGATCACGCTCGAATCCGCCGCCGTACCTCTCTGCGTCCTGCTCGCCGCCTACCGATCCTCGGAACAGGGCGTTCCGATCAAAATCAAATGAGAAAGGATTCCGTCGAATGAAAATGACCTTTCGCTGGTACGGGGAAAAGGATCCCGTATCGCTCGAAATGATCCGTCAGATCCCGAAGATGAGCGGCGTCGTGACCGCGCTCTACTCGATCCCCGTCGGGGAAACTTGGGATCTTGACAGCATCCTGAAACAAAAGAAACTTGCAAATGACGCCGGTCTTGAAATGGAAGTGATCGAGAGCGTCCCGGTTCACGAAGAGATCAAACTCGGATCCCGCGAACGCGACCGACTGATCGACAATTATATCAAGACGATCCGGAATCTCGGTAAAGCGGGCGTGAAGGTGATCTGCTACAACTTTATGCCGGTGTTCGACTGGGTGCGTTCGGAACTCGCCTACAAAACGGCGGACGGATCGAACTGCCTCGCCTACGATCAGAACACCGTCGACGCGCTCGATCCGAGAAAGCAGTCGCTTTCGCTCCCCGGCTGGGACGAGAGTTACACCCGCGAACAACTCGCCGCCCTGCTCCGCCGTTACGAATCGGTCGACGCGGAACAGCTGTTTCAAAATATGGTCTACTTCTTGACCGCCCTGATGCCCGCCTGCAAGGAGAGCGGGATCAAAATGGCGGTGCATCCCGACGATCCGCCGTGGTCGCTCTTCGGTCTTCCCCGCATCATTTCGAGCGAAGCGGGGATCGACCGTCTCTTCTCGGCGGTAAACGAACCCGAGAACGGCATCACGCTCTGCACGGGGTCGCTCGGCGCCGACAGGAATAACGATCTTTTGAAGATGGCGGGAAAATACGCCGCGATGGGGCGCGTGCATTTCGTTCACGCCCGGAACATCCGCTTCGTGGATCGGGAGGACGGAAAACTCTTCTTCCACGAGAGTCCGCATCCCACGTCGTGCGGCTCGCTCGATATTTACGGTATTCTCCGCGCGCTTTATGAAAACGGGTTCGACGGTTATATCCGTCCCGATCACGGACGCAACATCTGGGGCGAGTCGGGCAAACCGGGGTACGGTCTCTACGACCGCGCGCTCGGCGCCGTTTACCTCTCCGGCGTTTGGGAAGCGCTTGAAAAAACGCTCCCGAAGAAATGAAAAGAAGGTGAAACCGATGAGTGAAATGAAACTTCCCTACGCGCTCGATCTTTCCGGAAAGGTCGCCGTCGTGACCGGCGCCGCCGGAGTGCTTTGCTCGGACTTCTCCCGCGCGCTCGCCAAGTGCGGCGCGAAGGTCGCCCTGCTCGATATCAACGAGTCGGTGGCGAAAGAGATCGCCGACGGGATCAACCGCGACGGCGGGCGCGCCGTCGCGATCAAGACGAACTGCCTCGATAAAGCGTCGCTTGAAGCGGCGAAAGCCGTCGTCGACCGGGAGTTCGGTCCCTGCGACATTCTGATCAACGGGGCGGGCGGGAACAATCCCCGCGCCACGACCTACGACGAGACCTTTCAGGAGGCGACGCTCTCCGACCCCGACAAGCAGTCCTTCTTCTCGATCTCGCCCGACGGCGTCCGCTTCGTGTTCGATCTGAACGTCACCGCGGCTTTCTTAACGACCCAGGTCTTCGCGCTCGATATGGCGAAGTCCGGAAAAGGCGGGAACGTCGTCAACATTTCGTCGATGAACGCCTACCGCCCCCTGACGAAGATCCCGGCGTACAGCGCGGCGAAGGCAGCCGTCTCGAACTTCACGCAATGGCTTGCGGTCCATTTCGCCGAGACCGGCGTCCGCGTGAACGCCATCGCCCCGGGGTTCTTCGTAACCAATCAGAACCGCGCCCTTCTCTTCCGCGAGGACGGAACGCCGACCCCCCGCACCGGCAAGATCCTTGCCGGGACTCCGATGCGCCGCTTCGGAGAAGCGAGCGAACTGCTCGGCGGTCTGTTCTTCTTCCTTGACGACGCCGCGTCCGGGTTCGTCACCGGCGTGATCCTTCCGATCGACGGCGGCTTTTCCGCTTATTCCGGTGTGTGAGGTAAAATAATATGCCGTATATCCGCGTTCGCTGCAACCGCCCCCTCGACGACAAAACCGTCGTCGAACTCCAAAAAGAACTCGGCAAGACGATCGAACTCTTCCCGGGCAAGACCGAACGGTGGCTGATGACCGACTGCGAGGGCGACTGCGCCCTTTCGCTCGCCGGAAAAAGCGACGTTCCGCTCGCGATGATCGAGGTCGAATTGCTCGGCAACTCGACCCCGGACGCTTTCGCCGCCGTCACACAGAACCTGACCGACCTGATGGAGCGGGTCGTCGGGATCCCCGGGACCGGCGTTTACGTCAAATACGAAAACATCGAATACTGGGGTTGGAACGGCGCGAACTTCTGAGGACTTTTCCTCGGAAGAAAGCCGTCGCAGCGCCCGGGAAAGGACACGCGATTGAACAAGCAGCCGCAACCCGGAAAAATCGTTTTCGCCATAGTTTTCGGGATACTGTTTCTGATCGGTATCGCGATCCTTTCCCTTGCGGTCTGGTATGATCTGACCTTCGATATTTCGTTCAAGGAACTGCTTTATACGCTCCTCTCGCCCCTGAAAGGGACGGGAGAATCGACGGTTTTGCAGATCGTCGGCGCCGCCCTCGGGTATCTCTTCGTCGGGGGCGTTCTGTATGCTCTCGTCTGCATCCCTCTTTTCGCGCGGGGACCCGTCGGTCGCGTTTTCCGCGATCTGAAAACCAAGCGCAAGAACCGGTTTCTATACGAGGTCGAGCGCGAGGACTGGCAGAAGAACGACCGACGCCGCCCCGTTCAGTACGCGCGCCAGCGCGCGCTTCGACGGATCGGCGCGACGGCGATCCTTCTGCTTCTCGTTTTTTCTCTCGTCTTTTCGGTCTTCGTTCTGAGGATCCCCGAATACGTCGTTCTGCTCCGGCAAAAAACCACGATCTACGAGGATCGTTACGTGTCCCCCGAGGACGTGCTGATCGAAGCGAACGGAAAGCCGAAAAATATCATCTGGCTCTATATGGAGAGCATGGAGACCGCCGCCGTATCGAAAGAAGAGGGCGGGCTTGAGGTCTCCAACCTGATCCCGAACCTGACCGCGCTCGCGCACGACAATCTCTTCTTTTCCGATCAGACCGACGGAAAGATCGGCGGGTTTTACAGCCCCATCGGAACCGGATGGACGATCGCGGCGCTGCTCGCGTCGACGTCGGGCGTCCCCTTCTCCTTCGAGCTCGGCGAGAACGGACACAACGATATGATCTACCACGAGAAGTTCGCGTCGGGGCTGACCACCTTCGGCGATATTCTCGAACGGAAGGGATACCGGCAGGAATTCCTCTGCGGTTCCGACGTCCGCTTCGGCGGCCGCGACCTCTTCTATTCCCAGCACGGCGACTTCACGCTCTACGATCTCTTTACCGCGCGGAAGACCGGCGCCGTCGCCGAGGACTATCACGACGGCTGGTGGGGATTGGAGGACTATATTCTCTACGATATAGCGAAATCCGAGATCCTGAAACTCGCCGAGAGCGGCGACCCCTTCAACTTCACCTTTCTCACCGTCGACACGCACCACGCAAACGGTCATCCCTGCCCGCTCTGTCAGGGGAGAAGCGGGACGCGGATCGACCGCGTGATCTCCTGCGCCGACAGGCAGGCGGCGGATTTCGTCAAATGGTGCTCGGAGCAGGATTTCTTCGACGATACGCTGATCGTTCTGACCGGGGATCATCCCCGGATGGACAAGGCGCTCTCCGATCCAGACAAAACGCGCGAACCCTCGGTCTACAACTGCTTCATCAATTCGGCGGCGACGCCGAGCCGTCCAACCGAAGGAAGAACCTTTACGACCTTCGACCTCTTCCCCACGGTTCTTTCGGCTATGGGCTTTTCGGTCGAGGGCGACCGGCTCGGACTCGGCGTCAATCTGTTCTCGGATCTGCCGACGCTCTCCGAGGAAAACGGGTACGATTGGCTCGAAACCGAGATCCGCAAGTTCTCCTCCTATTACCTTCTGCATTTCTCGTAAAACGAAAAAAGAACGGGGCGACCGAACGGTCGCCCCGGATTTGTTTTTCAGAGCAGCGCTACGCCGTGTTCCGCGCAGGTCTTTCTGGTTTCGTCGTCCCAATACGAGGACTGTACCTCGCCGATGTGCGCCTTCCGGAGGAAGAACATACACATCCGGGACTGACCGATGCCGCCGCCGATCGTGTAGGGCAATTCCCCGTTGAGCAGCGCGCGGTGGAAGGGCAGATCCGCCCGTTCGGGGCACCCCGCCTCGGCAAGCTGCCGCACCATCGCTTCCTCGTCCACGCGGATCCCCATCGAGGAGAGTTCGAGCGCGACGTCGAGGACGGGATAGTAGACGATGATATCGCAGTTCAGCGTCCAGTCGTCGTAGTCGGGGGCGCGTCCGTCGTGTCTCTTCCCGGATCTCAACTTCCCGCCGATCCCGATCAAGCAGATCGCTCCGTACTCCTTCGCGGCGAAATACTCCCGCTCTTTCGGGGTCGCGTCGGGATAACGGTCTTCGAGTTCCTGGGTCGACAGGAACGTGATCTTCTCGGGAAGCAGGCGGTCGATGAATTTGTAGTCGTCCGCGATGTAAATCTCGGTGTGGCGGAGAGACGCGTAGATCAGTTTGACGGTTTTTTTCAGCGTGTCGAGCGTGCGATCCTCGCGCCGGATCACCTTCTCCCAGTCCCATTGGTCGACGAAGATCGAATGAAGGTTGTCGGTCTCCTCGTCGCGGCGGATGGCGTTCATATCGGTATAGAGCCCCTCGCCAGCCGAGAAACCGTAGGTTTTCAGCGCCATCCGCTTCCATTTCGCGAGCGAATGGACGATCTCGAAGCGTTCGCCGCCGAGAAGGTCGAAGGAGACGGGGCGCTCGACGCCGTTCAGATTGTCGTTCAGACCGCTGTCGTCCTTGACGAAAAGCGGCGCGGAGACGCGCGTCAGATTCAGTTGGATCGCAAGATCGCGCTCGAAGAAGTCCTTGACCTTCTTGATGGCGTTCTCGGTCTGGCGCAGGGTCAGATGCGATACGTAGTTCTCCGGGATCCGACAACTTGACATACCTTTCACACCGGAAAGACCGGCGTCCTCCTATGGCTTACAGAATGTATTTATTATACACTTTTTATAGGGTTTGTCAAGAGCGTTTCGGCATTTTCCGGGAAACCGCGCCGATCTCCCTCTCCTCGTTTTCCTCGCGCCGTAACTCGATCGCGCAATCGCAGGCGGACGAGAGGATCGCCGAGAAGGTGACGACGATGATCCCGCCGAGAACGCCCGACAGGCACGCGTCGGACGACACGAACAGACCGAGCAAAACCGAAACCAGAACCGAAAGAACGGTCAGACCGCCGAGCATACGGTAACTTCTCTTCACTCTCTTTGGCGTTCCCTTTTTCATTTTTTCCGCCTCCGTTTTCTTTTTTCGCCATCATTCTACAACGCTTATCGGGAAATAAAACGGATGTTTAAAAAATCGAAAAATATAACCGTTTTTGTTTCCGGGGTTGACTTTTCGCGATTTTGGGTGTATATTAGATATTGGTAGATCCCCATCATCAAAAAGTGCAAAAAGGAAGGAGCTTTCCTCAAATGAAAAAGAAAAAGGCAAAGAAGAAATCCTCGTTTTTCAAAGACTTCAAGGCGTTCATCACAAAGGGAAACATCCTTGATCTGGCTGTCGCGGCCGTCATCGGCGGCGCGTTCAACGCGATCATCACCGCTCTTGTCAACAATATCCTGATGCCGATCGTCGGGCTCTTCACCGGGAAAGCGTCGCTTGCCGACCTTGACGTCTGGATCAAAGCGCCGACCTACGTCACCGACCCCGACACCGGCGAGTTCGTTCTCGAAAACGGGAAGAAAGTGATCGAAGCGGGCACCGGCGCCGGACACATCGAATACGGTCTGTTCCTGCAAGCGATCGTCAACTTCCTCATCATCGCGCTGACGATCTTCATCATCGTTCGCGTCTTCCGCGCGTCACAAGAGCGTCTTGCCTACCGTGAAAAGGCGAAAGCCGAGGAAGCCAAGAAGATCGCCGAAGCCGAAGCAGCCGCAGCCGCCGAAGAGAAGGCGAAAGCCGACGCCGAGGCAGCCGCCGTCGCCGCCGAAAAGGAAGCGCAGCTCAAAGCGTTCTACGAAGCCAACGCCAAGCAGACCGAACTTCTTGAAAAGATCCTCGCAAAAATCGACAAATAATTTCCCCGCGTAATTGATCCCGGACGGCAGAATCGGTTTCCCATATCGGACTGCCGTCCGGTTTTTCGTCGGGAGAAGGAGCGCGACCGTGTTCAAGAACAATCAGAGACTTCGGTTCCTTTTTGAGATCATCGCCGTCGTGATCGCGAACGGCGTCTACGCCGCCGCCATGGCGGCGTTCGTCGTGCCGAACGGGCTTATCACCTGCGGCACGGGCGGTATCTCCATTTTCATCAACAAGGTGAGCGGATTTCCGATCGCCTACTTCAACTACATTTTCTACGCCGTGATGTTCATTGTCGGACTGATCTTTCTCGGGCGGCGTTTCGCACTGACCACCCTTTTCAGTTCGGTCAGTTACCCCTTGTTCTACTGGATCCTCGAACCGCGCCTCATCAACCTGAACCTGACCGATAACCTGATTCTCTCGACGGTCTACGCGGGGTTGCTGATCGGGCTTTCTGTCGGGATCGTCCTTCGCTGCGGCGCGTCGACCGGCGGCACCGACATCCCTCCCCTGCTCGCGAACAAGTACCTGCACGTTCCGCTCTCGCTCGGGATCTGGGTCTTCGACGTTCTGATCCTGCTGTTACAGGCGTTCTTCTCGGACAAAGAGCAGATCCTTTACGGGCTTTTGCTGGTTCTGATCTACACCGTCTTAATCGACAAGGTGCTTCTCGTCGGGCGGCAGAAGATGCAGGTGACGATCGTGACGGGAAAACCGAAAGAGATCACCGAAACGATCTTCTCGGAACTGGCGCGCGGCGTGACGCTCCTGCACGGGAAAACCGGGTATCTCGAACGCGAATGCGACCTTGTGATGACGGTCGTTTCCACCCGTCAGCTCTACCGCGTCCAACAGATCATCCGCGAGATCGACCCCGCCGCCTTTACCATCGTCCATTCGGTCGCCGACGTACACGGAAACGGCTTCACGACCGTGCGGGAGGATCCGCCGCGCCCGTCGCACGATCCGCTCCCCTCGCCCGAAAACGATCCCCCGCAGGAAGAGAATACCGAACGATAAAACGATACCGACCGCCCCCGGCGGTCGGTATATCATTTTCCGCGGCAAAAACGCCGCGGAATATATCGTTTCGTGAAGCGAAACGTCATACGGACGGGCGAAACGCCCGTCCGTATATCATTGCGCCCCTCCCGCACAGCGGAAGTGGCGCACGTTTCCCCGCCGGGCCGTGTAGCCGAAAATTCTGACCCTGTCAGTACAGGGTGGATGCCTTCGTCCCTGACTTTGTTGCTCCCAGCGTCCGAACGGGCAGCGGAACAAGTCGGCTCCCGCCGGGAGGTCTGCATCCCATCAGGGTAAGCCGGGCTCCCTTAAAAGAATTGTAGGTCCAAACTTCGGTCTATCACTAACCAAGCAGGTTTAAAAAATCTTACTGTTCGGAGGAACCGTCCTCGTCGTAATCAATCTCGTTAAAGAGTTTATCCTCGAATTCGTCCGCGACGCGGTCGAACTCGTCGTCGTCGTCGACCGTCACGAGCGTCACGTCGTCGCCGTCCTCGCCTTCCAGCCGCAGGATGACGTACTCGTCGTTCTTCTCCTCAACGCTCGTCATGGCGTAGTACACCTTGCCGTCCAGTTCGATCGAGCCGAGGATCTCGAACTGTTCCTCGTTGCCCTCCTCGTCGGTCAGGGTGAAGACGTCCACCTCTTCCTCCTCTTCGGGGAGGTTGTTTTGAAGATCTGCCATCGTGTTTTCTCCTTATATGGTTTTGCTTATTCTCTTCGGTTTTATTCTACCATTTTTCGCCCGTTCTGTCAAGGGGGCGGACGTTTTTCCCGTCAAGGAAGAAGTTCCCGGAGCAGAGCGGAATTCAGGTAGAGTCCCTCGTCTGAGAGCGCCGTCCGGTCGCCGTCGGAAACGAGTACTCCGCGCGCGAACCACGGGGCGAGTTTGTCGGCGTATCTTTCACGGAAACCGTGCCCGAAACGGCGGCGGAAATCCTCCTCGTCGATCCCCTCCGTAAGACGAAGTCTCAACATAATATATTCGTATTCGGCGTCTTTTATGACGGTTTCCTCCGCCGTCGCCCGGACGGGATCGGAAAGATAGCGCGAGAGGTCGCGGGTATTCGTTTTCCGTACTCCCGCGACGTGCGAGGAAGCCGAAAGACCGTAGGCGGCGTACTCGCCCTGCCGCCAATAGAGCAGATTGTGGCGGCACTCACGACCGGGGCGCGCGTAATTCGAGATCTCGTAATGCCGGTATCCGGCGTCCCGGAGCATAGACGAAGCGAGCGCGTACATATCCGCCTCCGCGTCGTCCCCCGGCAATGCAAGTTCTTTTTGCCGGGAAAAGAACGGCGTTCCCTCCTCTAAGATCAGCCCGTAGGCGGAAACGTGTTCCGGCGCCATCGAGATCACGGTTTCAAGCGTTTTTCCGAACGATCCCGTCGTCTGACGCGGGATCCCGTACATCAGATCCAGATTGACGTTATCGAATCCGGCGGCAAGCGCGTCCTCGTACGCCGTAAAGATCTCCTCCGCGTCGTGCGCCCGTCCGAGCGCGCGAAGTTCGTCGTCCGAGAACGACTGACACCCGATGCTGACGCGGTTGAAGCCGAGCGCGTGAAGGGCGCGCAGTTTCTCCCGGTCGGCTGTCGCGGGATTCATTTCAAACGTGATCTCCGCGTCGCACGCCAGCCCGAAGCGCGCGTCGATCATCGAGAACAGCGCGTCGAACTGCGGAACCGAAAGAAGCGTCGGCGTTCCGCCGCCGAAGAAGACGGAGGTCGCCGTCAGAGGGGGAAAATCGCGCTCGCCGATCTCGCGGATCAGCGCCCCGACGTATTGTGCCCGCGTCTCCTCGCTTAATCCCGGAAACGAACAAAAATCGCAGTAGGGGCATTTCGAGAGGCAGAAGGGGACGTGCAGATAAACGCCGAAATCTTTACGCATCGTCGTCAAGTTTGAGCACCGCCATAAACGCCTCGGGCGTCACTTCGACCGATCCGAGACGGCGCATCTTCTTTTTCCCTTCCTTCTGCTTTTCCAGCAGTTTCTTTTTCCGCGTGATGTCGCCGCCGTAGCACTTGGCAAGCACGTCCTTCCGCATTGCCTTCACCGTCTCGCGGGCGATGATCTTGGAACCGATCGCCGCCTGAATCGGGATCTCGAAAAGCTGACGCGGAATGTTCTCTTTCAGCCGCTCGGCGATCTTGCGGGCGCGGGGATACGCCTTCTCCTCGTGTACGATGAAGGAGAGCGCGTCCACCTGTTCCCCGTTCAGAAGGAAATCGAGTTTGACGAGTTTGCCGGGGCGGTATTCGAGGAATTCGTAGTCGAGCGACGCATAGCCCTTGCTCCGGCTTTTCAAGGCGTCGAAGAAGTCGTAGATGATCTCGTTCAGCGGGAGGATATAGTGCAGTTCCACCCGGCTCTGATCGAGGTATTTCATATCGATGAACTCGCCCCGCCGATCCTGACAGAGATCCATCAGCCCGCCGATGTAGTCGGAGGGGGTGATGATCGAGGCGCGCACGACGGGCTCCGCCGATTCGACGATCTCGTCGGGGGCGGGATAATTGGAGGGGTTGTCGATGAAACGGACCTCGCCGCCGCGGAGCGTGACGCGGTAAATGACGCTGGGCGCGGTAGTGATGAGATCGAGGTTGAACTCGCGTTCGAGCCGTTCCTCGATGATCTCCATATGCAGAAGTCCGAGGAAACCGCACCGGAAGCCGAAGCCGAGCGCGATCGAGGTTTCCGGTTCAAAGTGGAGCGCGGCGTCGTTCAGACGCAGTTTTTCGAGCGCGTCGCGCAGATCTCCGTAGCGCGCGCCGTCTTCGGGATAGATCCCGGCGTAGACCATCGGCTGCACCTTCCGGAAGCCGGGCAGCGCCTCGGCGCACGGACGGTCGGCGAGCGTCACGGTATCGCCGACGCGGGTGTCGGCGACCGACTTGATGCTCGCGGTCAGGTATCCGACCTCCCCGGCGGAAAGCGCGTCGGCGGGCGACATCTCGGTCACGCCGAGCGTCCCGACCTCGGTCACCTGATAGGTCGCGCCGGTGCTCATCAGACGGATCGAGTCGCCCGCCCGGACGACGCCGTCCATCACGCGGATATAGACCACGACCCCGAGATAACTGTCGTAACGGGAATCGAAGATCAACGCTTTGAGCGGCGCGTTCTCGTCGCCCTCGGGGGCGGGAATATCGGAGACGATCTTTTCCAGCACGTCCTCGATATTGATCCCCATTTTCGCCGAAACGGCGGGGCATCCCTCGGCGTCGATGCCGATCACGTCCTCAATCTCCGCTCTCGTCCGTTCGACGTCGGCGGAGGGCAGGTCGATCTTGTTGATGACCGGGACGATTTCGAGCGAGTTGTCGACGGCAAGGTAGGCGTTCGCAAGTGTCTGCGCCTCGACCCCCTGCGTCGCGTCGACGACGAGAAGCGCGCCCTCGCACGCGGAGAGCGAACGCGAGACCTCGTAGCCGAAGTCGACGTGACCCGGTGTGTCGATCAGATTGAACTCGTAGTCTTCCCCGTTTTTCGCCCGGTAGCCGAGACGGACCGCGCGCGCCTTGATGGTGATGCCGCGCTCGCGTTCGAGGTCCATATTGTCGAGGATCTGTTCCTCCATCTCGTGCAGATCGAGCGCCCGGGTCTTTTCGAGGATCCGGTCGGCGAGCGTCGATTTTCCGTGGTCAATGTGCGCGATAATCGAGAAATTGCGGATGTGTTTCTGTTTTTCGGTCACTTTATTCGGTTCCCTTCGTCAGAGTTGAGGGTTCAGTTTGCCTTTCCGTTCAGCATATCGGTCAGCGCCCGCGCGAGTTGGTCGGGACAGGACGTCCCTCTCCCGCCGCAGTCGATCCCCGAAAGCCGGGCGATGGCCTCCTCCGCCTTCATTCCTTTCACCAGAGCGGCGACCCCCTGCGTGTTGCCTCTGCAACCGTTGTGAAAAACGACCTCGGATACGACGTCGCCGTCGAGGGTGACGTCAATCTGCCGGGAGCAGGTGCCGTGCGTTTTGTAAGAATACTTTTTCAGCATTTTGCGTTTCCTTTCGGTGCTTAATATCAACGTTCCGCGAACGGCTGCGCCGACCGCCAACCCCGGAGTTCGCATCCGGGGCAAAATGAAAGACAGTAGACGGCGGCGGCAAGGCAACCGTCACGCTCCCCGGTAAAAGAGAGCGTCGCGCGTCCGCCGTCGGACCGAACCGTCGCGCTCTCCGGGATAAGCCGCGATTCGTCGGCAAAGGCGTAAATTCCCGAAAGCGTCGCCGCATCGGGCGACGGAAGCG
Organism: Clostridia bacterium; assembly: GCA_017961575.1. Classification (GTDB taxonomy): domain Bacteria; phylum Bacillota; class Clostridia; order Oscillospirales; family CAG-272; genus UBA1740. The sequence continues at coordinate 45,008 of JAGCXA010000006.1, read as the reverse complement.
AAAGCGAGAGCGTCGTTTCCCCGTTTCGCCGCGGGAGGATCGCCCGCCCGTAAAGACCGTAGATCAGCCCGTCGCCAACCTTGACCCGTAAAAGCGCGACGAGATAAAGTCCGTGCGTTTCGGACAGCGTTTCGGTCGAAAGAACGCGATTACCGGCAGCGTCCGCATACGGAAGAAGCAACAGATCCGCGTCCCCGCTCTCGACCCCTTCGGCGGCGTCGAGATTCGTTTCGGCGTACGCGACGCGCAGATCGGCGAGATTTGCCGAAAGAAGGCGGAAAGCGCGGTCGGCAGCCCCGGCGCGCGCGTAAAGCACGCGGATCGGGCGCTCTCCGGGAATGATCGGAAACAGATCGGCTTCCGTGATCCCGGCTTTTTCAAGCATCGTCGCGGCAAAAGAGGCGCGGGAGATCGGATCGTTGAGAATTCCGCGCGCCGATTCACCGGCGCGGAAGAGGGCTTCCGCCGTCGCGGCGGGATCCCCGCGAAAGGAATTCACGGCAGGGGAAACCAGCGTCGCCAAGTCGCGCCCGAGAAGACGCTCGCCGATCCTCTGCTTTTCTTTCTCGCTATTCAGTCCTTCGGCGTTCTGCCGCACGACGGCGGCGGGATCGCGCTCCATCAGAGGAGATCGGTCAGGAGCGAAACGCTGTCCTTCTGGAAGCGCTTCATCTCCTCGGCGCTGAATTTGCGGTTCGAGAGGATCGCCAGCATCAGAAGATAGGAGGCGATCTCCTTCGCTTTCTTTTCGTCGGGCTCGGAGGAGAGTTTCCCGATCAGGGGGGACGCGAGGTTGAGCGAGAGCGTCGCTTCCTTCGGGCTCTCCGGCGCGTCGGGCATATACATCCGCATCATATCCTCCATCCGCCGGCTCTCTTCGGAGACGGTCAGGACGGCGGGCGCGTCGTCCTCGCCGAGACGGCGGCACTTGACGGTCAGTTTCATCCCGTCGCCCGCCGCTTCGGTAAAGTACGAAGCGAGTTTTTCGTTCTCTTCCTCTTCCCCGCCGCCGAGCGCCGACAGATCGGCGTCAACGCGCAGGAACTTGATCTTTTCGTCCTCCTTCGCGCTCGATTCAAGCGTCTCTGCAAACCGGACGTCGAGCGGACCCGAAAGGACGGCGATCTCGATCCCTCTCGCCCGGTACATCTCGATATAGCGCGCCTGCAATTCGGGGTCGGTGGTGTAATAGACGGTCCCGGCGTTCTTTTCTTTCGCTCCTTCAAGATACTCCGCGAGCGTCGCCTTCTTCCCCGATTCGAGGGGCAGAAGGATCGCCGGTTTCATCCGTTCGAGGAACTTCGGATCCGAGATGCAGGCGTATTCGACGAAGGTGCGGAGATCGTCCCAGAGTTTTTCGTATTTCTCGCGTTCGTCCTTGAAGATCGAGTTCAGTTTGTCGGCGACCTTCTTCACGATATAGGTCGAGACCTTCGAGACGTAGGCGCTGTTTTGCAGATAACTGCGCGAGACGTTCAGCGGCAGTTCGGGGCAGTCGAGCACGCCGCGGAGCATCAGGAGGTATTCGGGGATGACCTCCTTGATGTTGTCGGCGACGAAGACCTGATTGTAGTACAGTTTGATCTTGCCTTCGAGATTCTCGTAGTTCTCCCGCAGTTTCGGGAAGAACAGGATCCCTTTGAAATTGAGCGGATAATCGGCGTTCAGATGCAGATGGAAGAGCGGTTCGCGGTAGTCGGAAAAGACCTTCTGATAGAACTCTTTGTACTCCTCTTCGGTGCAGTCTGCCGCGTTCTTCTGCCAAAGGGGATGCGTGTCGTTCTCCGGCTTTTTCTCCTTCGGCTCTTCGCCTTCCTTCTTCGGCTCGTCCGCCTTTTCCTCGTCGGTGAGGTAGATCTCGACCGGCATAAAGGAGCAGTATTTGGCGAGGACCTCGCGCAGTTTCCATTCCGAAAGGTATTCCTCCCCGTCGGAATTGACGTGCAGGATCACCGTCGTGCCGCGCGCACGCTCGATCCCGTCGGTGTAAACGGTGTAATCCCCGTCCTCCCGGCACACCCAGCGGACGGCGGGCGCGTCGGTATAGGACTTCGTCACGACCTCCACCTCGTCCGCGACCATAAAGGCGGAGTAGAAACCGAGCCCGAAATGCCCGATGATCCCGCTGCCGTTCCCGTCGCCCTTGCTCTCGTATTTCTCAACGAATTCAAGCGCGCCCGAGAGCGCCACCCGGCAGATATAGCGATCGAGTTCCTCCTCGGTCATCCCGATCCCGTTGTCGGAGATCGAGATCGTCTTCGCCGTTTTATCGAAGGAAACGTCGATCCGGTAGTTTTCCCCTTCCGGCGCGTCGTACTCGCCGAGCGAGGAGAGCCGTTTCAGTTTCGTCACAGCGTCGACCGCGTTCGAGACCAGTTCTCGCAGAAAAATCTCCTTCTCCGAATAGAGCCACTTCTTGATGATCGGAAACAGGTGTTCCGATTCCACCGAGATGCCGCCGCGCCGGGCGTTTTCGTTCTGTGCCATTCTTGTCATCTTCTTTCCGTGTCTTTATGTTGGGCGCGGGCGCAGTCCCGCATCATTTGAATATATTATACTCTATTTTATAAGTTTTGGCAATGCGTTTCTACGATTTTCTTCACGCAAAGCGAACGCCCGCCCCGAGGGGCGGACGCACTCTTTTCGCATTGGATCAGTAACCGATCGAGCGGAGATATTTGCGCGAGAGGTCGATCGACTCCATCGAGGTCAGCCCCAGACTCGGTCTGTCCTGCTCGACGATGAGCCATCCGCTTCCCGCCGCCTCCGCCGCGGCGATGATGCCGGGGAATTTCTGCATCCCGTGTCCGACGGGACGGAACTCGAAAGCGGAGGTCTGCTTCGCCTTCTTCGCGATGCCGATCAGTTCGTACATCTCGTCCTGCGTGGCGGACTCTTCCTTGTAGAAGTCTTTCAGGTGGACGATCGGGGCGCGCCCGGCGTATTTGGTGACGTAAGCGACGGGATCTTCGCCCGCGACCTTGACCCAGCAGGTATCGAGCTCGGTTTGGAGCAGATCGGCGGGGATCGCGTCGTAGAGAACGTCAAGTCCGTATTTGCCGTCCACCTTCACGAACTCGAAGTCGTGGTTGTGGTAGAGAAGCTGCATCTCGTTTGCCTTCGCGGTCTTGGCGATCTTGCGGATCATCTCGATCGTCTCGGGGAACTTATCGGTTCCGGGTCTGTATTCGCTCGACATATACGGCACGGCGATATACGGAATACCGAGCTTCTTGTAGAAGGCAAAGGTTTCCTCCGGCTTTTCGTACATATCGATCATCGGAACGTGCGCCGAAATGGCGGTCAGTCCCGCCTCGGCAAGATCGCGGCGGATCTCCTCCGCCGAAAGCCCGTAAGCCCCGGCGAGTTCAACGCCGTCGTACCCCATCTTTTTGATTTCTTTCATCGTGCCGATGAAATCCTTCTCGGCAACGTCGCGCACCGAGTAGACCTGAACGCCGATCTTCATTACGTTTTCCTCCGATTTTCGGGATTGCTCCCGTTTTTTTCTATTATATCCCTTTTCTTTTGTCCTGTCAAGCGAAAGCGCAAATTTCCCGCGTTCTAACGCCGATTTTCCACGCATAGAATAGGCGACGGATAAAGTCCGCGGAACAAATCGCCAAAAGAGGGGGAACGATATGGGACAGCACACGATCTACCGTGATATTGCAGAACGGACGGGGGGTAATATCTATATCGGGGTGGTCGGACCGGTCCGAACCGGTAAATCGACCTTCGTCCGCCGGTTCGCCGAAGAAATGCTCCTTCCGAACATCCGCGAGGAGCGCGACCGTCTGCGCACCCTCGACAGTCTCCCGCAGGCGGGAAACGGGCGGTCGGTGATGACGACCGAACCGAAGTTCATCCCCGACGAAGCGGTCGGGATCACCCCCGACGGGGTGACGCGGCTGAACGTGCGGCTGGTCGACTGCGTCGGCTTCCCCGTCCCCGACGTACTCGGAATGGAGGAGGACGGGTCGCCCCGTATGGTTTCGACCCCGTGGTCGGACGATCCGCTCCCCTTCTCGGAGGCGGCGGAGGTCGGCACGCGGAAGGTGATCGCCGAGCATTCGACGATCTGTATGCTCGTTACGTCCGACGGTTCGTTCGGCGAGATCCCGCGGGAGAACTACGTCGCGGCGGAGGAATCGGCGGCGGCGGAGCTCGCGGGCAGGAATCGCCCCTACGCGATCATCCTCAATTCCGCCGATCCCTCGAACGAGGACGCGGTCAAACTTGCCTATGATCTCGAAAAGAAGTATAACGCCCCGGTCGCGCTCGTCAACTGCACCCGGCTCGACCGCGAGGATCTGTCGCATATCCTCGGGCTCGTCCTCTCGGAATTTGCGACGTCGGAAGTGCGATTCCGACTTCCCTCCTGGATCTCTGCGCTCGAGGAGGATCATCCGATCCGGCGTTCGCTCTTTGACGCGGTGGCGCGGATCAGCGAGGAGACCGTGCGGATGGGGGACCTCTCGCGTCTGGAAGAGTTCGCCGAGCGACTGCCCGAAGGGGCGGACGGCGCGACCTGGTCGCTGACCGAACAGGACGCCGGAACGGGACGCGCGCTGATCGACGTTATGCTCCCCCGGGAGACTTGGTTCGACGTTCTTCGGGAAAAAACGGGGCTTTCGATCCGGGACGAGGGCGAACTGCTCGCCGAGCTGACCGTTCTCGCAAAGGCAAAGGAAAAGTGGGATCGGGTCGAGCCGGCGTTCCGCGACTGTGAAGCGAAGGGGTACGGCGTCGTTTTGCCCGAAGCGTCGGAATTGCGGCTTGAAGATCCGAAGATCGTCAAGCAGAGCGGCGGCTACGGCGTGCGGCTTCGCGCGGCGGCGCGCTCGATCCACCTGATCTCCGCCGACATCGAAACCGAAATCAATCCGGTCGTCGGAACCGAGGAGCAGTCCGAGGAACTCGTCCGGTATCTGACCTCCGGGATGGAGGACGATCCGGGCGCCGTCTGGAACACCAATCTGTTCGGAAAATCGCTCTACGATCTGACAAGCGAGGGCATTCACTCCAAACTGTCACATCTGCCCGACGAGTCGCGCGAACGGTTTGCCGAGACGCTTGAACGGATCATCAACGAAGGATCCAGCGGGCTGATTTGTATTCTGCTCTGAACCCGGCGGAAAACGCGGGAGGCGCTTTGAACGCCTCCCGCGTATTTTTCCTCCAAAAATCACTCCGTTTTTACAAAAAATCCGTCCGAGGTCTTGACAAAACGGTCTCAAAACAGTAAAATGTAGAAGATGTAACTTTCAGGCTTTCGCCGCGATCCTCGCGGGTCGGACTGCTTCACTAAGAAAGGATCAAACGAAAATGTTTGAACAGGTCAAGAATCTTCTCGTTGAGAAAATGGGCATCAAGGCGGAGATCACCCCCGAATCCGAACTGTCGAAGGATCTCGGGATCAACTCGCTTGAAATCGCGGATCTCTTCCAGATTTTCGAGGACACCTTCGGGATCGTGATCGACGACGAGGAGGTCAACGACTTCGTGACCGTCGGCGACGTCGTCAACTATCTGGAGAACAAGAAGAACTGATTTCTCCCGTCGCAATCGGCTGAGACAAAAAAGAGGACAACCGACGTCGGCTAAGCGATCTCCCGATCGCCGCCGCGTTTCCGTTGTCCCTTTTTTCACCTCTCGGCGTAAATCGGATTCAGACGCAGACGACCGTGATCCCGGCGTCCCGCTCGAAAAAAGCGGAGTCGGCGGTCTCGCGCGCGAAATTCGCCATCAGGTAGAGCGAGCCGGGGTCGTTCTCGTCCCCGAGGTTCGTCCCCTCGATGAAAAGGCGGATCTCCCCGCGCCGGAGCAGCGTTCGTAAAAACGGGCGCAACTGTACGATCCGCCGCTCGCCGTGCCGGATCTTCACGATATGGCATCCCTCCGCTCTCGCAGACGCGAGCGCGAACAGGATCGCTTTTTCAACCGATTTGACGTTCCGGCAGTCCCGGGTATCGACCCATCGGATCGCGGCATTCTCTTTCATTCCGATTTCCTCTGTTTTTATTCTGTTCTTATTGTACCAAAAAAAAGCGGTCTTGTAAAGACCGAACGCCGCTTTTTCAAGAAACCGCACGAAAGGATTTTCAAAATGACCGGTCTTCTTCCCCGGGTATTCATCCGGGATCACGAAAAAACCTCCGACCCGAAGGTCCGGGCGGCGTACGGAACGCTCTCCGGCATCGTCGGGATCGTCGTCAACCTGCTGCTCTTTGCGGGCAAATTCATTGCCGGAACGGTCTCCGGCTCGATCGCGATCACGGCGGACGCCTTCAACAACCTCTCCGACGCCGGATCGAGCATCGTTTCGCTCGTCAGTTTCCGCATCGCGGCGAAGCCCGCCGACCGCGATCACCCCTTCGGACACGCAAGGATCGAGTACATCGCCTCGATGATCGTTTCGTTCCTCGTTCTGCTCGTCGGATTCGAGGTCGCGTCGGATTCGGTCAAAAAGATCGTCTCGCGCGAATCCACCCTCGTTTTCAGCATTCTCGCCGTGACGGTCCTTTCGGTCTCGATTCTTGCGAAACTCTGGCTCGCGCTCTTCAACTTCCGACTCGGAAAGAAGATCGGGTCGGACGTGATGCGGGCGACCGCCGTCGATTCGCTCTCCGACACGCTGTCGACCGCCGCGGTGCTGGCGGCGACGCTGATTTTCCGTTTCACGGGGATCGACGTCGACGCATGGGTCGGGATCGCCGTCGCGCTTTTCATCTTCTGGGCGGGCGTCCGCATCCTGCGCGAAACGCAGAACTCCCTGCTCGGCGAGGCGCCGGTCAAGGAGGTCACCGACGCGATCGACGCGATCGTTTCCGGCTACCCCGCGATCCTCGGCATCCACGATATGATGATCCACAGTTACGGTCCGGGGCACTCCTTCGCCTCCTTCCACGCGGAGGTGGACGGGGCGGACGACGTGTTCGAGTCGCACGACGTGATCGACGAGGTGGAACGGCGGATCCGGGACGAACTCTCGATCGTCTGCACGATCCATATGGATCCGATCAACACCGACGACGAACTGACGACCGAACTCCGCGAGGAGACGGAGGAACTGGTGCGGGAGATCGATCCGCGGATCACCGTTCACGACTTCCGCGTCGTGACCGGCGTGACGCACACGAACCTGATCTTCGACGTTGCGGTTCCTTTTGAAATCAAAATGACCGTCCCCGAGATCAAGGACGCCGTTTCGGAAAAGATCCGCGCGCGGCACGAGAACTACTACGCCGTCGTAACGGTGGACAGGAATTAAACGCGGTTCCGGCAGCAATGTTTCGGGGACGCGGTATGATACAAACGACCGGGCGAGTTCGCCCGGTCGTTTTCGTTGTGTATCGGAGTTACCAATGCAGGACTTTTTGCAGGTGCGGGATCAGGGCGAGGGCGTATTCGGCAAATCCCGCCTCGTTCGGATGGACCCCGTCTCCCGCAAAATAGTAATCGTCGGTCGGGAAGATCGAGAAACCGTCGACGACGGTCATCCCGCGCTTTTCCGCCTCTTCGGCAACCGTTTTGCGTACCTTGTCGAACGAACCCGCCTTCCGCGGCGCGTTGTCGTGACGGATGATCGGCGTGATGACGAAGATCGGCACATTCGGGTAAAGCGCCTTCACTTTATCGAGATAAGCGGCGCAGTGTTCGTGCAGTTCCTCAAAGGACTCCCAATGCGTGAAGTCGTTGGTGCCGTAAGCGATCGTGATCGCCTCGGGATCGTAACCGTTTTCGCCGATGGTCGCGGTCGAAAAATACCCGCCGCCGACGGCGCAGTTGACGCTGTGCGCGTCGAAGAAGCGCGTGATCCGGGACGCAAACGACATCGACTCGCGCTCGCTGTTCCAGCCCTGCGTGATCGAATCGCCGAGGAAAAGGATACGGCGCCGATACTCGACGGGACGGATGTAGGTCGCGCCGTCCGCGTCAAGGAATCCGAGCACTCCCCCGCCGTGGCAGGGCAGCCAAAGCGTGACGCGGGTCTCGGAATACGGCGCACCGAGCTGATCGACCAAGGGGATCCGCACTTCGGTCACGCCGCTTTCACGGAGGTCCGCGAAATAGAGCGTCCGGTTGTAGACGCCGTTCAGCCACACGTCGACCTTATTGCCGAAGGAGAGTAAAAACGCGATCTCCTTCGCGTCGGTTTTGAAGTCGAGCCGGATGCCGCAGAGCGAACGGCAACGGTCGCCGAGCACTTTCGAGCAGGTGTACCAACCCGCCTCCTCCTCTTCGGTAAAGCGGGAGAAATGCACCCCGTCTTCCCTCTCCCAAATCCGCACGGCGCCGACCGTGATCGCCTTGACCGTCTCAAAATCTGCTCTCATTGTGATCCTCCAAAAGATTTCTTTTCCAATTATAGCACACGCGCCCTCCCGACGCAAGCAAAAAAGGCAAAAAAAGATGAAAAAAGTGTTTGAAACCGCGCCTTTTTCGCCACAAGTCGGCAATGCGGGAAAAACGTGACGCGAAAGAGTGGAAAACGAAGACGAAACGTGCTATAATATGGACAAACGAACGTATCTGCGAGGCGAAACGATGAACGACAAAAAGATGCTTTCGATCCGTGAACTGTATCGGATCGGGCGCGGTCCGTCGAGTTCCCACACGATGGGCCCGGAGCGCGCCAGCCTGCAAATGAAAAAGAAATACCCCGACGCCGACGGCTATCGTGTCATGCTCTACGGTTCGCTCGCCATGACGGGAGAGGGACACGGGACCGACCGCGTGATCCGCGAAACGCTGTCTCCCCTGACGGGGGAAGTGGTTTTCGACCGAAAGACGCCGACCGAACGCCACCCGAACATGATGGACTTTACCCTCTTCAAAAAGGGAAAAGAACTTGCGCGCGAGCGAGTGTGGAGCATCGGGGGCGGCGCGATCTTCCCCGACTGTGAAGGATGCGGCGAAGGGATCTATCCTCTTTCGACTTTTCACGATATCGCGCGGGAATGCGCCGCGAACAACCTCCGGCTCTGGCAGTACGCCGAGGCGATCGAGGGAAAAGAACTCTTCCCTTATCTTGAAAAGGTATGGGGCGCCATGAAGGCGTCGATCAACCGCGGACTGTCGGTCAGGGGGGTCCTTCCCGGCGGGCTCGGCACCGAGCGCCGCGCGCAGATCATTTATCAGAAGAAGCACATCGACGAATCCCCTCAGACGCGGGAAAACCGTCTGGTTTCGTCATACGCCTTTGCCGTCGGGGAGGAAAACGCGGCGGGCGGGGTGATCGTGACCGCGCCGACCTGCGGTTCTTCTGGCGTGCTCCCCGCCGTTCTTCGCTATATGCAGGAGTCGCGCGGCTTTTCCGACGCCGAGATCCTTCACGCGCTTGCGGCGGCGGGCGTGATCGGCAATATCATTAAAACGAACGCCTCGATCAGCGGCGCCGAGTGCGGGTGTCAAGCCGAGATCGGTTCTGCTTGCTCGATGGCGGCGGCGGCTCTCGCCGAACTGTTCGGTATGGGATTCGATCAGATGGATTACGCCGCCGAAGTCGCGATAGAACACCATCTCGGACTGACCTGCGACCCGATCGGCGGGCTTGTGCAGATCCCGTGCATCGAACGGAACGCCGTCGCGGCGATGCGGGCGATCAACGCGCTGTCGCTCGCCAACTTCCTTGCCGATTCTCACAAGATCAGTTTCGATCTCGTCGTGAAAACGATGTACAACACGGGAACCGATCTGCCGCTCGGCTATCGGGAAACTTCGTCGGGCGGTTTGGCAAAGTACTATCCGTTTGAAAAGAACTGACAGAGGAAAGGAAAACGGAAGTGCGAAATCTGTTTTCCACGCTCCCGACGCTCTCCGGCGCGCGCCTGACGCTCCGCCCGCTCGTCCCGTCCGACGCGCCCGCCCTTTCGGAGTTGACGGATAATCCCCGCGTCTACCGCTTTCTCCCGACGTTCCTGTTCGAGAAAAAGTATCCCGACGCGAAAACCGTGATCGCGCGTCTCTATACCGAGTGTATCAAGGATTCGGTCATACTCGGCGTATTTGAGGGCGACTCGTTTCTCGGGCTGGCGGAATTCTGCGGCTATCGCGCGCCGATCCGCAAGATCAGCGTCGGATACCGCTTGATCGAGCGCGCGTGGGGACGCGGGATCGCTACCGAAACGCTCGGTGTGATGATCGACTATCTCTACAATGAAACCGACATAGAGATTGTGACCGCGAGCACGATGTGCGAGAACGCGGCGTCCGCCGGAGTGCTCCGGAAGAACGGCTTTTCGCTCGTCGTCCACGACGTCGGCGAGGACTGGGGCTATCCGTCCCCGACGCCAACCGACAAATGGATCCGATAAACGAAGGTAAAAAGGTGGGGATCGCCGATGAGCGATCCCCGCCTTTTGTTTTCGGTTGTTCAGTCCGCCAAACCCGACGCCTGATACTTGGCGTAAACTTCGTCGGCGGAGAGCGGAGCCGAGTAGACGTTCATCGCCCGGGTCTCTCCGTTCATATTGCGTTCGGTCCACCAAGGGAGTCTTGTCGAATCGCCGCCGACGACAAGATACCGGGCGTCCTCTTTCAGCGGGAACCAGACCTTGCCTGCGATCGCATTCGACGCGGCAAGTTCGCCGTTGACGTAGAAGCGGATGACCGAACCGTCGTAGGTACCGACGAGATGGACCGTCTCTCCGATCGGGATCGTCGCGCCCGCGCCGTAATAGTCGCTCGTTTTGTTCGACTTCATCACGTAAACGAAGAGGTACGCCTTTCCGTCCCGGTTGTATTCGAGACCCATTCCGCCGGTTTCCTGATTGGACGTGAGATTGACGTATTCGGTCGCGTAGGGTACCGCCTCCGCAACCTGTCCGATCCACTCGAAGGTGAAACCGGTGTTCATCGCGTCGTAGAAGTCGCCGATCCCGTCCCACTTAAAACCGTCGTCGCCGTCAAAGACGGCGTAATATCCGCCGCTGCCGTCGGACAAAACGCCCGGTTCGCCCATCGCGGTCAGCGCCTCGCCCGTGAGCAGGTTGCGCGCGACCCCTTCCCCGTCGAACCCGAACGAGAAGACGTCGGGGACGGGATTGTTCGCCGTGACGGCGTCGGTGTGCGCGTCGACCTCGATCGGGTCGCTCATCTTGCCGTAGGCGTTGTAGGCGTAGACGCGGACGGTGTAGTCGGTATCGGGATCAAGCCCCGAAAACGAAGCCGTAATTTCGGGGAGCGGAAGAATGTGCTGACACGCCTGCCGATAGACGGTATCGACGATCTCGCCGTTTTTGATCAGGTCGGCGCGATAACTCCGCACGTAGTCGGGGCAGGTCGCGTTCGGGATCCGGACGCGGATCGAGGCAAAGGACGAGGTGAGCAGGTCAAGCGGCTCGGAGAAGGTCGGCGCCTTCGAGATCTCCTTTCGCCCGTCGGTGAAGGAGAACAGATCGGGGTCTCCGATCGAGGTGATGAGAACCGGCTCGAAAACGAAGCAGTCGGCGTCGGCGTTGTAGTAGCGGAGACGCACGACGCCGTTCGCGTCGACCTCCACTATGGTATAAACCGAGGCGTAGCGCATCGACCGCTCGAAATACCGTCCGAGCATCACGTCCTGATACGCGCCGTGGGCGTCGAACTGGAAGAAACTGCTCCGGGTCGTACCGTCGCCCGTGTAGAAGGGACAGTCCTCGTTTGCAAACGTCCCGGTGTTGATCGCGGTAAAACTTCCCTGCCAGACCGATTCGGGGTCGCAGCAAGGCACGTGGGTATGCCCCGTGACGTAGACGACTTGCGGGTACTTTTCAAGCACTTCTCCGATGCCGTCGGTGTCGTAGTTATTTTCACGGATGCTCCCGAGACAGGTATCCCAGACCGGCACGTGACCGTAGACGAAGATCGGTTTTTTGCCCGTGGGATCGCTTGCCGCCGCCGCGGCGAGTTGCTCGTCAAGCCACGCCGCCTTGGACGCCGAGAAGCCGCGACCGCCCTGTTTATCCGGGCTGAACCCGATGAAGGTGAAGCCGTTGATGACGCGGACGTCGTCGACGTCGTCGTAGCCGTATTCGCCGAAATAATCAAGAAAACGGTCATACGTCCCGGAGAAGGACGAGTGATTGGACACGTTGTCCTCGCCCGTATTCCGGAACTCGTGATTGCCGAGGCAAGCGAGCAGTTGGGTTCCGGGGCGGATATTGTCCTCTACGATCTGGAAGAATCGGTTGTATTGCGAGAGCCGTCCGTCGTCGGTATAGTCGCCCGCGACGAGCACGGCGTCAAGACCCTTGTAAACCTCGCCGTCGGCATAGGCGTAGGTCGCGCGGAACAGTTGCGCCGTCCGCGACGCCGAAAGCACGTCCTCGTCCCGCGTCGCTTTGTAACCTTCCACCGATTCCCCCTCGATACGGGTGTGGATATCCGACGAGAGAACGACGCGCAGAACCGGCGTGAACTCGTATTCCTCCTCGAACCCTTCCCGGATGGTCAAACGCTGCGGCGTCGCATATCGAACGCCCGAACCGTCCTCGACGAAGGCGTTGACGTAGACGTTTTCGTTAAAGGATTCGTGCGGGACGTCCGTCATTCTGAGCGCCACCCAATATCGTCCGGTCGATGCGGGAACAAGTTCCCCGTCCGCCGTGATCGAAGAATAAACGACGGTCGTATCCTGAACCGTGCAGTCAAGCCCGTCTAACGTCGGGTTCTGATTGGTTTTCGAGATCACGAAGCCGACGCGGGTATAGTCGAGCGAACCGACGGTAAAGACGAAGCGGAGCGCCGTACTCTCGGACGAAAAGGTATCTCCCGCGACCGTCTGGAAGCCGAAGTCGGCGATCTCGTCCCCCGGCTCAACCGCCAGCGCACGGAAGGCGAAAACAAGAAGAAGCGAGAAGGCAAGCAGAACCGAAGCCAAAGCCGCGGAAAACAACGCCTTGTTTTTGAATGCGGAAACGCGCATAGATAACTCCTTTTTGCCGCGGGTCAATCCCCGCGACCCGGAAAAAATTCGATCAACGAAAAAAATTATAACTCAATTTGTAAAAAAAAGCAATAACCGCGCGCGAGAGAGTCAAAAAAGAACGATAAAACAAAAGACGCGCCTCGCTTCTTCTTTCTTGCAAAAGGAGAAGAAAAGCAAGGTGCAGAAAAGCGTGTTGTTCCGTTTTGATTTTCTGAAACAAGGACGCGATTTGCTTCATATTCTTTGCGTTTTTCAAAGCGGTCTTTTCAAACATAGCAAAAAGGCAAGGAAGCCGAATCGTGTCATTCTGACCAAATCGCGCCCCCGTTTTTTGTTGAAGTTGCTTTTTCTGAACGTAAAAAACCGAAGGCGTAAAGAACCGCCTCGCACGGTCATACTCGGTGCAGGTTCTTTACATTTTATCAGATAGACAAACGGGTGCGCCCGACAGGACTTGAAACGCTGCGCGCGCTTGCCGCCGGCTCTGTTGAAAGGGAAACTATGCGAACGGCAAGCGCAGAGAATGACCGCTCACGCGGTCATTCTCGGTGCAGGTTCCTTTCACCGAGTACCCGTACCACAAGGGGAGCGCCTTTTCAGGCGCTCCCCTTGTGGTACGGGTAACAGGACTTGAACCTGCACTCTTTCGAACCGGAACCTAAATCCGGCGCGTCTGCCAATTCCGCCATACCCGCGTTTGAGTGACGGTTTTTCGTTCAGGATAGTTGCCGCGTGACGAAGGAAATATCGGGCAGGATCCAGGTCGGTTTCTTGTCCGACGCTTCCGCGTCGGCGACGGTTCCCTCGCCCGAGAGGACGAGAACGGTATCGATCCCGGCGTTGACGCCGGCGGCGACGTCGGTATAGACCCGATCCCCGATCATCAGGGCGTCGGATTTACCGTAGCCCGTTTTTTCAAGTGCGAGCAGGATCATTTCGGGTTCAGGTTTACCGATGAAGCGCGGGGTCTTCCCCGTCGCGTTTTCGATCATTTTCGAGACCGAACCGCAGTCGGGCACCGACCCGTACCAAGTCGGACAGACGAGGTCGGGGTTGGTCGCAAGATACGGGAGATCGCGGCGGAGAAGAACGCAGACGTCCTCAAGTTTCGAGAAGGTCAGTTCGGTGTCGAATCCGAGCAGAACCCCGCCGATCGCCGGGTCGTTCCGGTCGGTCGTAACGGCGATCCCCGCGCTTTGCAGCTGTGAACGAAAAGACTCCGTCCCGGCAACGTAAAAGAGCGTGCCGGAATGGTTTTCTTCAAGATAGCGTACCGTCGCGTCGGTCGAGGTCAGAAAATCGTCCTCGGTCGAAGCAATCCCCAGCCGCGCCATTTTCTCGATATACGCATCGGCGCCGCGGGAGGAGTTGTTGGTAAGAAAGAGGGCGCGTCCGCCGATCTCCCTCACACGGGAAAGAAACGGAAGCGTCCCCTCAAAGAGCGTTTCGTCGAGGTAGAGCGTCCCGTCCAGATCGAGCAGAAACAGACGCTTTTGCGAGATCCCGGACAGCATAACACCCCTCCTCTCTTGGTTTTCGTCTGTTCGTCAGGCGTTTTCGTCTTCCCCGTTTTCGGTCGGCTGAGCGTCCTTGATTTCATCCGTCGGTTCGGAGATCGACCACTCGTCGCGCTCGGCGCCGTGCTGACGTCCGCCGGGCAAAAACTGCACGAGGGCGCGGGAAACCCCGGCGGAAAGCACGATCCCGGCGGCAAGTTCGATCAAAGCGTTGACCGTCAGAACCGAAACGATGATCCCCCAGACGCTGTACGTTCCGAAATCGGGATGGTTGCGGTAAATCAGATAGAAGCCGATAAACCCGCCGACGAAAAGGATCGTGTTCAGAAGCGAGGCGGTCGCGCCGCCGAGCGCCATCGGGATCGCAGGCTCACGTTTGCTTAACTTCCGATAAATTTTGAAAAGGAATCCGGTCAGATATCCCATCAGGGCGCGCGGTACGATGCAGAGAACGCCGGTCAGAAAAGGATTGACTCCGAGCAAGACCTGCCCGACCGGATCGCCCGTAATCGCCTGTATCAGACTGGTAAGCCCGAACAGCGCACCGAGAAACAATCCGGCGTAGGGTCCGACGACCATCGCGCCGATCGCGACGGGAATCGTCAGAAAGGTGATGCTGACGACCCCGACCCGGAGATAGCCGAGCGGCGTAAAACTCATCAGCAGAACGAGCGCCGCGAGCACCGCGGTCAGCACCATATCCTGCAACTGTTTTTGATTCAGCGTACTTGTCTTCATTGTCTCTACCTCTTTTTCGGGGAAGTCCCTGCAAATAATTATTCCTATTATACACACCCCCCGTCGGTGTGTCAAGTGTTTTTCGGGAAAAACCGGGGTTTTCGGTCAAACGAGGCGAAAAGCCGCGAAACAGACGGTTTTCGGGGTCATTCCGCGCCGTATTCCATCAGATGCAGTTCGCGGACGCGACGGTCTTTGATCGACGCGTGCATCTCCTGCGCCAGTCGGTCAAGCGGCGTTTTCCCTGCCGAAAGTTCGCGTGTGATCGACTCGTTCACCTCCGCGATCGCCGCGAGCGTCGTCGCCCGATCCCCCCCGGCAAGAAGTCGCGAAAGCGGTTCGTGCGTTTCACGAAGACACGGCAGATCGAGAAGTCCGCGGAACTGCCATTTGTAATAAGGACGGGGTTCTCCCGCGACAAGGTACACGGCGGCGAGGGCGTGCCGGACGTACTCGGCGACGGCGAGCCTCGCCGCGGCTTGGTCCCCGCGCGAGAGCATCCGGGGATAGTTGTAATCCCCCGCCTGCGCCATCAGGGCAATCCGCGCGGCGAGTTTCTGCGTCCGGACGTCGCCCGGCATCCCGTAGCGGAACCCCTCGCGGCGGCGCGTCATAATCCCGGCGTCGTCCCGAAAAATCTTTCCGTTCACGGCGACGGCGATCGCGTGATCGGGAATCGCCATCCACTCCATGGGATCGGTCGGGACGTCGATCCGCCCGACCGTCGAGCGGAAGAAACCGTCGGCGGTCGAAACGCCGAAGCGCGTGTTCTCCCCCGTTCTGGAACGCAGTTTTACGCCGGCGTACTCCCGCGGGAGCGTCCGGTAGGCGCGTGCGAGCGCGACGCCGTATTTCACGTCGTCCTCGTCCGAGAGCCAGATGGAAAAGCCGGGCTCGTAGTCGTGGTCGCGCGAGAGATCGTCGTCGTATCCGAAACACTCCGACCCCTGCCCCGCGATCCCGACGGCGATCCTCCCGACCGCTTCCGGGACGGTCGCGGCGATGAGATCCCGACCGTAGGTCAGATAGAAGGATTCGGCGAGTTCAATTCCGTTCATGGATCTCTCTCATCCTTTTTTCAAGTTCAGCCGCGGCGAAGAACCAACCGTAGAAGGAGAACGCCGGAGCGCATTTCGACGCGACGAAGGCGTATTCACCGTCGCGGGGGGTATCGGGATCGTCGAGCGCCGCCCAAGCGCGTTCGAGTACGGCGTTGATTTTTTCGTCCTTGTCGGGATCGTCCCCCGCCTCGAAGAAATCGGCGAGATTGACGCAGGTGACGGCGACGCCGGTCTTCCCCTTCGCGCCGTTCTTTTCCATCACCGAAAGCGCGCGGTTGAAGTACGCCTCCGCCGTTTCGCGCTCGCCCGTTTCGGCAAGCGAGAGCGCGTAGTTGTTGTAGAGCCCGCCGAACCGTTCGTCGTCGGGCGACAGCCGTGCGGAATAGACCTCCTCGGCGCGGCGGTAGAGCGGAATCGCGCCCGCGGCGTCGCCGAAGTGCTTTTTCGTCGTGGCGGCGTTCAGAAGGATCGTAGCCCCCGAAACCGTGTCGGTCAGCCCGCTCTTTTCGAGCAGTGCAAGCCCCCGCGCGATCGCGGCAAGCCCCTTTTCGCGGTCGTTGACCCGGCGGGAAAGTCCCATCAACTCGCTTGCGACCGAGAGTTCGCCGTCCTCGTCGCCGAGCGCCTGCGCCTCACGGAGCCAATAATCGAGAAGACGCATCCCTTCGCCGTAATCTCCGCGCGCGAGCGTGCGGTCGAGTTTGTCGATCATGTGACGGATCGGGATCCGCTCGGCGTTCGCCGCCCGATCCTCGGGATCGGTCATCGAAAGAAGGCATCGCTTCTCCTCGTATTCGTCGCGTTCCACAGCCATAGCGCTTCTTTACTCCTGCACGCTCAGATAGTAATGGAGCGTGACCGAAATGCCGCCCGCAAGGGTCGCCGTAACGTCCATCCGCACCGTTTCGGGATCGTTTTCGACGATCAGGTCGGCGTTCGTCGTCTCGATCGGTTCGGCGTTGCGGTCGGCGTAAAGCGCGTAGATCACCGAAACGTTCTCCGCGGAAAAAGCGAAGTCGGTCACGATGTCCCACGCAGAGAGCGAAATGCCGGCGATCCCGGTCGGACCGTTCGCGTATTCGGGATAGTCGTAGAGCGATACGATCTCCTCGCCGTCGAGCAAAAACGACGCCGCGGAGGGAGTCAGAACCGTGCTGCGGTGCGTCGCCGTCGGCATAGCGAGACGGTAAAGTTTCTTCCCCGACGTCAGAACGTAGAGCGAAAGATCGGACGCGCCGACGTAGAGCGTCAGGACCTCGTCGGAACTCTCTCCCTTGAAGGTCAGGCGGTAAGAGGCGTATTTATCCGGCAACTCCCAACGCGGCACGCGCTTCGCGTTTTCGAAAACGGCGTAGAGCAGGTCGACTTCGCGCGAATCCGCGCCCCGCCGCACGAGCAACGCCGCGTCCGCCTTCACCCCTCCGCTCGACTCGAAACGCGCTTCGACCTCGGTGATCTTATCCCGTTCGGGAAAAGGAGAGGTCGCGAGCGCCCGAACGAAGAGGACGCAGGAAGGGGTAAGCAGGAGCAGAAAAACGAGGAGAAGAATCAGTACGTTTTTCCTTTTCATAACGAAACACCCTTTTCTATTTCTGACGGATCGCCGATTTCCGCAAGTTTGCGGACGACGTATCCGGCGATGGTAAGACCGGCAACCGACGGGACGAAGGAGACCGACGCGGGCGGAGTCCGCTCGCCGTTTCGGGCGGCGTCTTTGCAGGGGGGGTCGGTACTCCAAAGAGCCGTCACCCCGCGGATCCCGCGGCGACGGAGTTCGTTCCGCATCACCCTTGCGAGCGGACAAACCGCCGATTTTTCAATATCCCCGATCACGAAGCGCGAGGGATCGAGGTGATTCCCGGTTCCCATACAGGTAACGATCGGGATCCCGCGGCGGGTCGCCTCCGTGACCGCGGCGATCTTTGCCGTGACGTTGTCGACGGCGTCGACGCAGAAGGAGATCTCGCCGCGAGAAAACAGGTCGGGAATATTCCCGGCGTCAAGGAACTCGTCGAAGGTCTCGACCGACGCCGCCGGATTGATCGACAGCACCCGTTCGCGGGCGACCGCAGTCTTCTTCCGTCCGAGCGCGTCGCGCGTCGCGAGGATCTGTCGGTTCAGGTTGCTTTCGGAAAAGACGTCGCAATCCGCGAGAATGAAGCGCCCGACCCCGGCGCGCACCAGCCCTTCGAGGACGTAACCGCCCACCCCGCCGAGTCCGAGTATGAGCACCGTCGAGGCGGCAAGACGGGCGACGCCGTCCTCCCCGATCAGACGGGCGGTGCGGGAGGTGAATTCCGAATCAGTCACGGATATCCGCCCCCTTTCCGTTTTCGGGGGACAATCCGAAGTAGCGAAGTTCAAATCCGACGTCCTCCGTTCCTTTCTTTCCGGGTGAAATGACGCGGAGGGACGCTTTGACTCTTGAACGTCTGCTTTTCGTGAAAAGATACAGGAAAAAATGGCGAAGCCAGAAGAACGGATAAACGATCCACGAGAGCGGCGCGCGGATCTTGCGGCGCGCCATCGTAACGAGCGGAGGAAAAAAGCGTTTCATAAAGAACGCAAGCCGGGGAAACCGGGAACGGTTTTGCTCGGCAAGAAGACGTTTTTCCGCCACGTTCTCGCTTGTGCCGAACAAACCGCTCTCAAAGAGCGCGGAAATCTCGCGCTCGTCCTCTTCGTCGGGGATCAGGGTGGGATCGGAGCAAAGACGCGCGACGTGCAGGACGCGGGACGCAAAGGTTTCGAGCCCGGCGGAGGAAAGGATCTCCTTTACTCTTGCCCGTTCCGGCAGGTCGGGATATTCCCTGAGAAGGAACGCGAAATCGAGGAAAGACCGAACGCCGAATCCGCTTCCGGCGATATGTTTGCGCGCATGGAGCAAACAATGCAGATAAAGATCCTCCTCCGAGATCAGATAGCGTCCCGAGAGAGAGGGATCGGGCGTCGCGCGGTCGAACAGTCCCGAAAGCGTCGCCGCGTAGGGATCGTCCGCGTCGAAAAGAGCAAAGTGCGGTTCCAGAATGAACCAGGGTTCCTTTCGGAAAACGAAGTGGTGCGAGAAATCGCGCGAACCGAACATCTCGGCGGCATATCCGAGCCCGTCAAGCGCGGCGCGGAGGGATTCGTCGTCGCCCTCGAAGAGAAAATCGGCGTCGCCCATGTAACGGAACGACGGTTCTCCCCAAAAGCGTTTCAAAACCGATCCTTTGAGATAAAGAAAGCGGATCCCCGCCGCCGAGAGCGCGGCGTCGACCGACGCCTGTTCCTCGGTCTGCAAAAGGTCCTTCATCACGGCAAGGTCCCGATCCTTTTCCCACGCCGAACGGACGGGAGACGCGGGAAGGCGCGAGCCGGATTCCCATAAAAACGAGGACAGATGAAGATGACGGACGAGCCGATAGAGCGCGATAGGATCGACCGTCGCGGGGATCTCGCGGGGAGAACCCGACGCGGCGGCGCGGATCAGTTCAAAGAGCGCTCTTTCCGGTTCAGTCATCAAAAAAACCTTTCTCCCCGGCGAGGGGGATCGAGAAGCTGTCGAAGGGCGGCAGGGTCGGCGCCGCCGAGAAAACGAGGCGTTCACCCGTCGCGGGATGGGGGAACGAGAGATACGCGGAATACAGGGCGATGGGCGGAAAACGGTCGTGCGCGCCGTATCTGCCGTCCCCGGCGACGGGATGCCCCGCGCTTGAAAACTGCGCGCGGATCTGGTGCGTCCGCCCAGTGAAAAGCCGCACGGCGACAAGAGAGAATCCGCGACCGTCAAGGTCGGTTTCACGCAGTACGCGATAGGCGAGCCGCGCCGGTTTCGCCCCGGGGGTTTTCGCGGGGACGACGCGGGTGATCCGGCGTTTTTCCTCCCGGAGAAGATGGTCGCAAAGTTCGCCCGACGGCGCGTCGAAACGCCCGTGGACGACGGCGAGATACTCCTTGATAAACGCGTCGTTTCTGTCCGCGACAAGAGACGAAAGGACCCCCGCCGCCCGTTGGTTGACGGCGACGGCGATCAGTCCCCCGACTCCGCGGTCGAGACGGTGGATCGGAAAAACCGGATGCCCGATCTTATGCGAAAGCAGGGTCAGAAGATCGGGGTCGTTTCCCCTGTCGGGTTGGGAGAGCAGTCCCGGACTTTTGTTCACGACGATCACGTCGCCGTCCCGGAAAAGGACGGCGTAAGGACGGTCATCCCGCGTCATCCCGGCTCTCCTTTCGTTTGTTCGGCGTCCGCCGTCAGAATTCGATCGTCAGGGTGCAGCCGTCGGCTCCCTTTTGGAGTTCCGCGTCGAAGAACCACGCGCCGCGGGTCTTTCCGCCCGCGTGATGAAGCTCGTACGCAAACGGAACGACGCTCGTCTTATCGATTTTACCTTCGAGACGGCAGGTCAGCCCGCCGACGGTGAATCCGCCGTCGATCAACGTCGGTTCCTCGAAGAGCATAAAGCGTTCGACGGCGGGGGCTTCCCCTCTCCAATCGAATCGGTCGGACACCGTCACCGAATCGGGCGAGACGGCAAAACAGCGCGAGAAGGACGCGAGTCTCTCGTCCCCGTAGGCGGCGGCAAGATCGAAGGAAAAGGTCTTTTCGCCGTACTTGACGTTTTCGGCGCAGTACTGTTTTCCGAACTTCTGCACCGAGTCTCCGAAATAGGGCACCGAATGCCCGAGCGAAGAACAGTTGATAATCCCGTAGCGGGTTTCGTTACGGAAATACTGGCGCGTATAAAGCCCCGCTCCGACGTCGCCGAAGATCTGTTTCCCGTCCTTGGCGACGATGAAACTGCCGACGTCGTTGTGATTGTGGGGCTCGTCGTTGTTCCCCGCCTTCGCGGCGAAGCCGTACGCGGGGTTCTTGACGATCCACCATCCGGCGTCCTCGGCGCGATAGACGGTATTCGCCCGGACTGGGTCAACCCCGAGCGCCGGATCAAACCAGGCGATCTCACGGGTCGCGAGCGAGTAGCGGGCGCATCCCTCGGCGATCCCGGGCAGACTCGAGGGGAGCAATTCGATCTCCTCGCCGTATTCGTTCCGAAGGAAATGCATAAGCCCGGGGAAAACCTCGGCGGTCCTCGATCCGTCCGAGAAACTGACCGTCACTTTTCCCTCGTTGATGATTACTTTCTGCTGATACGCGGCGATCTTCCGCACCTTCGGGTCCTTGAAGTAGTCGTACTTCCCTTCCGTGGCGTAACGCTCCATCTCGGCGTAGCAGAGGAAGTAGCCGAATCCGTACCACCAGTAGTCGATCCCTTCCAGACAGAACCCGTCGTCTCCGTAGCCCGAGAGGAAGCAATCCATCGAATAGCGGAAACGCGGAAGCGTCTGCAGAAAGATCTCGGGACGGAAGCAGTAGACGGCGGTCGCGATTGCCGAGACGCAGACCGACGACCAATTGTGTCTGGCGGAAAGCCACCAGTATTTTTTCCCGGAGAGGTAGGGGTTGATGATCCGGCGCTCGGTCTCGCGCTTCATCAGACTGCGGATCAGGGGCGAGAGCCGCCCGCCGAGCAAAACCGAGATCTCGCCGAACGCCGACCCGGTCTCGCAGGCGAAGAGGTCGAGCGCGACCGGATCGTCGGTCGTGCAATTCCCGACGTGCGCCGGGAGACACCAACTGTATTCGCACGCGACGGCGAAAATCGCGTCCTCGAGCCGGGTCAGATACTCGGGAACGTCGGGATAGATCACGGCAAGCAGCGACGCGACGATCAGGGTCCGGCGGCGGAGATAGTAACTGTTCTCGTAGGTGTCGCGCTCCCCGGAATCGAAGAAAGTCCGATAGTCGCTGAATTTCAGAGCGGGGATCACGCAATCACCGTAGGTCTTCCATTTTTCAAGCAGGTATTCCCGCAAAGGAGCGTAGGACGGCGAAGTCCGTACCGTCTCCCAGAAAGCGGGATCGCGCACCGTTTCAAAAAACGGTCTGTTCACGCTCATATCGAATCGAACCTCCGAAAATGCATTTTTTGACTTATACAGTATATCATAAAAAAAAGGGAAAAGCAAGGGGGAAACCCTCACTTTTCCCATTTTTCACGCGACGCCGACCGCCCTTTTTACCGTCCCCGTACCGTCACGGCGATCGCCGCCCGCAGCGGAACGGTGTGCAGGGGGATCAGTCGGTTTTTCCGCAGTCCGGCGACGCGGAACAGACGGAACGAATCGCCGAACTGATTGGCGACGATCCCGAAACGTTCGTCTGGCGTCAAAGTAAAATCGCGCGGTTCGTCGCCCCCTGTCGGCGCCCGGCCGATCACGCGGAGTTTTTCGCCGCGGCAGGAGAGGACGACGACCTCGTTTTCTCCCCGGTTGGTGATATAGAGCCGCCGCCCGTTCCGCGAGAGGCGGATCGCCGAGCCCTTGTCGGGTCCCGGATGCTTGGCGTAAGTTCTGGTCGGGCAGGTCGAACGGTAGATCAGCCGTCCGTCCTCCCAAAGGAAGACCGAGACCGAGCATCCCATCTCGTTCTCGACGTAGACGAAACGACCGTCCCGCGAGAAGGTCAAATGACGGCACCCCGCACCGTCCGGCACCTTGGCGCGCGAGACTTCGTTCAGGTCCCTGTCGTAAACGAAAACGGTATCGAGCCCGAGGTCGCAGACGAGCAAGAACCGCTTGTCCGGCGAAAAGAACGCGCAATGGCAATGCGGCGCGTCCTGCCGGATCGGGTCGGGACCGTTCCCCTCGTGCGCGACCGTGGATCGACCGATCTTCGTCACACTGCCCGATCCGTAGTTTGAAACGTACAGATCGTCGCCGTCAAAGGCGAGGTGGCACGCGCCCTCGCCGCCCGTCGGGACGATCTCTCCGGCGGGCGAGAGCGAGCCGTCCGCGTTGACCGAGAGCCGGATCACCCCGCCCTCGTCCGAACCGGGAAAGGGCGAGGAAAGCGTCGCGTACGCCGTGTCGCCCTCGATCACGAGATAATTCGGGGACGGGAGCGCGAGCGTATCGAGCAGGGTCAAGTCGCCCGCCCGGGAAAGCGCGTAGCGGACGATCCCGCCGTCCGGGACGGCGGAACAGAGATAAACGTCGGTCGTTTTGGTTCTTTTCATCGGATCGCCTCTTCTCGGTTTCGTTCCCCGTTTTTCCCTCCGTTCTGTTGACTTTGCGCGGGGGGTGTGCTATGATGTTACAAGGACGCGCGGGGACGCTTACGAATACAGTATAGCACATCCCTGCGCTTCGCGCAACGGTTTTCCTTTTTTGCCGCGTCAATTCATTCCGAGCAGATCGGACAGGCGCTGCGAAAGTCCCTCCCCAACGGGGGAGAGCGGCAAGCGCAGTTCCCCGCGGCAAAGCCCGCAGATCTCCATCGCGCGTTTGATCGGCGCGGGGTTGGTTTCGGCAAAGAGCGCGCGGATCAGGGGGAGCCGAAGGGCGGTCAGCCGCCTTGCCTCTGCAAGATCCCCCCTTGCCGCCGCAAGATAGAGTTCGCGGGTCTCGCGCGGGATCAGGTTGGAAACGACCGAAACGACCCCCGAAGCTCCTACGGCGACGGCGGGCAGGATCGCGGCGTCGCACCCGGTATAGAGCGGGAGCGATTCGCCGAACGCATAATAAAAGTCAAGCAGCCGATCATACCCCTCGCCCGCTTCCTTCACCCCGGCGATCAGGGGATGCTCCGCGATCCGACGGTACAGCCCGGTCGAGAGATCGACCCCCGTCCGTCCCGGCACGTTGTAAACGATCACGGGAAGCCCGACGTCGGCGATTTCGTGATAATGGGCGACGATCCCGTCCTCCGTCCCCTTGTTGTAGTAGGGCGCGACGGCGAGCACCGCGTCCGCGCCGCCCGCTTTCGCCCGCCTCGCAAACGCGACGGCGCGCGCGGTCGAATTCGACCCGACCCCGACGATCACGGGAATTTTTCCACCCGCCCCCTCGACGGCGACGCCAAGCAGACGCTGCCATTCCCCATCCGAGAGCGTCGCCGCCTCGCCCGTCGTTCCGGCGACGCAGAGCGCGTCGATCCCGGCGAAGAGTTGCAGGTCGATCAGGAATCGAAATGTGTCGTAATCGGGTCTGCCGTCCGAAAACGGCGTGACGAGGGCGGTACAGACGCCCCGGAAAACCGGTTTTTTCATTTTTCTCCTCTTCGACTTTATTCGTTTTTAAGAATCTGTATTATATTGTATGTTTCCGCATCTGAAAGGGGTGCTTATGGCAAACGGTATTATCCTGAACGAGAAGGTCCCGACGGGGCTTCTGACATCTGACTTTCACTACGATCTTCCCGAGGAACTGATCGCGCAAAGCCCCGCCGAGAGGCGCGACGGCTCGCGCCTGATGGTGCTCGACCGCAAAAAGGACGCGCCGGAGCATCGCGTCTTCTCGGAGATCATCGACTTTCTTCGTCCCGAGGACGTCCTCGTCGTCAACTCTTCCAAGGTCATCCCTGCTCGCCTTCTCGGCGTGACGAAAAAGACCGGGAGCCCGATGGAACTTCTGCTTCTGAAGTCCCACGCCGCCGGACGGTGGGAAACGCTGGTCCGCCCCGGCAAGCGCGCGAAGGCGGGCGACGTCCTCCTCTTCGGCGACGGGCTGCTCACGGTCACGGTGGAGGAGGTTTTGCCCGACGGGAACCGGATCGTCTCCTTCGAGTACGACCGCGCGCGCTTCAAAAGCGACTACGAACTGCTCGACGCGATCGGGGAACTTCCCCTCCCGCCCTACATCCGGAAAAAGCAGAAGGACCTGTCCCGCTATCAGACGGTCTACGCGAAGGAAGAGGGGTCCGCCGCCGCGCCGACAGCCGGGCTGCACTTTACCCCCGAACTGCTCGACGCGATCCGAAAAAAAGGCGTCGGGTACGCCGAGGTCACGCTTCACATCGGACTCGGCACTTTCCGTCCCGTCAAGGAGGCGAAGATCGCCGATCACCTGATGCACACGGAGCATTTTCACATCGACGAGGCAGCCGCCGCCGAGATCAACCGCCGCCGCGCCTCGGGAGGTCGTGTCGTCGCGGTCGGAACCACCTCCTGCCGCGTGCTGGAAAGCGTCGCCGACGAGAACGGCGTCGTTCACGCGACCGAGGGCGACACCGGGATCTTCATCTACCCCGGATACCGTTTCCGCGCGGTCGACGCCCTGATTACCAACTTTCATCTACCCGAATCGACGCTT
Organism: Clostridia bacterium; assembly: GCA_017961575.1. Classification (GTDB taxonomy): domain Bacteria; phylum Bacillota; class Clostridia; order Oscillospirales; family CAG-272; genus UBA1740. Next base: position 19,644 of record JAGCXA010000006.1, on the reverse strand, counting down.
CTGATGCTGGTCTCGGCGCTTGCCGGTCGGGAACGCATCCTCGAAGCGTATCGAATCGCCGTCGAACAAAAGTATCGGTTTTTCTCGTTTGGCGACGCGATGCTCATCGAATAATTTTTCGTGATACTTCGTTGCTCCTCGACTCTGACGGCTCGACATACGCAGGTATGCCTTCGCCGCCGCTCGCTCGGTGCGCCTTGTCTGACAAAAAATTATTCTGATGAGGTGTCGTGCCCGCGTCCCGTAAGTTTCGCGGACGCGATGATGTTTTTGTAAAAAAACCGTAAATCGGTTTGACAAATCATACCGGAAAGTTGTATAATAAACCGGAAAGAACAGTTAGGAGAACGGTATGCCTACTTGGGAAGAAATCAAATCGGTCATCTGGGAGTGGACGAAAACGCAGGGGCTTCGGATCGCGATCGCGCTGATCGTCCTCTTCGTTTCGTTCCGGGTCGTCAATCTCATTTTCCGCGTGATCCAGCGCCGTTCCGAGAAGAAAGGCAAGGTCGACAAGACCGTTTCGCGGACGATCAACTACGTCGTGCGGATCGTGATCAAGATCCTGATTGCCGCCGCGCTCGTCGCTTACGTCGGGGTCGACACGTCGGGGCTTGCCGCTCTGCTCGCCGCCGGGGGCGTCACGATCGGTCTTGCCGTCAACGGCGCGCTCGGAAACATCGCGGGCGGCGTCCTGATCATCGTCACCCGTCCCTTCCGCCTCGACGATTATATCGAGGTCGCGGGGTATTCGGGGACCGTCGAGGACATCCGTCTCGTGTCCACCCGCCTTCGCACCCCCGACAACAAGGTCGTGATCGTGCCGAACGGAACCGCGTCGTCCGCCGTCGTCGTCAACTATTCCGCCAAAGACACGCGCCGGATCGACCTCACCTTCCCCATCGGATACAGCGACGACAGACCGCACGCGCAGAAACTGCTGCTTGAACTCTGCAAAAAGAAAAAGACGGTCTTAAAAGACCCCGCGCCGACGGTGCGCGTGATGACGAACGGACAAAGCGCCGTCGAACTGATCGTCCGCGTCTGGGTCAAGAGCGCCGACTACTGGCCGACCTACTTCGATCTCGTGGAGGAAGGAAAAACGGCGCTCGACGCCGCCGGGATCAAGATCCCGTTCCAGCAGATCGACGTTCACGTCACCGAAAGAGAACGGGTACAGAAAAAGAACACCTCCGGAAAATAATAAAAGAACGGGCGCGATGATCGCGCCCGTCCCTTTTTTATACGGTTTTCCGTTCCCTTTGGAAAAGAGTCCGGGCGGGTCGAAATTCGACCCGCCCGGACGGCGTTTGCACTTGTATCAGACGGTCGCGGGTTCCTCGGCTGCCGTCTCTTTTACGGGAGCGACCTCCTCGACCGGGGGTTCCTCCGCGGGGGTTTCGGTCTTCACGGGGGCGGAACCGACCGTTTCCCCGCTCCGTCCGGCGATCAGCACGCACCCCTCGGGCGCGGCGAAGCGGATCGCCTTCTGCACGATGCCGATCTTGAACTCGGTTCCGTCGACGATCTCACCGTCGACCGACATCGAGAATCCCTCCGGCGCCTTGACGGTCACGTCCTTCGCCCGGCGGTAGGTGATGTACTTTTTGAAGCGCGCGTCGTCAAGATGCGTGCCGTTGGTGTAGGACTTCAAGAGCCGCACGAACGTGATCCGGGACAGGGGGCGGAACGCCGTGACCTCGATCAGCCCGTCGTGGTTATCGGCGCGGGGCGCGCAGAAGAAACTGCCCCCGACGTATCCGCCGTTCGCCAGTGTGCAGAGCAGGATGCGTCCCTTCGTATCGACGCGCTCGCCGTCGGCGGTGATCTCGCACTTGTTCCGCATCGCCTTGATGAGCCCGGTCAAAACGCCGGTCACGTAGGCGCGCTTGCCGCCGATGATCTTTTTCCGTTTGACCTTGATCATCGTCTTGGCGACCGTGGTGTCGAAACCGAAGTTGGTGATGTTGATGGAATAACGGAACTCGCCGGGTTTTCCGTTGTCGATCGTCAGAAGGTCGATCTCGTCCTCCGGCGCGTCGAGCAGTTTCTTGAAATCAAGGAACTTATCCCGCCCGCCGTAATACTTCACGAAATCGTCGCCGCTCCCGGAAGGATAAACGCCGACCGAGCCGTTCCCGTGTCCGACGACGCCGTTCACGACCTCGTTCAGAGTGCCGTCTCCGCCGCAGGCGTAGAAGCGCGCCTGCTCGTCGGAATGCTCCTCCAACCAGGTCTTCACGTAGCGCGTGGCGTCCCTCGGTCCCTGCGTGACGTAAAACTCGAGTTCATAACCGGGGATGGCGGAAACGGCGCGCATGATCTCCTCGGATGAATCGGTTTTTCCGGCGGCGGGGTTAATCACAAAAATATGCTTCATTTATTCGCGTTCTCCTTTCGGATGTTTAATACGTCTTTTGGGGCGCGGATCCGGATATGCCTGCTGACTTAATATTCAATTCATAAAGCGGAGTATAATTGCAACCGAGAATAAGAAAGTGGGGAGTTTACGATGCTTCGTTTCAGACTCGTCGTCGTCAAGAGTTTCTTCAAGATGCTCCGGATGGTGTTTCAGGCGAAATACTATCACCGTCACCGTGAAAAGTACGACGAACTGTTCCGCTTCCGCCACGTGCAGAAAATGGTGACCTATCTGCGCAAGAAGGCGAAAACCGAGTCGGTGATCACGGGGGAAGAGAACCTTCCGACCGAGGGCGGCTACATTATGTACGCCAACCATCAGGGAAAATACGACGCGATCGGCGTCCTTTCCTATCGCAAAGAGCCCTGCTCGGTTCTGATCGAGATCAACAGTTCGCACGTCTTCTCGACCAACGAAGCGGTCGACCTGCTCGACGGGATCCGCATCGACCAGCACCGCCCGCGGCAGCAGGTCAAATGTCTCCGTCAGCTCGGCGAGGAAGTGCGCGACAAGGGACGGGTCTTTCTCGTCTTCCCCGAAGGGAAATGGGGGAAAAACAGGAACACCCTGCAAGAATTCCACGACGGCTGCTTTTACAGCGCGATGATCGCGAAATGTCCCGTCGTTCCCGTCGTTCTGATCGATTCGTGGAAATCGATGAACTCCAACCGCGTCTTCGGGCGGGTCGTGACCGAGATCAGGTATCTCAAACCGATCCCCTATTCCGAGTATGAGTCGCTGACCCGCGCGGAACTCTGCGAACTTGTCCGTTCGCGTATCCAGGACGAAATGGATCGCGTGCTTGGCGCGCGCGAAACCGAAACGGCGTAATTACTCCTCCGTCCGATCGGCGACCGGCTCGGTCGGCTCGGTCTTCGCGGCGGCTTCGTTTGCCTCTCCGGTGTTCTCCGGTCGGGCGGCGGCGCCGCCGTTTTCCTTGTCCGCCTCGGTCATCAGGGGGCGGTCGGTGTAGATCGTCAGTTCGGCGACGTCGGGGGTACGCCCCGGCTTTTTCTTGTTCTTTTTCTCGCGGCGAAGCAGGTTCAGGAGAACCACTTCCCCGTTCTTCCAGACGTAGGTGCGGGCGTCCTCGACGTTCTCGCGCACCATTCCGATCCCGAGCGCGGCGAGCGTCGCGTCGGAGTAGGCGGAGGAGGTCAGGATCACGTCCCCCTTCTTGGCGCGCAGACGAAAACGGTAGGATCCGGTCGCGTCGCGCAGGATCTCGTACCGCGGCGCCTTCGGCAAAGGGGTGCCGGCGTCGGTCAGATCCGCCTCGCCGGCGTTCTTCGCCTGCTCGATGACCGTCAGGATCCCCTTCTTGCACGCATCCTCGGTGATGTAGACGGGGGACGTCGAAAGGATCAGTCGGTTCGGCGCGTAGAGTTGAAAAACGAATCCGTCCTTCACCCGTCTCATAACGAAACTGCCCACGGTTCGTCCCCTCCTTTCGATCCCGGCGTCTTGCTTTTTACGCCGGATGGTGATATACTATATTCAATTATAACCGTTTGCGCGCGGTTTTTCAATAGGAAAACGCATTTTTCACATTTTTTGTCGGAGAGGGGAGCAAAATGGAACGCAAGCGTTACCGATCGTTTCTGTTTTTCCATCTGACCGCGCTCGCTCTTCTCGCGTTCTGGCTCGGCTGTTTCTTCCTTTTCCGGCGACTGCGCGCGGCGGGCTTGCCGGTTGTGACCTGCCCGCTTCACGATCTTCTGCACCTTTATTGCCCGTTCTGCGGCGGTTCTCGCGCGGTCCTCTCGCTTATTCGGCTCGATTTTTTGACGGCGATCCGCGTGAACCCCGCCGTTCTCGTCTCGCTCCCCGTCGTACTCGTCTTTTACGTCCGTGCGCTGATCGCCTTTTTCCGCGGGGACGTCTTCGCGTTCAGGATCTCGCGCGGCTGGACGGTCGCTCTGCTCGTCCTTTTCGTCGGCTTCTTCCTTTTGCGGAATATCCTTCTCGTCGGATTCGGGATCGATTCCGCGGGCGATTTTTCGTGACTCTGAAACAAAAAAAGACCGACCGTCGGTTTTTGACCGACGGTCGGATTCTTTTACGCGATGAAGACGCCGGAAGAGACGAAGGTCTCGACCCCTTCCCCCGCGACTTCCTTAAAGATCTCGTCGAACATACCGGACGCGATATAGAAAACCGTCATCGCGATCGACAGAACGATCATCAGGACGCCGAGCACGATATTCACGATACCGAGCACCCGTCCCGTCGCCGCGTCGGAGGTCTCGTAGCCGAGATCGCGCGCCGATTTCCTTGCCTTGACGAATCCGATGATCCCGAGAACGATCCCCGCGATCTGGCAGACGCAGATGTTCACGATCAGCCCGACGATCCCCAGGATCTTGGAGGTCGAACCGTCGGCGTCACGCTGCGGCTGTCCGCCCGGCGCGCCGCCGTTCCCGGGTCCGCCGTCGGTCGGGGGCGTATACCGGCGGTAATAGTTGTTGTTCGATCCGCCGCCGTTCGTCTGATTGGAACTCCAATCGTTTTTCGGGACTTCGTCCCAATTGATCTTGGGCGCCTCGTCCCAATTGTCCGAATTCTTGTTCGGATCGTACCGATCGTCTGCCATATTGCGTATCTCTCCTTTTTCTTTGTGCGATCAGAGCGTTGCGCCCGCCGACGCGGGCAAAAGACGGGCGAGTTTTTCGGGCAGCGCCCGATAGTCGTCGATTTTGATGAACGGTATCCCCGCCGAGAAGACCGGTTCGTCGTTTCCGCCCTCTCCGGGATCGTCCCCGACGTAGATCACGTCGGAGAACGGAATGCCGTTGTCGCGGCAGAACCGGACGAGCGCGTAGTACTTGTTGTATGGGCGGGGCGAAAGGTCGAAGGAAGACGCGCCGCCGACGAAAACTTCATAGTCGGGAAACGCGGCGCGCACCTCGGAAAGCAGCGCCCGGCGGCGGGTCTTGTCGGGGTCGAACGCCAATTTCTCTTCCAGCGTGGCTTCGGTGCCGAGCACCGGGAAGGTCGCGCACCCGGACGGGAAAAAGAGGGTCGATTCGCCGCGATAGACGGTAAAGCCGAAACGGCGGCGCAACTCCTCGACCGTCGCCGCGATCTTTTCGCGGTCGCAGTAGACCGTCTCCTCGCGCAGCACGACGAGTTTTCCCGTCCCGTCGACCCGCGCGTACTGCATCCCGTAGTTGCCGAGGATCTCGATCGGGAAATATCCCATCTGCGAGGCGATGCGCGCGCAGTCGCCCGCGCCGACCATCAAAAGGCGGTATTGCTCCGCGAGCAGAGACAAAAACGCCCGATTTCCGGCTTCAAGCGGGGTCTTATGCTGCGTCAGGGTTCCGTCGAGATCAAAGGCGATCAGTTTCATCTTTCGTTACCTTATAGGGATTCACGCGGGGTAATCCCCGCCTTTTTATTATATCTTATCTTTTCCGTAATTGCAAGACCTTCGCCGCGTTTTCCGAAAAACGGCGGGCGCGCGCGTCGCGCCCCTATCAGTCGCGGAAATAGAGATCGCGCGTATAGACCTTTTCCGACACGTCGGAAAGGTCCGGGTGGGAACGGTTGGCGAGGATCACGTCCGCCGTCCGCTTGAACTCGTCGAGATCGCGGATCACGCGGCAACGGAAGAAGGTATCTTCCTTCATCGTCGGTTCGTAGACCACGACGTCGATCCCCTTCGCCTGGATCCGCTTCATCACGCCCTGCACCGACGAATGGCGGAAATTGTCGCTTCCCTCCTTCATCGTGAGCCGGTAGATGCCGACGACGCCGGGATCGCGCGAAACGATCTGCTCGGCGATGAAGTCCTTGCGCGTCCGGTTGGCTTCGACGATGGCGGAGATCAGGTTCTGCGGCACGTCGCGGTAATTGGCGAGCAGCTGCTTGGTATCCTTCGGCAGGCAGTAGCCGCCGTAGCCGAACGACGGGTTGTTGTAGTGCGAACCGATCCGGGGATCGAGTCCGACCCCCTCGATGATCGAGCGCGCGTCGAGCCCGCGCATCGCGGCGTAGGTGTCGAGTTCGTTGAAGAAACTGACGCGGAGCGCAAGATAGGTGTTCGAGAAGAGTTTGACCGCCTCCGCCTCGGTCGGGTTCATATAGCGCACCTCGATATTCTCCTTCTCCGCCCCCTCGATAAGAAGGGCGGCGAAACGCTCGGCTTCACGGCGGAGACGGGCGTTTTTCATCGGCACGCCGACGATGATCCGGCTCGGATACAGGTTGTCGTAGAGCGCCTTTCCTTCACGGAGGAATTCGGGGCTGAACAGGATGTTGTCGCAGGAGAGCGAGGCGCGGATCTCCTCGGTATAGCCGACGGGGACGGTCGATTTGATGACGATCACGGCGGCGGGATTGACGGCGATCACCTGCCGGATCACCGACTCGACCGACGAGGTGTCAAAATAGTTCTTTTTCTCGTCGTAGTTGGTCGGGGTCGAAACGACGACGAAATCGGCGTCGCGATAGGCGGCGTCTCCGTCGGTCGTGGCGGTCAGGTTCAGCCCGCCGCGGGCGAGCGCGGATTCGATCTCGGGGTCGCGGATCGGGCTTTTCCCCTGTCCGACGAGTTCCACCCGCTCCGCGTTGATATCGACCGCCGTCACCTCGTTCTTTTTGGAGAGCAAGACCGCGAGCGAGAGTCCGACGTAGCCCATTCCGGCAACTGCAATCTTCATTCTTTTTTTATCCTTTCTTATCAGAGACGCACGCCGTCCGCCGTATGGCAGAGGTGGGCGCTGTATTTGTCCGCGAGACGCGGAAAGCGTTTAAGGTATTCACGCTCGACGCGCGAGAAGATCTCGTCCTTTTTTTCGGGGTCGATCAGCGCCATACAGCACCCCTTGAATCCCGCGCCGGAGAACCGACCGCCCCAGATGCCGTCGGTTTCTCTCATAATCTCGTAGAGCGCAATCAGTTCGGGCGAGCCGGTCTCCCAGAGTTCGATCGAACTGCGCCCGCTCTCAAACGAGAGCCGACCGAACTCCGCAAAGTCGCCCCGCCGCCACGCTTCGGCGCCCCGTTTGACCCGATCGACCTCGCCGTACCAATGCGCGGCGCGCTTCGCCCAGTTTTCGGGCAGGCGGTCGCGGTAACGGACGAAGACCTCGTAGGGAACGTCGCGCAGATAAGTTTCCTCGAATTTGCCGTATTCCATTCCCGCAAACGCCTTGACGGCGTAGGCGGCGGAGCGGCACTCGTCGACGCGCATATTGAACTTCGATCCGGCGAGCGACCGTTCAAGCCCCGAGAAGAAGATCGCGACGGAAAACGGCGGCATCGACGGGGCGTTTGGGATCAACTCCGCCTTATCGGTCAGAAGATCCATATAGAGCAGATGATCCTTCCGGCAGTAGATCTCGCAGCTCTGATCGAGTTTCCCGCAGGAAACGCCGACGTAGCGGTTCTCCGCCTCCTTCGAGATCGAGATCATCTCGGGCGCGGTCAGGCGGATCCCGTTCAGGCGGCAGAGCGCCGACAGGAAAGTGATGATGACCGACGCAGACGAGGAAAGCCCCCCGATCGGGAGTTCCCCGTCGATCACGGCGCAAAGCCCGATCCGGAGCGGATACCGCCGGTTCAGAGCGATGGTCGCGCCGCGCAGATGGTCCGCCCAGTCGTTCTGCTTTTCCGCCGGGGTCGAGAGAACGTGCCATTGCGCCCGCTTCGGGAATTGGAGCGACGCGATCTCGATCACGCCGTTCATCTTCGGTCCGTAGGCGATATGGATCCCCTTGTCGATGGCAAACCCCGTGATCCAGCCGTTCTGATGGTCGACGTGCGCCCCGAGCGGGCAAACCCGGTAGGGGGTGAACGCGACGTGTTCGGGCGACTTGCGGTAGATACGCTCGAAGTTCGCGACGGCGTTCTTCCCCGCCCCGACCTCGGTATAGCGCGTCACGGTCTCCCTTTGCTCGATCGGCGTCTCTTCGCCGTCGCGGTACTCCCTCGTCCGCTTATCGAGCGGCTTTTCGACGTCGTTCGGGATCAGCCAGAGTTTCCCGACCTTTTTCGCCCCGGGGATCCTGCCGTTACGGCAGAGCGCCGTCACCCGGCGTTCCAGAACCGACCATTTTGCAGCCGCCTCGCGGACTTCGATATATTCCATGGTAAAGTCCTCCGTCGTAAATATCGCAAACAGTATAGCATACATTCGTGTCAAATGTCAATATATAAAGTGACAAATGCACGAAAAGAAAAACGCGAGGAAAAAACGCAGAGGACGAACAAATGGTTTTTTCTCGTCTATGCTTGACTTTCCCCCTGCCCCGTGCTATAATATCCAAGCAAGCCGGTGTGTTGGAATTGGCAGACGAGGAGGACTCAAAATCCTTTGGGTTAACAGCCCGTGCGGGTTCGACCCCCGCCACCGGCACCAACAGAAGAGGGCGCCCCGTATGGGACGCCCTCTTCTGTTGGTGCCGACGCCGTTCGGCGTCGAACCCGCCGAATATGCACCGCGGCGCGGTGCATATTCCAAGTTCTCGCCATCCTATAAAGTCCCCCCTTTTGCTGTTTCGGGCGAGAACAGCGGGTAGCGCGCTCCAAACGGAGCGCGCGTCGACCCCCGCCGTCGGAACTCCATCGACCCCCGCCACGTTCGGCGTCGAACCCATCCGACAAGGGAACCTGCAAATCAGGGTCCTTTCGGTCGATAAACAAGGACCCGGCGCGTTTTGCGCCGGGTCCCGTAAATGATTCGCCTTACTCCTCAGGCGTAGGGGTAGGAATTTCGATATCCGGGATATTGACCGTGATCGACGTGCAGTAGAAGGTATTCCACTCATCCTGATACAGCAGGCAGAGCCCCGTTTCGGCGTCGATGATATACTTCACCTGCGTGTCTTCGTTCTGATAGAGATACGCTTCGCGGTCCAGTCTGGAATAGGTGAACGCGGTCTTGGTAAACGACGCGTCGTCACAGTCGGCGAAGCGGAGCGCATACTCGCGGAACTCGGCGAGTACGATGTCGTACAGCACGTCTTCGCGCGACATTTCCATCTCTTCGTAGTTGAGTTCGCTTGCATAAACGTAGTCTTCTTGCTCCTCGTACATGACCGCCTTGGTCTCGTCGCGCAGGTCAGCCGTGTAGATGCCCTTGAGATTGTTGTACGTCTGATACACGTCGTCCTTCATCGAGAACTCCAAGGTCAGAGTCTCCGTGACCTGATAGGTGACCGAGAAGCCGTCGAGTTCCGGATCCATGATCGCCGCAAGCACGTCCTCGGGGACAAAGTCGTCGGTGATCGCGACGAGCTCTTCCCCGCCGCCCGCGTGGGGATCCACGACGGTCACGACGGGAAGCGTATAGGTAACGCCGGTCTCGAAGGCGGTGGCGGCGTTGCAGGTGAAGAATTCGACGCCCTGAACCGAGATCGACATCCGGTTGCTCAGAACGAGCCCGGTCGTCTGATCGACGACGTAGGTGTAGGTGAGTCCGTTTTCGGTCACGGTGAACACGTCGACGGGACGGCCAAGATAGGTGCCGGTCTCCCGCTGCATACCGCTTCTGGCTGCGTCGGTCGCGTTCAGGAGCAGATACCCGTACGGCATACTGCGGAGCGACGCGACCAACTCGTCACGGTTCTGATAATCGGATCCTTCGTCCTCGTAATAGAAGCGCGCCGCCGTCCAGACGCCGTCCGCTTTCACGTAGCAGTCGTAGTACTCGGCAGCCGAGACGTCAAAGTAGGTTTCGTTGTCCGAAGCCGGATAGAAGTAGATCACGTTGCCCGATTCACCGTAGGTAAACACGTAGGTCTCCGATTCGGTAGCGCTGGTGGAAAACGTCGCCCGCAAACCGCGCCCGACGATACGCTCGAACGACGCGGCGGAGGTAACGTCCGGGTAAACGGCGATAACGGTCGTTCCGTTATCGGTTCCCTGACCGGATTCGCCCGTGCCCGATCCTTGACCGCCGCCGTTCGGAACGGGGATATGCGTCGGCGTCTCATCGGAAACGTCAAGATAGATGAAGTAGTCGCCCATCTGGAGTCTCAGTTGAGAATCGTTTATATACCATCTGACCATCATATTGGACAAGCCGCTCGTTTGAACTTCCTCACCGATGACCGCCTTGTTCATAACGATACGACCTTTGACGAAAGGATTGCCGTTGTTTGCGTTATACTCGGTGAATTCGAGCGTGCCGTAGTAGGTTGAAGCGACGTTTGAAACCGTGTCGTAATCGAACGCCTTTTCAAAGTGAAGTTCCGCTTCATTGTCCTCAAAAACGCCGAGCGCCGCTCCCTCGGACGCTTCGCCCGCCAAAGCGAGCTCGCCACTTTCAAGCGCGCCGTTGTTGTTGGTCACTCTGTTGTAGACAAGGGTTTTGTTTTCGAGAAGCGCATAGTAATCGTCAAGGTCTTGCGACGGTTGTCCGCCGCCTTGCCCGCCGCTTGTTTGCGGAAGGTCAACCGTCGTCGTTCCGTATGCCGAATAGGTGAACGTACGCGTGTAGGTCCTTCCTAAAACGAAATACTCGATTTTTTGCACGTTGCCGTTCTCAAACCACACCCGGTAGTTCTGGACTTCGCTTTCTTGTGAAGAGCCCGTTTCCGTCCATTTGAAAAGACTGACGTAGTAGTAACGACCCGTCGCGCTGTAATTCATTTTCTCAAAAGGCACGGGGACTATGCCGAGCTCGTCGTCGAAGAGTTCATAAGCATAGTTCGCAGGCACGGTGTACCACGTACTGCCGTCTCTCATATAAACGGCATAAGCGTATTGACCGGATTGGTCGGGCGTGTTGCCCGTCTTTTCATAGTACGTCGCGCCTTGTTCCCAAGAATCTTCAATCTTGTTGCGGTCAACTTTGAAAGTGCCGTTTGCGCTGAGCGGCTCGTTTGAAGCGTGCGCAACGGTAAACCGGTTGCCGCCCGCGAGCAGCCCGCGATCCAAAAAGATGAAATCCCAAACGTCTTGTTCGATCTGATATTGCGCGTTGAAACCGTCTCCGTTAGGATCGTTCGGGAGATCTTCGCGCGTCGGGGCAGCGCCGCTGTCGCTCATATGCAGGACCGCGTCAACGATAGAACCGTTCGGGACGGGAACGCGGAGATCCATCCGATAGCCGTTTGTGCCCTCGCGTGTGATTGCCATCGTTTGCAGGGTTTGGGGAACGCTGTGCGTGTATCCTTCCGATTCGTAATCAAAGACCTTGAAAGTCCCGAGATCCGCATATCTGTCGTTGTCCTTGATCGTATACGTACCGAAAAGTACGCCCATTCCGCTGACAAGTTCGAAGTCTCCGCTCGTAAACAGATCTGCGTGTGCGTTTGCGAAGAGCGCCGCCACTTCCCGGTTGGAGCAGTCGACAGACGTTACGACGAGTTTTTTGTTTGCAAATACGCTGTTTTGCGGAACCTCGCCTTGACCGCCTTGACCGCCTTGACCGCCTTGACCGCCTTCACCGCCGGGTTCGGTATTGCCGCCGGGTTCGGTACCGCCTTCTCCCTGCGGGCGACCGTCGGTCGTGTTGACGTCGGGGAGGGTGACGGTGTAGGGCGTCGTGAACTGAGTGCATTCGACGGAACCGCTGCTGCTGCCGTCCGCCGCCGACGCGGAGCCGGAGAATCTGAGGCAAGCGCCGGTCGCCCGGTCGATGCAGATCTCGATCGACGCCGTGGCGTCGGGTACCGTCGCCGTGAAGGTATATTTGTCGCAGGCGCGCCCCGCGACGGTCGTTTCGGTCTTGACGGTGGTCATCCCCGGCACGCCGGAAGTATACGCTTGGTACGCGCCGAAGTAACCGCCCAGGGCGGCAAAGTAGCCGTCCGCCATCGTCTTCGCCTGCTCTTTGGTGAAGCCGGCGCCGTAATTCATCACGGTTTTCTTGAAGGCACCGTCCTCTTTGTCGTAAACGGTGAGCGCAGTCTCGCCGAATTCAAGATAAACCTCGTCGTCCTTCGTCATGAAGTAGTAGAGGTTTCCCTTGGCGGCGTAGACGACGTCGTACTGTTCCGCCGTACCGTTTTCGGTGGAAACGATATGCAGTTTGACGAAAAGACCTTGTTGCGTGCGCAGGGCGTCCAACTTCTCGGCGATCTGATCCACGCTGTAATCGGATCCGATGCCCGAGGCGGCGTCATCGTCGCCATCCGCGGAGTCGTTCCCGTCGCCGCAGGCGGTAAACGCCATCGTCACGACGAGCAGAAGAGACAAAAGAAGCATCAAAAGGGGAAATCTGCGTTTCATAAATTCTTCCTTTCCTTTTTTTCTCAAATCGGATTAAAAGTTCTACCATTTAACAGTATAACACCGTCGGACAATTCCGTCAAGGATAAACGTGATTTTTCGGCTCCGTGATCGCAAAAGCGTAAAAAATACAGACCGCAGCGAAGCGAAAAGTCCCCGAAAAAAGCGTTTTCCCGTCCCGGGTGATTGACAGCGCGCGCGGGTTTTGTTATAATAGTAAGAGAAACGGAGGTGGCGGTATGGCTTGTTTTCCCGACTTCGTCGGGTCGGACGCGCTGAGGGCGCGGATCGACGACGCCGTGCGTTCGTGCCGTCTCTCCCACGCCTATCTGATCGAGGGACCCGAGGGGAGCGGAAAACGCACCTTCGCCCGGATGATCGCCGCCGCCGTCTCCTGCGAAAAACGCGGGGATACGGGAGCCGATCTTCCCTGCGGGGTCTGCCCCGCCTGCCGCAAGATCCTCTCCGACCGTTCGACCGACGTGCATTACCTCGACCGGGGAGACCGGGCGACCGTCAGCGTCGATCAGGTCCGGGATCTCCGGCGGGAGATGGCTCTCTCGCCGACCGAACTCGATGTGCGCTTTTTCATCATCGACGACGCGGACGCGATGACCCCGGCGGCGCAGAACGCGCTGCTGATCTCGCTCGAAGAGCCGCCCGCGGGCGTCCTGATCCTTCTGCTCGCCGAGTCGGCGGACGGGCTTCTTCCGACGGTGCGGAGCCGGGTGCAGACCCTGCGGCTCGAACCCGTGCCAAACGACGAAGTGCGGAAATATCTGCTCCGCGCATCGGGCGAAGCGCGCAAACTCGACGCCGAGGGCAAAGGAAAACTCGACGCCGTGATCGCGGCGTCGCACGGACGGATCGGGGTCGCGCTCGCCTACCTCACGCCGAAGCGCGAGGCGGCGCTTGAAAAGATGCGCGAAACCGTCAAAGGGATCGTCCGCGCGGCGGCGAGCGGGGCAAGTTACGCCGAGGTGTTGCGCGCCGTCTTCGCCCTTCCCGCAAAACGCACCGAACTGACGGCGCATCTCGTCCCCCTGATCGAGGCGTGCCGCGACCTCTCGGTCGTGAAGCGATCTCCCGACGCTCCCCTGCTCTTTTACGTCGACCGAAACGAGGCGAAGACGCTTTCCGAAAAAGCCGACTCACAGCGGCTGATGAAGATCGCGGACGCCTGCCGCGACGCCGCCGACGCCGTTCGCGCGAACGGGAATATTCAAACGATTCTGACCTCTCTCGCCGTCTCGGTCAGCCGACGCGCCTGACGCATACAGAAGAAAGGATCCTGCCCCGGCAGGACGGAAAAATGAACGAACTGGAACTTGAACAAACCGCCGTTGCAGCCGAACCCGCCGCGACGCCCGCGCCGACCCCGGCGCCCGAAGAGAAAGAGACTGCCGCCCCGACCGAACCTCCGAAGGAAAAGGAGACGGTCGAGGTCGTCGACGTCGCTTTCCGCAATTCGGGAAAGAACTACTTTTTCGCCCCCGGCGATCTGACCTTCACCCTCGGAGAGAAGGTCATCGTCGAGACGGCGCGCGGGATCGAACTCGGCAGGATCGCGCAGACGACCCACCGCGTCGCGTCCGACAGGATCTCGTCCCCCTTGAAGAAGGTGATGCGTAAAGCGACGCCGGACGATATCGAACGCTCCGACCGCAACCGCGAACTGGAAGTCTCCGCCGCCGAGATCGCGCAGCAGAAGATCGCGGCGCGGAAACTCGAAATGAATCTCGTCGACGTCGAATACACCTTCGACAACAGCAAACTGATCTTCTATTTCACCGCCGAGAACCGGGTCGATTTCCGTGAACTGGTGAAGGATCTGGCGGCGATCTTCCGCACGCGGATCGACCTTCGTCAGATCGGGATCCGCGACGAGGCGCGGATGGTCGGCGGGCTCGGCTCCTGCGGGCGTCCCTTCTGCTGTACCTCCTTCCTCTCGGATTTCGCGCAGGTGTCGATCAAGATGGCGAAGGAACAGAACTTCTCTCTGAACTCCGCGAAGATCTCGGGCGCGTGCGGACGGCTGATGTGCTGTCTGCGCTACGAGCACGAGAGTTACGAGGCGGCTCTGAAACACGTTCCGCCGATGGGTTCGTACGTCGAGACGCAGAACGGGAACGGAACCGTCACCGAAGTGCGCCCGCTCGCCGAGACCGTCCGGGTCAAACTGGACGAGAAGCCAGAGGCGCCGAAGATGTATCCCGCCTCGGAGATCAAGGTCCTCCGTTCGGGCAAAAAAGGCGCCCCGAAAGAACAGGGAAAACAGTAAAAATCAGCCCGTTCGCATCTTTTTGAGAAAAATCGCGTTTTCCTCTTGATTTTTCGCAAAAATATGATAGAATGAAAATACCACTGAACGGAGGTGTTATCATGGCTTACAAAATTACCGACGATTGCATCAAATGCGGTTCCTGCGAATCCGAGTGTCCCGTCAACGCGATCAGCGAGGGCGACGACAAGTACGTGATCGACGCGAACGAGTGCCTCGAATGCGGCGCTTGCGCGGGCGTCTGCCCTGTCGGCGCGCCTGTGAAGGAAGACTGATTACCATTGTCCTGCCGTCTACATAGACAGGACCGGGGACGAAAGGACACACCTTTCGTCCCTTTCCTTATAAAAACGACCGGAAGGAGCAGGAAATGAGCGCCGACGAACTGCGGCTTGACGTCGTGAACGACGATCTGAAACTCTATCAGTACCGCGACGGGCTGACCTTCGGGACCGACGCCCTGCTCCTCGCCGCCTACGTCCGGGGCGACCCCGCGGCGCGCGCGGTCGAGTTCGGCGGGGGAACCGGGATCGTCTCGCTCCTGCTCGCCGTCCGGCGCAAAGTGAAAACGATCCTCTCGCTCGAAGCGCAGAAGGAGTACGCGCTCTTGATCGACAGAAACGCCGCGCTGAACGGACTTTCCGACCGCGTGACGGGACGGCATTGCGATCTGCGCGACAACGACGCCTGTCCCGGCGAAAACTACGATCTCGTCGTGACGAATCCCCCCTACCTGCGGGCGGGGGCGGGATTTGAAAACTTCTCAGACAGAAAGAACGCGGCTAGGCGCGAACTCCGGGGCGACGTTTTCGACTTCTGCCGCGCGGCGGCGGGAAAACTCAAAACCGGGGGACGCTTCGTCGCGGTCTACCTGCCCGAACGCCTCTCCGACCTGCTCTCTGCTATGCGCGAAGCGGGGATCGAGGCGAAGCGACTGACCGTCGTTTCGTCGGATCCCGCGGCGCTCCCTTCCCTGGTCCTCATCGAAGGGCGACGGGGCGGCGCGCCGGGGTTGCGGATGACCCGCCCGCTTTTCCTGTATCGGGACGGACGGCACGACGCGCCCTCGGACGAAATGCAATTTATCCTCGACGTCGGGGACTTCCCCGCCGGATTCGGCGACGGGACCGACCCGAAAGAGAAAGGAACGAAAAGATGAGTCACGAAAAGAAGAGCATCGGGGAAACGGGTGAGAAGAACCGGGTCGAAGCCGGGACGCTCTATCTTGTCGCCACGCCGATCGGCAACCTGTCCGATCTCTCGGAGCGGGCGAAGAAGGTTTTGTCCGAGGTCGGTTTCGTCGCGGCGGAGGACACCCGCAACACGGGAAAACTGCTCGCCTGCTTCGGGATCAAGAAAGAACTTATCAGTTATTTCGAGCACAACAAGCGCGAGCGCGGAGAGATCATCCTCGACCGGGTGGCGGCGGGGGAATCCGCGGCGCTGGTGACCGACGCGGGGATGCCCGCGATCAGCGACCCCGGCGAGGACATCGTGCGGCTTGCCGCCGAGCGCGGTATTCCCGTTAAGATCGTTCCGGGTTGCTGCGCCGCCGTCAGCGCGCTGGCGCTCTCCGCCCTCTCGACCGGGCGCTTCGCCTTCGAGGGATTCCTCTCGACCAACCGTCACGAACGGAACGAACGGCTCTCCGAGGTGAAGGACGAACGCCGCACGATGATCTTCTACGAGGCGCCGCACAAACTGAAAAACACGCTCCGGGATCTGTGCGACCTGTTCGGTGGGGAGCGGAAAATCACGCTCTGCCGCGAGATGACCAAGATCAACGAGGAGACCGTCCGCACCACGCTTGCGGGCGCCGTCTCGCTCTACGAAACGCGGGAGCCGCGCGGCGAATACGTCCTCGTCGTCGAGGGCGCGGCGGAAGCCGGGATCGAACCCGACGGGCGAAGCGAGGACGCCGCCGAACTTGCCGCCCTCTCCCCCGCCGAACACGTCGCGCATTACCTTGACGCCGGTATGAGCAAAATGGACGCCGTGAAAGCCGCGGCGAAGGATCGCGGAACGTCGAAAAGCGAGTTCTACGACCTTCTGCAAAAGGAACGCGCGGGGGAGTAAATTTTTTCCTTCGCGCGCGAAAACTCGCAAAAATACCTTGACAATGGGAAAAAAGCGTGCTATAATTTGCACGTCGTCAAAAGACGAGGAAAGGAGATCCCGAAATGAAAAAGACGAATATGGGTTCTTCCTTCTATTATTATGCGTTCTTCCGCTTTTACCGCGGGTTTTCTTTTGATGCCCGGAGACAGACGGCAGAGAGAACGTAATTCGATATTCGTTTTATGCTTGCGAGCCGCCCTGTTCTATCCGGACAGAGCGGCATTTTTTATGAAACCGGACGCCGAGCGCGCCGGACGAGGTAACGAAATGGAACTCAACGAAGCAAGAGACGCGATCAAACGGATCGACGAGGAGATGGCGGAGCTGTTCGTCCGTCGGATGGAGGCGGTGCGCGAGGTCGCCGCGTACAAGCGCGCGCACGGGCTTCCGATCGAGGACAAGGAACAGGAAGCGAAGGTGATCGAGGGGCGGAGCGCCCTGATCGCCGACCCCGAACTCCGCTCGTTCTACGTGCGGTATCTGCGGGAGACGATCGAGGTCAGCAAGAGTTGGCAGCACCGTCTCTTCGAGGGATTGCGGGTCGCGTACAGCGGGGTCGAGGGCGCCTTCGCCCACGTCGCGTCGCAGAGGATCTTCCCCGACGGGACCCCGGTCGCCTACCCCTCCTTCGAGGCGGCGTACGCGGCGGTCGAGGCGGGCGAGTGCGACGTCGCCGTCCTGCCGATCGAAAACAGTTTTGCGGGGGAGGTCGGACAGGTGCTCGACCTGATGTTCTCGGGCGGGCTGTTCGTCAACGGCGTCTACGACCTCTCGGTGACGCACAATCTGCTCGGCGTTCCCGGCGCGAAACCCTCGGACGTGAAGACGGTCGTCAGCCATCCGCAGGCGCTCTCGCAATGCGGGGCGTATATCCGCGCGCACGGCTACAAGACCGAGAGCGCCGAAAACACCGCCGTCGCCGCGAAAACGGTCGCGGAGCGGGGCGACGCTTCGGTCGCGGCGGTGGCGAGCGTCGAAACGGCGGAACTCTACGGGCTCTCGGTCCTCGATCACGACGTCAACGAGAGCAGGACCAACACGACGCGCTTCGCCGTCTTCTCGCGCGCCGAGACCCCCTCTTCGGGAAAACGCGAGGGAGAAGCGTTCCTGCTTCTCTTCACCGTCAAGGATGAGGTCGGAGGACTGGCGACGGCGGTCAACCTCATCAGCGCCTATAACTTCAACCTGCGGGTGCTTCGTTCTCGCCCGATGAAGGATCTTCCCTGGCATTACTACTTCTACGCCGAAGCCGAGGGCGACGCAGACTCCGAGAACGGACGTCGGCTGATCTCCGCCCTGCGGGGCGCCTGCCCGATGGTCAAGGTCGCGGGACGCTACAAAACGGCGAACGCCGAACAGGGGGGAGAAACGATATGACGGTCCGCATCGAACTCGGCGAATCCTCCTACGACGTCGTACTCGAACCGGGGTGTCTTTCGCACGCGGAAGAACTGCTCGACCTCGACCGCAAGGTCCTGGTCGTGACCGACGCGGGCGTGCCGGAAGAGTACGCCGAAACGGTCGCCGCCCAATGCAAAAACGCGGTCGTTGTGACCGTCCCGGAGGGCGAGGGGAGCAAGTCCTTCCCCGTTCTTGAAAAACTGCTTGTAAAAATGCTGGAAGAGGGCTTCACCCGCCGCGACTGCGTCGTCGCCGTCGGGGGCGGGGTGGTCGGCGACCTTTCGGGGCTTGCCGCCGCGCTCTATATGCGCGGGATCGACTTCTACAATATCCCGACGACCCTGCTCTCGCAAGCCGACAGTTCGATCGGCGGGAAGACCGCGATCGACCTCGCGGGGATCAAGAACTCGGTCGGCGTCTTCCGTCAGCCGAAGAAGGTGTTGATCGACCCCGAAACGCTCAAAACGCTCCCCGCCCGTCAGATCGCGGCGGGATACGCCGAGATCGTGAAGGCGGGACTGATCGCAGACGCCGCGCTCTTCTCGCTATTTGAGGCGGGCGACGTCGATCCCGTCGAGGCGCTCTACCGGGCGCTCTTGGTCAAGAAATCGGTCGTCGAACAGGACGAACGCGAAAGCGGGCTGCGCCGGATCCTCAACTTCGGACACACGGTCGGACACGGAATCGAGAGCGTGACGGGGCTGTATCACGGCGAATGCGTCGCGCTCGGTATGATCCCGACGTGCGCACCCGCGGTGCGAGAACGCCTGATCCCCGTGCTTGCCCGTCTCGGTCTTCCGACCTCGGTCAAAGCCGACCCCGACAAGGTTTACGCCGCGCTCCTGCACGACAAGAAGGCGGCGGACGGGAAGATCACCGTCGTCCGGGTGAACGAGCCCGGTTCCTTTGAACTCATCCCTCTTTCACCGGAAGAACTCCGGGATTACGTCGGAATGGTGGTGAAATCGTGAAAAACTCACTCGGAACCAACGTCGTGACCACGATCTTCGGCGAGAGCCACGGCGCCGCCGTCGGCGGCGTGATCGACGGGCTCGCGCCCGGTATTCCGGTCGATTGCGACCGGATCAAAAAGCAACTGTCGCTCCGCCGTCCGGCGGGCGCGATCTCGACCGCGCGGGTCGAAGAAGACGAGTTCGAGATCGTCAGCGGCGTTTTTGAAGGAAAAACCACCGGCACGCCGCTCTGCCTTCTGATCCCGAACCGGAACGTGCGTTCGGGC
>JAGCXA010000005.1 GCA_017961575.1 Clostridia bacterium | reverse complement strand
CGTTCACGCCCGGCATCATTCCGAGGATCTGTTCGAGGTTGCCCATCTTTTTGAGCTGCCGGAGTTGGAGCAGGAAGTCTTCGAGGGTGAAGGTCTGTTCGCGGAGTTTCTTTTCCATCTCGGCGGCGGTCTTCGCGTCGTACGCCGCCTCGGCTTTCTCGATCAGCGACAGCACGTCGCCCATTCCGAGGATCCTCGACGCCATCCGGTCGGGATGGAACTGCTCGATCATATCGAGTTTTTCGCCGGTGCCGATGAACTTGATGGGTTTTCCCGTGACGTAGCGCACCGAGAGCGCCGCGCCGCCGCGCGTGTCGCCGTCGAGTTTGGTCAGCACCACGCCGGTAAGTTCCAACCGATCGTTGAAGGTCTTCGCCACGTTCACGGCGTCCTGTCCGAGCATCGCGTCGACGACCAGAAGGATCTCGGTCGGCTCGACCTGATCGCGGATCTTTTCGAGTTCTTCCATCAACTCTTCGTCGATATGAAGGCGACCCGCCGTATCGAGGAAGACCATATCGTAGCCGTTCTTCTTCGCGTACTCGACCCCGGCTTTCGCGATCTCGACCGGGCTGACCTTGTTCCCGAGCGAGAAGACCGGGATCCCCGCCGCCTCTCCGACGATCTTCAACTGATCGATCGCGGCGGGACGGTAAATATCGCAGGCGACGAGCAGGGGATTTTTCCCCTTGCTCTTCATCAGTTTGGCGATCTTGGCGGCATGGGTGGTTTTGCCCGCGCCCTGCAAGCCCGCCATCATCACGACCGTCGGGGGTTTTGGCGAGATTTCGAGTTTCGCCGTCTCGCTCCCCATCAGTTTGATGAGTTCCTCGTTCACGATCTTGACGATCTGCTGCGCGGGGACCAGACTTTCCAGCACTTCCTGCCCGACGGCGCGTTCGGTCACGTCGGAGATGAAGTCGCGCACGACCTTGAAGTTGACGTCGGCTTCGAGCAGAGCGCGCTTGACTTCGCGCATCCCCTCGCGGACGTCGGCTTCGGTCAGTTTTCCCTTATTGCGAAAACGCTTGAAGGCGTTGACAAGTTTTTCGGTAAGCCCTTCTAACACGGCGTTCCTCCCGATTCAGAATAATGAGACGATCGCGTTCGCCGCGACCCCGATCTTTTCGGCGGCGTCCCGCGACGCTTGGTCGTCGGAGCGAGAAAGGGAAGCGGCGAGATCGCCGATCTCCTCCGCCTTCTCGCGGATGAGGGCGAAATGGGCGGCAAGTCCCAATTTCTCCTCGTAAAAGCGGAGCGATTCTTCCGCCCGCTTGATGGTCTGGCGCACACCCTGCCGCGAGATCCCCTCGCTTTCGGCGATCTCGGAGAGCGACAGGTCGTCGCAGTAGTATTGCGACGTGATCCGCCGCGCGCGTTCGCCGAGGATCTCGCCGTAGAAATCCAGCAGATACCCGACGGTCATATCCTTCTCAAACACGGCGTCTCCTCTCTCCGAAAACGGGTGTAAACCTATTTGCTTTACAAGTATAGCATACCGCCGCCGTTCTGTCAAGCGTTTTCGGTATCTTTTTCGGGAAAAAATCGGCGTTTGCGCCGCTTTTTTCAAAAACCACTTTTTTTTTCGGAAAAAGACTTGCTTTTTGAAAGAAACTGTGGTAACATAGATCGGTAAAAAAGTAAGGCGTAAGTTTTGAGCCGCCCGCCGCACCCTCTCAGTCGGCGAAGCGCGCGCGATCCCGCTTTATTTTAATTATTTGGAGGTGGCATAATGCCGAATATCAAGTCCGCGAAGAAGCGCGTTCTCGTGACGCAGGCGAAGACCCTGCGGAACAAGATGATCAAAAGCCAGTTGAAGACCGCGATCAAGAAGTTTGATCTGGCGGTTGAGTCCGGCAATAAGGAAGAGGCGTCGGCGGCTTACCGCTTCGCCGTTAAGAAGGTCGATCAGGCGGTTTCCCACGGCGTGCTCCACAAGAACGCCGCCGCTCACCGCAAGAGCGCCTTCACCCTGAAATTCAACAAAATGGCGTAAAAGCCAAACAAAAAAAGAGCCGACGGCTTGACCCTCCGTCGGTTCTTTTTCTTGTCTTGCGCGGTAGACGCGCAAGACGTATCGAGTTCCGCGCGTTTGCGCGGAACATATCGAAATCGCCGTGTCGCGGCGATTATATCGAACGGCGCGCCCGAAGCGGGGCGCGCCGTATCTCGACGGCGCAGCCGCCCCCGCCATTTGTCACTTTCGCGCCGCGCAGCCGCTCCTCCCTCGTCGTTCCGAATCCGCTCGCAGAGCGGTATGTAATCCACGCGCAGCGTGGTATGTAATCCGTGCAAAGCACGGCATGTAATCCACCCGAAGGGTGGTATGTAACCAATGCGAAGCGTTGTATGGAATTCCCCGCAGGGGACGTACCAAGTCTTCCCCTTGAGGGGAAGATGTCACGGAGTGACAGATGAGGTGGTGCCGGGTTTTTTGTCCCTTGCGAATACCGTACCGCTTGCAGGGCAAGCGGATCACATACCGTCCGCGCGGCGGGGTGGATTACATACGCGCCTGCGGCGCAATTACATACCGCTTGCGGGGCAAGCGGATTACATCCACCCCCGTTGGGGGTGATTTGGAACGACGGCAGCCGCCTTACTCTCTGAACTCTCTCAGCAGCGACACCCGCTTGGTCGAATACCGGTACGCCATCTCGAAGTCCCCGATCTCGCGGCAGCAGGTCTCCGTGTCGGTGTAGACGCGGTAGAGGAAGTAGGGGTCGAGTTCACCCGTGCTCTTCTTTTCCTCCAATTCAAGCAGGACGGCGAGCGCCTCACGGTAGCGACGCTGCGCGATCATCCCCCGCGCCTGTCGGTGCAGGTTGAACGCCTCGCGGTCGCAGACGATCCCCTCGTCATCCGAGAGGTAGAGAAATGCGTTGTAGCCGATCGCGCTCTCGGCGTTCTTCAAGTATGCCTCGCGCTTGATCTCCCAGCGCGGCGTCTCGGGACACTTCGCGACGGCGCGGCAGAGTTCGCACCGGGCGAGGAGCCATGCGGTCGGAAGCACCGTTTTTTCGGCGTACCTCTTCGCCTCCTCGACGTACTCCGGTATCTTTTTCAGATTCCCGTCTCCGAGCGCCCGTTCGGCAAGTCCGAGCGACGACGCGGCGGCAAGGTAGGCGACCTCGTCGGCGATCCCCTCGGGCGGGAGTTTCCCGATCTCGGTAAGGCAGTCGGCGTAATGCCCGGCGGCGTAGGCGCGCCGGATCGAAGGAAGCGCCTCCGAAACGGCGAAAACGGCGTAGTCGTCGTCCTCGGAAACGAGATAGGCGACCGGAACCGAAAGCGCCTTCGCCACGGCGTAGAGCGTATCGAGAGAGGGAAGACAGTCGCCCCGCTCGATCCGGCAGATCAGGTTGCGCGTCACGGAATCCCCGGCGACCTCGCGCTGGGTCAGCCCGAGTTCAAGCCGCCTGCGGCGGATCTTCTCGCCGATCGTCATCGTTTCGGAAAGATCGAGTTGCCCTTGCAGTCGATCCCGACCCAGAGCGGCATCTCGGAAAAGACGAAGCGTTTGACCGACTCGCACCCGAGATCGTCGTAGGCGACGACCTCCGCCGAGACGATATGACCCGCGGCGAGCGCCCCTCCGCCGCCGAGCGCGCAGAGGTAGGCGGCGCCGTTCCGTTTCAGCGCCTCGTAGACCTCGGGCGAACGGTCGCCCTTTCCGATCGTGAGTTTCAGACCGAGATCGGAGAGGCGCGGAAGGAAAATATCCATCCGCGAGGAGGTCGTCGGGCCGCACGAACCGACGGCAAGCCCGTTTTTGGCGGGAGTCGGACCGGCGTAGTAGATCGCCGCTCCTTCAAGCGGGAAGGGGAGCGGTTCTCCCGCGTCGAGCGCGGCGAAGAATCGCTTGTGCGCGGCGTCCCGGGCGGTGTAGACCACCCCGGAGAGCCGGATCTCCTCGCCGGCGGTCAGGTCGCCGACCCAAGCGGCGAGATCTTTCGTATCCAAATGTTTCATATTCCTCTTTCGGCGCAGGTCGCGCCGTCCTTTTTCGTTTTTATTTTCCCGGTTGCAGGAGCATTTCCGGCACCCGCCCGACGATCACCGTCTCCGCGGCGGGAAAACTGCGTTTGATCTCCCGCGTCGCGTTCCGCCCGGGAAGCAGAACGGTCACGGCGGCGGACGTTTCGAGGATCACGCGGTGAAGGGTCTGGTTGATCCCGACCGCGATAAACTCGCTCCGTATATCGGTGACGAGCGCGTGGGAGAGCACGGTTTTGAAGGTTAGATTCGCGCCGCGCCCCGAAAAGAACGCCGAACCCGTCAGGTTTCCCGTCGGGATCTTCACGCTCCCGCGCTCGGAGAGCGTTTCGCGCAATTTGCTCTGAAAGGCGGCGGAGAGGGCGGAGAGCGCGCCCGGATCGGTGCCGATCGAGGTGATCGTGCCGTCGTCGGCGCGGCTGATCCTGACGATCCCGTCGTATAGCCCCTCACGGTCGCGGAAGGCGGCTGAGAGGGCGGTCGCCGCCGCCTCCGAGAGCAGGGTCTCGGCTTGGTTTGCGGCGAGGATTTCGAGTTGTCGGTGCAGAACGCCGGAAAAACCCGTCAGAAGCGCGAAGAGCAGGGCGAACAGCGGAAGGATCAGGGGGAAAGCGAGGCGTTTGCCGCCCGCCCTTCGGACGCGCCGCCGGGAAACCGAAAAGGTCATACGTTGCTCCCATCATCCGCGGGGCTTCCGCGGGTAGAACAGTTTATGACCGGGCGGTCTCTTCTATGCCGTCAGTCCTTTTTCGGCTTGATCTCCGAGAGGGGATTGCTGTCCATCGCCTGCTTCATCCCCTCGTCCGAGACGTGGGTGTAGATCTGGGTCGTGTTCAACTGTTCGTGTCCGAGCACGTCTTTGAGTACGCGAATATCGACCTTTCCGCTCTGATACATCAGGGTCGCGGCGGTGTGCCGCAGTTTATGCACCGAGAGCCCGCGGTTCGAGAGCCCCGCGGCGTCGAGGTACCGATAGACCATCCATTGCACGGTTTTGACCGAGATCCGCTGTACCCGCGAGGAGAGGAAGAGCGCGTCGGTGTCGTTCTTCTTCGGATCGAGTTCCATCCGCTCGGAAAGGTAGGCGCGGACGGCGCTTCTGCAAGCGTCGTTCAGGTAGATCATCCGCTGTTTCGATCCTTTTCCCGTGACGCGGAGCGAGGTGAGTTCGGGGTCGAGGTCGGAGAGGTTGATCCCGACGAGTTCGGACACCCGCATCCCGCAGTTGAGGAAGAGCGTGACGATCGCGTAATCGCGGACGCGGCTCTTCGACGCGAGGTCGCCCTCCACCGCCGCAAGCAGGCGGCGGCTCTCTTCGAGATTCAGAAATTTCGGCAGGGAACTCCGCTTCTTCGGCCCGTCGATGTCGGAGGTCGGATCGTGGCTGATCGCGTGTTTCTTCGCGTAAAGGTACTTGAAAAACGAGCGGAGCGCCGAGAGTTTGCGCGATTTCGCCGCCGTCCCGTTCCCGCGCTGCTGATCGACGTAGAAAAGGAAACGGTAGATCGTTTCCGCCGTCACCTTCTCCATATCGGCGACGGTGATCCCCCGGATGTCGATCTCGTTGAATTCCTCCGAGTTCGGGTCGATCCTTCGCTCGGTCGCGATCAGATAGCGGAAGAACATCCGCAAGTCCGAAAGATACTCGCAGACGGTGTTGTCGCTCTTTCCCTCGATGACCGACTTCTGGGAGGCGTAATCGAGGGCGATCGCGGGGAAGAGTTCCATTTCGGAACTGTGAAGAGTCAGGACTGCCAACCGTTTCGCTTCCTTTCGTTTTCATCTGACTCTATTATACTACAAAACAGAAATTTTTAGTGAATAAAATGTAAACGAATTGTGATCCGCCTTGTTTTTTTCGGCTTGGCAGGGTACAATGGAAAGGAAATCCGAAGGAGGTTACCGTGATGGGTTTTTGGAAAAAGAACTCCTATCAGATCGTGCGTCTGTTCATCATACAGATCGGGATCGCGATCTTCGGATTGGTTCTGTCCTTCGCCGTGTCCTCCGCGTTCCGTGAACGCGACGACGCGACGCCCCTGCTTATCGTCAGCATCTTTTCGGTGCTGTTCTATCTCTTCATTCTCTACTCCGTGGCGTGGGAGATCGGCGGAAAGGAGCGGCTCCGCCTCGACGCGGTGCACGACAAACTCCGGGGCGAGAAGGGACTGATCTTAGCGCTGATCGCCCAGATCCCGAACTTCATCCTCGATCTTTTGATGCTGATCGGCGGGCTGCTCTCCTTCGCGGGGAAAACCGTCGTCGGCTCGCGTTTCTTTGCCGTGGGGTATCTTCCCGCGACCTTCCTGCACTCGATGTATATCGGCGTCGTCCGTTCGCTGCTCGCGGCGACCCGCCTCGTGCAGGACGTTTCCCGCTCCTACTATCTTGTCGCCGGGCTCATTTTCCTCTGCACGACCCTTCCGGCTGTCGCCGTGACCGGCTTCGCCTATTGGATGGGGCTTCACGAGCGGCGGATCATCCCCTCCGCCAAACGCCCCGACAAAACAGACAAGAACTGAAAAAGGCATAGTACCGTAGAATCCCCCGTATCCTGTACCAAACGGATACGGGGGTTTTCTTATGGCTATCGGATGGGTCGCCCGTCGGTTTCTTACGGCGGCGCTTTCGGTTCTGATCCTGTTTTTCTTCACGGCGCGGGCGGTCAACGCCCGGGCGCGCGAGGCGGCGGTGGAACCGTCTCCCCCGCCGACCGTCGTGCTCGACGCGGGGCACGGCGGCGTCGACGGCGGTGCGAAGGGGGTCAACGGCGCGCTCGAAAAGGATCTGAACCTCTCGGTCGTCCTGCTGCTCGCCGATCTGTTCCGGGAGGCGGGGGTCGAGGTCGTCCTGACCCGCTCGGACGATTCGCTCCCGATCACGGAGGAACAGGATCGGTCGGGACATCGGAAGCGGTGGGACGTCAACAACCGGATCGCCTTTACCCGGCTTTACCCAGACGCGCTCTTCGTCAGTATCCATATGAACTGGTTTCCCGTCGAAAAATACAGCGGGTTGCAGGTCTGGTACGCGAAAACGCGAGGAAGCCGGGAACTTGCCGAGGCGATCCGTCGGCGCGTCGTCGCCGACCTTCAACCCGACAATAAGCGGCAGTCCAAGCAAGCCGACGGTTCGATCCGCCTGCTCGACTCGGCGGCGTCGACGGCGGTGCTCGTCGAGTGCGGTTTTCTCTCCAACGCAGCCGAATGCGAAAAAATCTCCTCGCCCGCCTATCAAAGAGAATTGTCTTTTTCGATTTTCTGTGGTATAATGGAAACAATCAAAGGAAACGGCGGGGCGGGAAACTGAAAAAACGCCCCCGGAGGTAACAAGATGGCAGTCAGCAAAGCGCCGAAACCGATCTTCGTCTGCGCCGAGTGCGGCGCGACGACCTCGCGCTGGGTGGGGAAGTGTCCCGACTGCGGCGCGTGGAACTCGATGGAAGAGACCGTGCAATCCCCCGAACCCGCGCGGTCGGGGAACGGAGCGACCCCCGCGCCGCGCTCGCCCGCCGTCCGGCTCTCCGAACTCGAAACCCCCTCCTATATCCGGAGCGGGACGGGGATGGGCGAACTCGACCGCGTGCTCGGCGGGGGGCTGGTCGAGGGATCGGTCGTCCTGATCTCCGGCGAACCCGGCATCGGAAAATCGACCATCCTTTTGCAGATCTCGGCGCACCTCTCGTCGTCCCGCCGCGTCCTATACGTCACGGGCGAGGAGTCGGGCGGGCAGATCCGCCTGCGCTATAACCGGCTCGGGATCAAGGGCGACGAGATCTTCCTCCTGACCGAGACGAATACCGACGCCATCCTCGGGGAATGCAGACGCATCTCCCCCGACGTGATCGTCATCGACTCGGTGCA
Organism: Clostridia bacterium; assembly: GCA_017961575.1. GTDB lineage: Bacteria > Bacillota > Clostridia > Oscillospirales > CAG-272 > UBA1740. Next base: position 15,885 of record JAGCXA010000005.1, on the reverse strand, counting down.
GACCCTCTACTCCGAACGCTTCTCGTCGGCGCCCGGTTCGGTCACGCAGGTAAGGGAGGGCGCGCTCGCCTTCATCACCTACGCCAAGACCGAGGGAGCCGCCGTCTTCCTCGTCGGACACGTCAACAAGGAGGGCGGGATCTCGGGGCCGAAGATGCTCGAACATATGGTGGACGCCGTCCTCTATTTCGAGGGCGAGCGGACGCAGGCGTACCGCATCATCCGCGCGACCAAGAACCGCTACGGCTCGACCAACGAGATCGGCGTGTTCGAGATGAGCGACCGGGGGCTCGTCGAGATCCCGAACCCCTCCGAGGTCCTGATCTCCGAACGCCCGAAGAGCGTCAGCGGGAGCTGCGCCGGATGTATCCTCGAAGGGAGCCGCCCGCTCATCACCGAGATCCAGACGCTGGTGACCGGGACGGTCTACGCCGTGCCGAAACGCACCTCCGACGGATTCGACTACAACCGTCTCGGTCTCCTGCTCGCTGTGCTTGAACGGCGCCTCGGACTTCGCTTCTCGCAGAACGACGTCTATCTCAATATCGCCGGGGGACTCCGGCTCGACGAGCCCGCCGCCGACCTGTCGGTCGCGATGGCGCTGATCTCCGGGATCACCGACCGCGCGCTCCCCGACGACCTGATCGCCTTCGGCGAGGTCGGGCTTTCGGGCGAGGTGCGCGCCGTCCCGCGCGCCGAATACCGCGTCAAGGAGGCGGTGCGGCTCGGGTTTACCACCATCGTCGTCCCGAAGCGGCAGAAAAAGAAGGACCTTGCCGTGCCCGACGGCGTGAAACTCGTCGGCGTGTCCTCGCTCTACGAGGTACTGCCGTTCCTTATCAAAAAGAAAGACGGGGAAGACGCGACGTGAGACGCCCGACCCAGCGAGAGACCAATCCCTTCCCGTACAGCGACACGAACAAACGCTATCACACCTTCGATTACTATCTTCGCAAAAGGTACGGCGGCAAGTGCGCCGTCATTCCGCTCGACGCCGGATTCACCTGCCCGAACATCGACGGAACGAAGGGGGTCGGCGGCTGTATCTACTGTTCGGAGAGGGGAAGCGGAGACTTCGCTCCGTCGCCCGATCTCCCGCTTCTCGAACAATACCTGATCCAACGGGCGAAAATCTCGGAAAAGTGGAGTTGCGTCGGTTTCATACCGTATCTGCAAGCCCACTCGAACACCTACGCCCCGGCGCCCCTTCTCGCGCCGATCTACGAACTGCTCGGAACGCTTCCGGGCGCCGTCGCCGTGCATATCGCCACCCGCCCGGACTGCCTGCCGCCGGACGTCACGCGCCTGCTTCGCGCCCTTTCCCAAAAGATCGACCTGACGGTCGAACTCGGGCTCCAAACCGTCAACGACGAAACGGCGAAAAGGATCAACAGACGCCATACGTTCGACGAATTCCGCGCGGGATACGACGCGCTCCGGAGCGACGTCCCCCGCGCGCGGATCTGCGTCCATCTGATCGACGGTCTGCCCGGCGAGACGAAGAGCGATATGCTGGCGTCGGCGGAGACGGTCGGACGGATGGGCGCCGACGAGGTGAAGATCCATCTGCTCCACGTCCTTGCGGGAACCCCGCTCGCCGAACGGTACGCCAGGGGAGAATATACCCCGATGAAAATGGAGGAGTACGTCGCCGCCGTCGCGGAACAGTTGACTTTGCTGCCGCCGTCCTGCGTTGTCGGACGGCTGACCGGGGACGGCGCGCCCGATCAACTGATCGCCCCGGCTTGGAGCCGGAAAAAACTCGCCGTGATCGACGCGATCGACCGTCTGCTCTACGAAAAGGGCTGGACGCAGGGATCGCGGCTCGACAACCCCTGACGGGAATTCCCGCCGGGGGTTCTTTTTGTGCAGAAACGCCAAAAATACGGCGGATTATTCTACGGTCCGACGGACGAAACTTCCGAAAACGGGATTGATTTTCTTTGTATTTTCCTGTATAATATCCCTGTGACGGCGACCAGCCGTTTGCATCCCGAAAAAAAGAAGGAGCGCACTCAAAATGGAAAAAATCAGCACAAAAAGCCTTCGCAACGTCGCTTTGCTCGGACACGGAGGGAGCGGCAAGACCTCGCTCGCAGAGGCGATGCTCTACCTCACCAAGAATACCGACCGTCTCGGCTCGGTGACCGCGGGGAACACGGTCTGCGACTACGACCCCGAGGAGATCCGCCGCGGCTTTTCGCTTTCCGCGTCTTTGGCGCCGGTCACCTGGAACGGGATCAAGATCAATCTGCTCGACACGCCGGGCTACTTTGACTTCGAGGGCGAGGTGCGCCAATGCACCCGCGTCGCCGACGCCGCGATCATCGTCGTGGACGGCAAGACCGGGATCCAGGTCGGCACCGAACTCGCGTGGGATCTCGCCACCGAGGCGAAGATCCCGAAGGCGTTCTTCATCAACCGCTTCGACGATAACGAGGCGCGCTTCAAGAAGGTCTACGACGCCCTGCGCGAAAAATTCGGGGTCGCGGTCTGCCCGGTGCAGATTCCCGTGATCGACGGTTCCGAGGTCGTCGGGTTCGCCAACCTGATCGACCGCGTGATGTATATGTTCGATTCCAAGAGCGGTTCCTACACCTGCCTCGACATTCCCGAGAAGCACAACGACTATATCGAGGAATTCCGCGGGATGCTCTTCGAGTCGATCGCCCAGACCAGCGACGAGCTGATGGAAAAGTTCTTCGGGGAAGAGGAGATCACCCGCGACGAGGCGGTCGAGGCGATCCACGAGGGCATCATCCACGGCGATATCGTCCCGGTCTTCTGCGGCGCAGCCGTCAAGATGTGGGGCATCAAGACCCTGCTCGACACCATCGCCGATTCCTTCCCGCGTCCCACCGCGCGGAAGGTCGAACACGGATTCAAAGAGGACGGCTCGCCGATCGAGATCCCGATCGAACCCGACGGCGAGACCTCGATCTTCGTCTTCAAGACGGTCGCCGACCCCTTCGTCGGCAAGATGTCCTTCTTCAAGGTGATGAACGGCGAACTCGCGAAGGACGCGACGCTCCGCAACACGACGAACGGACAGATCGAGAAATTCGGGCGTCTCTACCTGATGCGCGGCAAGAAGCAGACCGACGTCGAGATCCTCTCCTGCGGCGACATCGGCGTGACGGCGAAACTCGTCAACACCAACACCAACGACACCCTGACCGTGAAGGCGGAGAACTTCCGCTACGCGCCGATCACCTTCCCGTCCGCCTATATGACGATGGCGATCGTCCCGAAGGCGAAGGGCGACGAGGATAAGATCTCGCAGGGCATCAGCCGCCTGCTTGAAGAGGATCCGACCCTGAAATACGAGAACAACCCCGAGACCAAGCAGCTCACCGTCTCCGGGCTGGGCGATATGCACCTCGACGTCCTGACGGCGAAACTGAAAGCCCGCTTCGGCACCTCGGTCGATCTGACCGAGCCGAAGATCGCCTACCGCGAGACCATCAAGGGCAAATCCGACGTCGAAGGGAAGCACAAGAAGCAGTCGGGCGGTTCGGGTCAGTACGGACACGTCAAGATCCGCTTCTCCCACGGGGAGGACGAGGGTCTTACCTTCACCGAATCGGTCTTCGGCGGCTCGGTGCCGAAGCAGTATTTCCCCGCGGTCGAGAAGGGCTTGCAGGAATGTATGGAGCACGGCGTTCTCGCCGGGTATCCGATGGTCAACCTCGCGGCGGAACTCTACGACGGTTCCTACCACGAAGTCGACTCCAACGAGATCTCGTTCAAACTCGCCGCGCGGCTGGCGTACAACGCCGGTCTTCCGCTCGCGAAGCCCGTTCTGCTTGAACCGATCGGGACGCTCCGCGTCGTGATCCCCTCCGACTACGTCGGCGACGTTTACGGCGATCTTCCGAAGCGCCGCGGACGGATCATGGGGACCGAAACCGCCGAGAAGAACGGTTACACCGTCGTTCTGGCGGAGGTACCGAAAGCCGAGATGGCGGACTACGTGATCTCGCTCCGCGCGATGACGCAGGGCAGGGGTCGCTTCGACTACGAGGTCGTCCGCTACGAGGAGGTTCCGGGACCCATCGCGCAGAAGATCATCGACGAGGCGAAAAAGAACGCCGAATAACGCCCGGCGGGTAATACGGGGGATCGCCGCGCTTCGGGAGAGGGCAGTCCGAAAGGTCTGTTTCCCTCCTTCGGGGCGCGCGATCCCCGCGCCTGTTTCAAAACGACCGTGAAGAAGGACCATCAATGAGCAAGAAAAAGAATACGGCGGAAACGCAAGAGATCGGAGAAGACGCGGTTTCGTCCGTCCCCGCAGAGGAAAAAGAGAAAAGCAAGAAGAAAAAGCGGTGGTGGCATTGGGGCGACCGCTACGAGGGACGGCGTCTGCGCACGCTCGCGCCGATGCAGTACGTCATCCCCTACATCATGAAGGTGAGATCCGATTCGCAGAACCATTTTGAGGATCGGATCAATATGGATATCCTCGACGAATACTGCGCGAAAAAGAGGGCGCAGGGCTTGACCGGATTCGGCGCTCTGCACGCGATTCTCGCCGCCTACGTCCGGACGATCGCGGAACGCCCGGGGGTCAACCGTTTCGTCGCCGGGCAGCACGTCTACGCCCGCAAGAACGTCGTCGCCAATATGACGATCAAGAAGAAGATGGGGTTGGATTGCCCCGACACCGTCATCAAGGTGATCTTCGATCCGTCGGACACCGCCGACGACGTATACCGCAAGTTCAAGGAGGTCGCCGACAAGGCGACGTCCGACGACACCGACTTCGACAACACGGCGGGATTTCTCCGCCATATTCCCGGACTGATCCTGCGCTTTGTGATCGGGACGCTCCGGTTCCTCGACTATTTCGGGCTGCTTCCGCGGGGACTCGTCAAGGTCAGCCCCTTCCACGGGTCGCTCGTCATCACCAGTATGGGTTCGCTCGGGATCAACGCGATCTATCACCACCTCTACGATTTCGGCAACATTCCGATCTTTTTCGCATACGGCAAGAAGTATACCGTGCGCGAGATCGGCGAGAACGGGGAAGTTGTGACGCGGCGTTTCGTCGACCTGCGCGCCGTGACCGACGAGCGCATCTGCGACGGGTATTATTACGCCTCCGCCTTCAAGATCATGCAGCGGTATCTCGCCAATCCCGACCTTCTCGACGTTCCGCCCGCGACGGTGAAGGAGGATATCGACTGATCCCCCGAAAAACCCTTGACAAAGAATCGGGAGCGTATTATAATTACTTTGTATAAAGACGACATCCGGCTGCGCCGGAAATTCCGATGAAAGGTCCGTACGATGAGAAAAGTTTTCACGATCCTGCTCGTTCTGTTTCCCTTCCTCAACCAGTTCGGACTGCCGGTTCGGGTTCCGTTCCTGACGGCGCACTTTTCGATCGGGTATCTCGTTCTGCTCCCGTTTGCCGTTCTCTTCTGCCTCCTGAAAATCCCGACGGAGGGGCTGTTCCGCACCAAGGTCTACGGCTTCCGCGGTTACGTCCTCTTCCTTCTCACCGCGGCGTTTTCCGCCGTGATGGCGCGGCAGAGCGCCTACTATTCGGGACGCGAAAAACTGATCGATCTCGGGATCATGATCCTCTTCTGGCTGATCGTCCTCTACGCTTCCCGCGACGTTTTCAACGTGCGCTTCGGGATGACCTGTTACGCGGCGCTCGCCGTGATCTTCTCGGCTTACTTCATCGTGCAGTTCGTCGTGTTCCGCCTGCGGGGGATCTACCTGCCGACGATCTTCCGCGAATCCTACGTGTTCGGCGGCGTTTATACCGACGCTTTCCGCGCCACGGGGACCCCGACCTCGCTCTTCACGACCACCGAGGGCTTCGCGCTCTTCTGCCTGCCCGCCGTCGCCTTTCTGCTCCTCTGGGATCGGATCGGTTTCAACGGGCGTGAGTTCATCTGCGCCGTGGTCGTATCGGCGGGGCTCGTTCTGACGAAGAGCGTTCAGGTTCTCGTCGCGCTCGCCGTCGTCTGGGGGCTTTACGTCCTCTTCATTTTCGTCTACTTCATCGTCCATCCCTACGACGCGACCTACCGCTTCACGCATCAGAAACCTTCGCGCATCGTTTTGCAGCTTGTGTTTCCGATCCTCCTGATCGGCGCGGGCGCCGGGGTGCTCGCGACCGGCGGACGCTTCTCGGCTCTGCTTTCCGGCTTCAAGGATATGCTCCGCGATCCCGCCCTCGTCTCGGGCTTCGAGGCGGCGGGGAAGGCGGGGAACCACGGCGCCGTCGTCCGGCTCTTCGGGTGCGGCGTCGGCAACGCAAAGGCGTTTCTGTCGGCTTCGGGCGTCGACCTTCCCGCCAAAATGAACGGGATCGGCTACGTCTACCTGTCGGTCGGGCTCGTCGGACTGATCCTCTTCATCGGTTCGCTCTTCGCGATCCTCTCGACCCGGCGCGGAAAATTCGGGTTCGCCATGGCGGCGCTCTCGCTCTACGCGGCGGCGTTCGGGAATATCGTCTTTCTGGATATTTCGGTATTCTGGATCCTGCTCGCGCTCGTCTCGAACGACAACGGCGAGATGTCCTTCCGCAAGTTCCTCAGACTGAGATAAAAACGGATAAAGAAAGCCGGACGGCGACTCGCCGTCCGGCTTTTCAGTTTTCGGTTTTTCACTTGAAGCGCGACTGATACGCGGCGGGATTCTCTTCCTTTTTCCGTCCCGGCAGAGCGCCGAGAAAACGGAGCGTGAAGTAGGTCGCGAGGAAGAACGCGATATAGAGAACCGTGAAGATCATGATCGCGAGAAAGACCGACGCAGCGCCGCTGATTTTCAGGTTGCCCGCCCGGATGAACACGACGAGGAAGGCGGCGAGCAGGGTGACGTAGTGGATCGCGATCCGAAGCGCGATATGCAGGCGCGGAACCGACAAAAGGCGGTTGGCGAGCGCGACGAGGAACGAGAAGAGCAGGATCAGAAGGAACTGACGGAAAGTGACCGCCGTTTCGTTGAAGATCGATTCGACCTCGTTCACGATCGCGGCGATGAAGTAGAAGACGACCGAGATCACCGTACAGATCACGCAGGTCGATACGAGGATCTTGCGGACGATGGTTTTGGGGGACATGGCGTTTCCTTTCTGTTCGGCGTTTTTTCCGCTATAATGATAGCATATTGCGGGCGGGAATGCAAGCCGATTCCGCAAATCCGTCGAATTTTACACTTTATTCATAGGAAAAAAACGCGGAATTGATTGACAACGCGCGCGAAAAAATGTATAATTAGATGAATTGAATGAATACAGATCGGCTTGATTTGCCGATCCTTGGAAAAAGAGAGGTAATCCGTCGGTATGGCACAGGAAAAAGCAATGTCGAGAAGAGAGGCGAGGGAGGCGATCCTGTCGGTTCTTTTCTCGTACGGATATACGCCCGAAAAGTCGGCTGAGGAATTGGAATCCGAGCGCGTCCGCGATTTCGGGGGGCGCGAAGATCCCTACATCACGGAGGCGACCGCGGGGGTGTTGGAACATCTATCCGAGATCGACGCCCTGATCGGCGCGTCCGCCGTCGGATGGACGCTCTCGCGGATCTCGCGCGTTTCGCTCTCGATTTTGCGGCTCGCCTGTTTCGAGATGCTATTCCGTCCCGAGATCCCGCCGCTCGTCTCGCTCGACGAGGCGGTCGAACTCGCCAAGACCTACGACGACGACAACGCCTACGCCTTCGTCAACGGCGTGTTGAACCGCGCCATGCAGTCGGAGGAGGTGCGCCGCGTCGCGCGGGGGTGACGTGGGATGACGGAAAACTGCTTTCTCGGTTTCGATACCAGCAACTACACCACCTCGGTCGCCCTCGTCGACGGGGAAGACCGGGTGATCTGCAACCTGAAACAACCGCTCTCGGTCGGGACCGGCGAACACGGGCTCCGGCAGAGCGACGCGGTGTTTCAGCACGTGAAGAATCTGCCGCTGCTCGCTGAGCGCCTCGCCCCGTACCTTGCAGGACGCACGCCGCTTGCCGTCGGGGTGTCGGAACGCCCCCGCGACCGCGACGGATCGTATATGCCCTGCTTCCTTGCCGGGATCGCCGCCGCGTCGCACGCCGCCGCGGTTTCGGCTCTGCCGCTCTTCCGTTTTTCGCATCAGTCGGGGCATCTCTTCGCGGCGATCGTCTCGTCGCGCCGCTTCGACCTTGCCGACCGTCCCTTCTACGCCTGGCACGTTTCGGGCGGAACGACCGAACTGCTCGCCGTCACGCCGACCGAAAACGGCTTTGACTCCGAGATCGTCGGGGGGACGAGGGATCTGAACGCCGGACAGGTGATCGACCGGATCGGGGTCGCCCTCGGCGTACCGTTCCCCGCGGGACCGGGTCTTGAAAAACTCGCGCTTTCGTACACGGGAAAGATCCCGAAGAGAAAGCCCGTCGTCCGCGACGGCTACGTCAATCTGTCGGGGCTTGAAAACCTCGCGCTCGACCTGTTCAAAAAAACGAACGATCCCGCCGCGGTCGCCGCCTTCGTCTTCTCGCATATTTCGGAGGCGATCCTTGCGATGACCGATCAGGTCACCGAAAAGTACGGCGCACGCGAACTGCTCTGCGCCGGGGGCGTGATGAGTTCGGTCATCCTGCGCCGCGCGATTGAAGAGCGTTATCCGTCGGCGTCGTTTGCCGAACCGGCGCTCTCCTCGGACAACGCCGTCGGGATCGCCGCGCTGACCGCCCGCGCCTACCGCCGGAACGGGGAAGGAGGGAAGACCGACCCGTGAATCAGGAGACCTTCGATCTTACCGGGACCCTGCCGAAAAGCGACGGCGTCCTCTCGGTCTCGCAACTGAATACCTACGTCAAGTCGCTCCTCGACGGGGACGACGTTCTCTCGTCGGTTTCGGTGCGCGGCGAGATCTCGAACCTCTCGCTGCCGCGGTCGGGGCACGTCTACTTCTCGCTCAAAGACGGAGAGGGACTGATCCGCTGCGTGATGTTCCGCAGTCAGGCGCAGCGCGTCGCCTTCCCGCTCTCGGACGGTCTCTCGGTCGTCGCGCGGGGGAGCGTCACGCTCTACCCGAAGGACGGCGTTTATCAGCTTTACGTCTCCCATCTGTCCCGCGACGGGGTCGGTTCGCTCTGGCTCGCCTACGAAGCCCTGAAAAACAAACTCGGCGGAGAGGGGCTGTTCGACCCGGAACGCAAGAAACCCCTGCCGCCTTATCCGAAGAAAATCGGGATCGTCACCTCCCCGACGGGAGCGGCGATCCGGGATATGATCCGCATTCTCGGTCGGCGGTTTCCGCCGGCAAACCTTCTGATCGTTCCCGTCCGGGTGCAGGGCGCCGAGGCGCCGGCGGAACTCGCGGCGGGGATCGAGACGCTCAACCGCCGGGACGACGTCGATCTCATCATCGTCGGGCGTGGCGGGGGATCGTTTGAGGATCTGTTCGCCTTCAACGACGAAAAACTCGCGCGCACGGTCGCCGCGTCCCGCGTCCCGGTGATCTCCGCCGTTGGACACGAGACCGACTTCACGATCTGCGATTTCGTCGCCGATCTGCGCGCCGCCACCCCCTCCGCCGCGGCGGAACTCGCCGTTCCCGATCGGGCGGAACTGCTTGCCGCTCTGTCGGACGTTCCCGAACGGCTCGCCCGCGTTCTGCGGCGGGAAAACGGGCGGAGACGCGAACGGCTCGCCTCGCTGACGGGTCGCCCCGTTCTGACCCGCCCCGAAACGATCCTGCGCGATCGGATGCAGGGGGTCGCCTCGCTTTCCGAGCGCGCCGCCTACGCCGTCCGCGCGTCCTGCGCCGCCAAACGCGAGGGGTTCACCGCCCTCGGCGCGACGCTCGCGGCGCTCAATCCCTTAGCCACCCTCTCGCGCGGCTACGCCGTCGCGGAGAACGAAACCGGGAAGACCGTTTCCTCGGTCGCCGACGTAACGGTCGGAGAGCGGATCGGGATCGTGCTTTCCGACGGAACGCTTTCGACCGTCGTCGAATCGAAACAGGAGAAAAGATCATGACCGAACCGAAAACGAAAAAAGAAGCCCCCGCGTCCTTTGAGGAGGCGCTTGCCGAGTTGCAGAAACTGGTCGGGGAACTCGAAGGCGGGAATCTCCCGCTCTCCGAGTCGCTCGCGGTCTACGAGCGCGCGATCGCGCTCTCGTCTCAATGCACGAAGATGCTCGAAGAGGCGGAGCAGAAGATCACGCTACTGTCGGGGGGCGACGAGGTTCCCTTCGACCTTGCGGCGGGGGAGGCGGACTGACCGTGTATCCCGTCAAGGAAGAACTCGCGGAATACGCGGCGAAGGTCGAGGGACGGCTCGCCGCCCTGCTCCCCGACGCCGACCCCGACACGAAACCGATCGGCGAAGCGATGCGCTACGCCGTCCTCGGAGGGGGAAAGCGGATCCGCCCGTATCTGACCTACGCTTTTTCGCGTCTCTCCGGGGGGGACCCCGCGACGGCGCTCGACTTCGGGTGCGCGCTTGAAATGGTGCACGCCTACTCGCTCGTTCACGACGATCTCCCCGCGATGGATAACGACGTTCTCCGCCGGGGAAAGCCCACTTGCCACGTCGCATACGGCGAGGCGACGGCGATCCTCGCGGGCGACGCCCTGCTCACCCGCGCCTTCTCGGCGCTCGCGTGCGCCGACGCTCCGTCGGATACCGTCCGCCGCGCGACGGCGGAACTCGCCGACGCCGCGGGCTACGCGGGGATGGTCGGCGGACAGACCCTCGATATGCAAACCGAGGGGAAACCCGTCGGGGAAACGACGCTCGTCAAACTCCAACGGCTGAAAACCGGGGCGCTGATCCGCGCCGCCTGCCGTCTCGGATGTCTGTCGGGCGGGATCGCTGACGGCGAACTCTTTTCCGCCGCCGACGTCTACGCCGAAAAGATCGGGCTCGCCTTTCAGGTGATCGACGATATTCTCGACGGGGTCGGCGATCCCGCCGAACTCGGCAAATCGGTCGGCAAGGACGCCGCGAGCGGAAAAACGACCTGGCTCTCGCTTCTGGGCGAAACGGGGGCGCGCGATTACGCCCGCCGCCTGACCGACGAGGCGGTATCCGCCGTCGCCCGCTTCGACGGGGACGGACGGCTCGCGTCGCTCGCCGCGCTCCTGCTTTCCCGCAGCAAATGACGCGGCTCGATCTGTACCTCGTGCAAAAGGGGTTCGTTTCGGGGCGCGACGCCGCGAAACGCCTGATCGCGGAGGGGGGAGTCAAGCTCGACGGCAAAACCGTCGCCCGCCCGTCCGAACAGGTGGACGAATCGACCCCGCACGAGGTGGAACTTTCCGACCCGAACGGCGGCTACGCCAGCCGCGGAGGACTGAAACTCGAGGGGGCGCTCGCCGCATCGGGACTTTCCCCCGCAGGGCTGGTCGCGCTTGATATCGGCGCGTCGGGCGGCGGATTCACCGACTGCCTGCTCAAACGCGGCGCCGCTTCGGTCTACGCCCTCGACAACGGGCACGGACAACTTGCCGAACGTCTCCGGCGCGATCCCCGCGTCACGGTGATGGAGGGGTACAACGCCCGCAATCTCGACCGCGCGGATTTTCCGATCCCGCCGCGCTTTATCACGATGGACGTCTCGTTCATCTCGCAGACGCTGATCCTCCCCGCGCTCGCGCGGATGCTCGATCCCGGCGCGCTCCTCGTCACGCTTATCAAACCGCAGTTCGAGGTCGGACGGGCGGGGGTCGGACGGGGCGGGATTGTCCGCGATCCGGCGCTCCGCCGCGCGGCGAAGGAGAAGGTGATCTCGTTTGCCGAAACACTCGGATTCACCTGTCTCGGTTCCGCGGTCTCGCCGATCCTCGGCGGCGACGGAAACGAGGAATATCTCGCTTGGTTCTCGTTCGACGGGAACGGAAAGGAAAAAGGACAGTAAGATGAAACCCATCGGATCGATTTTACTCCGTCCGAACGCGCGCAAAGACGACGGCTTCGCCGTCTCGCGCGAAACGGCGAAATATCTGCTTTCCCGGGGCGCCGCCGTCGCGGTTCCCGACGCGATCCTCCCGGCTTTTTCCGGGATGGGCGTCTCTCCCGAGAGCGCCGGGATCGTCCCCGATCTGATCCTCTCGCTCGGCGGCGACGGAACGGTCCTCGCCGCGTCGGAGGACGCGATCGCGCGCGGCGTGCCGCTGCTCGGGATCAATATGGGACGACTCGGGTTCCTGGCGGAACTTGAAACCGACCAACTGAACAAACTCGACGCGCTCTTCTCCGGCGACTATACCGTCACCGAACGGATGACGCTCGCCGTCACGGCGGATCTCGGGGCAGGGGAGTTCGATCTTCCCGGCTATCCCCTGAACGACGTCGTGTTCTCGCACGACCGGGAGGACGGGCTCGCCCTGCTCTCGCTCTCGGATCAGGACGGCAACGTGATCGACTACCACGCCGACGGTCTGATCCTCGCGACCCCGTCGGGATCGACCGCCTACACGCTCTCGGCGGGGGGACCGATCGTCGACGACGCGATGAAGGCGATCTGCGTGACCCCGGTCTGCCCGCACTCCTTTTTCAATCGGTCGGTCGTTTTCGGCGCGGACTCGGTCCTGACGGTCGAGAACCGTTCGCCGCTCGGACGCGACGCGACGGTCTCGCTCGACGGGCGGGAACGCCTGCGGCTCCCGTTCGGCGCCGCCGTCACGGTCAGACGCTCCGACCGTCCCCTGAAAATGCTCTCGATCGACCGCCACGCCGTTCTGTCGACGCTCAACCGCAAGATGCAGATGGCGGATATGAAATACCGTAACGAGTAAACAACGTCGCAAGACGATGAAAAAACTGCAAGAAGAAAAGAAAGGAACCGCTGAAATGAAAAAGAACAGACAAGCCGCGATCCTCGAACTCGTCGAGAAGTACGACATCGACACGCAGGAGGGAATGCTCGCCCATCTGAAAGAGGAGGGCTTCTCCGTCACGCAGGCGACCGTCTCGCGCGACATCCGTGAACTCAAACTCGTGAAGGAGAGCGGAAAGGACGGGAAGGTCCGCTACGCCCTGACGGCGAAGCGCGACGCCAAATCGCCGAAGTTCAACAGCGCCCTGACCGAATCCATCGTTCGCGTGGACTACGCCGGCAATCTGATCGTCGTCAAGACCTATCCGGGGCTTGCCAACGCCGTCGCGACCTGCATCGACTCGGTGCGCCTGCCCGAGATCATCGGATGCGTGGCGGGTGACGACGCGATCCTCGTCGTCGTGCGGACCGAGGCGGACGCCGCCTCGATCTCGGAAAGTTTCCGCACGATGATCCGCACGATCTGACGGTCGGACGGGTTCCCCCGTCAAACGACGCCGAAAGGAAGAGAACCGATGTTATCATCGCTTTATATTGAGAATATTGCGGTTATCCGACGTCTCTCGGTCGATCTGACGGCGGGCTTTACCGCCGTGACCGGCGAGACCGGCGCGGGAAAATCGGTCATCCTGGAAGCGATCAAACTGCTCCTCGGGGGCAAGGCGGACCGTGAACTGATCCGCCACGGGGAGGAGGCCGGGAGCGTTTCCGCCGTCTTCGGCACGCTCGGCGCGGCGGCGGAAGAGGCGCTTTCCGCGGCGGGGATCAACCCCGACGATGAGGGGAGCGTTCAGGTGCGCCGGGTGATCTCAAACGACGGCAAGAGCCGCGCGTGGATCAACGGACAACCCGTTTCGCTCTCGCTGCTCCGCGACGTCGGACGCTATCTCGTCGACGTCCACGGACAGAACGAGAACCTGACCCTTCTTGACGAGAAGACCTACGTCGCCACCCTCGACGGCTACGCCGGATTGCGGGATAAGGTCGCCGCGTACCGCGCGGTCTACAACGACCTTTCCGACGTGCGCCGTCGGCTGTCGGAACTCGACCGGGGGGAAGCCGAGCGGCTTCGCACCGTCGAGATGCTGAAATACCAGATCGCCGACATCGACGCCGTGAATCCGAAGCCCGGCGAGGACGCCGCGCTCGAAGAGAAGGAAACCAAGATCAAGAACCGCGAGAAGATCGTGCGGCAGACAAGTTTCGTTTACCGCGCCCTGAAAGGGGCGGAGAGGGGAAGCGTCCTGTTCCTGCTCGACAAGAGCGCGCAGGCGCTCGAACCGCTCTCGTCGGTGATCCCGGAGATCGCCGCGATCACCGAGGAACTCAACGACTGCCGCTATCGGATCGAGGACGCGGCGGAGCGCGTCTACGACCTCTCCGACGCAGACGAGGGCGACCCCACCGCCGTGATCGACAAGATCGAATGGCGGCTCGACGCCTTCTCCAAACTGAAAAAGAAATACGGGGGCACGATCGAAGAGGTGCTTCGCTTCCGCGACGAGGCGAAGACGAAACTCGCCGCGCTCGACGCCTCCGACGATACCGTGATCGAACTCCGCGAGAGCGAAAAGAGGCTCGCGTCGGAGACGCGGAAGCTCGCGCTTTCTCTCCACGCCGAACGCAAGAAAGCGGCGAAGGAACTCGAAAAGAAGATCACCGATATTCTCCTGTACCTCGATATGCCGAAGGTCGTTTTCCGCGTCGACGTGTGCGACCGGGGCGAATCCGGGCTGAAAGCCGACGGGTGTGACGACGTGCTCTTCGTTTTGAGCGCGAACGCCGGGGACGAACCGCGTCCGCTCTCGCTCGTCGCGTCGGGCGGGGAACTCGCGCGCACCTTCCTCGCCCTGAAATGCGTCCTCTCGGAGAGGGCGCTCACCCCGACGATGATCTTCGACGAGATCGACACGGGGGTTTCGGGGAAAACGGCGCGCAAGATCGGCTACAAACTCGCCGAACTCTCGAAGGGGACGCAGGTCTTCGCCGTCACGCACTCGGCGCAGATCGCGTCGCTCTCGGATACGCATCTTCTGATCCGGAAGGAAGAGAAGAACGGAAAGACCGAGACGGGGCTCACGTCGCTCGATCGCGAGGGACGGATCGCCGAACTTTCCCGCATCCTCGGGGGGCTGACCGTCACCGAATCCCAGCGGAACGCCGCGCGGGATATGCTTGAAGGAAAAGAAACCGATTTTGCCGGGGAATAACCGTTCTTTCCGATACCTCCGCCGAATAGAATGAAGCAAGAGCGATCTGTTTCATTCCGACGGAGGTATTCCAATGGATCGGGTATCCTTTTCGTCCCTTTCGTCCTTTCTGGCGGACGAACCCTGCGTTCTGATACGGAAAAACGTCCCCGTCTCGATGCTGACGAGCATCCGGATCGGGGGGAACGCCGCCCTGACCCTGACTCCGCGCGACGGCGGATGTCTGATCCGTCTGCTCGACCGGCTCTCGCACGCGGGGATCCTTTACCGCGTGATCGGGAACGGCACCAACCTGATCGGACCCGACGCGGGGTACGGCGGCGTGCTGATCCAAACGGCGGGGATCGACCGGATCTCGGTTTCGGGGACGACGCTCGTCGCCGGGGCGGGCGTTCCGATCGGGCGGGCGATCCGGCGCGCGATGGAGGCGGGCCTTTCGGGGCTTGAAGAACTCTACGGCGTGCCCGGAACGGTCGGCGGCGCGCTCTATATGAACGCCGGGGCGTTCGGGCGTACCGTGTCGGACGTTTTGCGTCACGCGACCCTATACGATCCCGCGCTCGGAAGGTCGATCGGTTGGGTCGCCCTCCGTTTTTCGATGATCTCGCTCATCCGCCGCGCGATCCGCTCCGGCTCGTCGGGGATAAGCGAGAAAGCGGCGGAGAGGACCACCGTCCCCTCGCGCCGGATCGCCCCGGTGCGGTAGCCGAAGTCGAGCGAGCGCGGCGTTTTCACCGTGACCTCCCCCGACGCGGGGCGGTAGACCGTCGCGTAACGCAGACGCTCCGACACGGTATGCCCGAACGCCCCGGCGTTCATATAGAGCGCGCCGCCGACCGTTCCGGGGATGCCGTAGAGGGCTTCAAGACCCGAAAGTCCCGCCTCCATCGCGCGCCGGATT
>JAGCXA010000039.1 GCA_017961575.1 Clostridia bacterium | reverse complement strand
GTGTTTGCGCAAAGCGCAAACACCCAATTCACGCCCTCCGATACAGTCGTTCTTTTATCAAATTGCGGCGGTAAGTGACCGGTAGCGCGCCGCAGGCGCGCGTCGAGCCCGGTCATCGGCACGACAAGCGGCGCTGCCGCTTGTCCGCGTGCCGTGTACTTTGCACGAGGGGGGCGGTAGCGCGCCTTGGCGCGCGTCGAACCCGCACCGTGGTTACGTTCGCCCCCGCCCGGGGGGCGCCTTCCTCTATCGCCCCGCTGCGCGGAGTGAAGTCCGCGCGTTGCGCGGGTGAAAAAACCGCGTGGCTGTCCTTCTTATTTTGCTCTTGCAATCCGTTCTTTGAAGTGCTATAATGTATCTATCGGATTATATCCGCACGGATGCGTGCGTATGCGCGGGCGCCGACGCGCCCGAACTTCCGTCCGAAAGGAGAACGTTATGACACCCGCTCGTTTTCTTTCTCTGGTTCTTGCCTTTTTCCTCGGATTTCTCTCCTGCATCGGGGCGATCTTCGGGGTGGGGTACTACGCCTACTCCCGCGTCTCACTCGACAAACTCGAAGAGTGGGGCGTCGTCTCGGTAGACGAGGGGCAGTACATCGACGAGGACGCGGAGGTCGACCTGACCGCGATGACGGTCAAGTCGTTCATCGAGGAGATCAGGCGTTTGCAGTCGCTCTCGGAGCCCGTGACGCTGAACCTTTTGCAGGAGCAATGGGGCGTGAAACTCCCCGACGAGGTCAAACGGGTGATCCCGGACGGCGTCTGGGACGTTCCGTTGAAGGAAGTGTTCTCGGCGGGCGGGCTTACGGCGATCCTTCAAAACACCGACGCTTCCTATCTGTTCCAGTTCCTCGACGTGTCGGAATCGCTGAAAGAGTCGCTGGAAGGCAAGACGCTGAACGATCTCAAAGACTACGAGAGTCTTCTGTCGAACGTCCGCCTCGGCGCTCTGATGGGCTATACGGCGGTCAAGGACAATCCCGACGATCCCGACGAGATCACCGGCTGGTATAAAGAGAATCCGGGCGACCTCGACGCCGTGACCGAGGCGGTCGCCAAAATCACGATCGCGGATATCACCGGCGGCTCTTTCGGGATCGACACCGTTCTGAAAAACGTCTATATCGGCGATCTTCTGAAATATCACAAGGGAGACGTGATCCCGAACGCGGATCCCCTCGACGAGTCGGTCCGCTACGAATGGACCAAGAAGGACGACGCGACGGGCGAGTACACCGTGGCGGTTTCGCCGATCGAGCGGAAACTCTCCAACTATCTCATCACCGACCTCATCAACGGGCGCGTGACGACCAAGGATCTGACGAGCGGACCGCTCCACGAAGTGCTGAATCTCCACGCCGTCGAGGTTCCGCTCTACCTGACGAGCGGCGATCCGCTCCTCTACTCGGCGGACGACGGGCAGGGGCACCTTGCCGGCGATCAGGCGACGGCAAAACTCTGGTACGACGAGAACGATAGCCGGGCGTCCAACACGATCTCGGCGCTCGCGGAATGCACGATCGACGGCATCTCGACGCAGGTCAACGCGGTGAAGGTCGGCGGCGTGACGGGTCTGACCGAATTTGAATCGACGTGGTACAAGACCGAACTCCGCAACTTCGGCGAGGGCGACGACCGCACCTGCGTGATCGACACGACCGGTATCCTCCCGTCGCTTGCCGATCTGACCATCGGCGACCTCAGCGACAACACCAAGGTCACCGAGAAAACGAAAGCCGTGACCATCGCCGACGCGATGGGCTACACGAAGCACGACGAAGTGTGGTATTCGACCTTCATAGCCCCGGGCGACCCCGGCAACGTGACGGTCACCGGGATGATGAAGACGCTGGCGCCCAAGACGGTCGGCTCGCTCAGCACCATCGGCGACGATATGCCGATCGGCGAACTGCTCGGCTATACCAAGGTGGAAAACGTCTGGTACGAGACCTATATCGACGTGGGCGATCCCGGCAACAAGAAGGCGTCGGGAATGATGGCGTCGATCTCGGACTTCTACATCAACGGTCTCGGCGAGAACGTCAAGACCATCCGGATCGGCTCAATCCTCGAACTCTACCGCTACGCGAGCGACGATCCGCTCGATCCGCTCTACGGAACGTGGTACAAGGACGAAGCGTGCACGGTTCCCGCCGACGGCATTATGGCGAACTTCGCCGAGTTGACCGTCGAGGATATGAAGGACTCGAATAAGGTCACCGAGAAAACGAAGTCGATCCTGATCGCCGACGCGATGGGGTATCAGGAGCACGACGGCGTCTGGTATTCGACCTACGTCGCCCCGGACGATCCCGGAAACGTCAGACTCACCGGCATGATGAAGGCGCTGGCGCCGAAGACGGTCGGTCAGATGAGCGAGGTTTCCGCCCCCGGTCCGAACGGGATCCCGGTCGGCGAACTGCTCGGCTATACCAAGGTGGAAAGCGTCTGGTACGAGACCTATATCGACGCGGGCGATCCCGGCAACAAGGAAGCCACGGGCGTCATCGCCGCGATCAGCGATTCCTACGTGGATACGCTCTCGGACGACATCAAGAATATGGAACTCGGCAAAACCCTCTCGCTCTACAAGTACAACAACGAACTCGATCCCACCGACCCGAACAACGGCAAGTGGTACAAGGACCGGCTCTATACCGAAGAGGCGACCGGGGTTATGGTCGAGTTCGCCGACCTCAAAATCGACGATCTGTCGGATGAGACGAAGGTTTCCGCGAAGTCGGTCAACGTCGTGATCGGGTACGCGATGGGCTATTCCTACGCGGGCGGCGTCTGGTACACCGACAGCACGCTCTCGACCCCCGTCACCGGCATTATGAAATCCTTTGCGCCGAAGCGGGTGGGCGATCTGAACGACGTCACCGACACCACGGTCGGCGACGTGATGGGGTATACCAAGGTCGACGGCGTCTGGTATTCGACCTACGTCGCGCCGGGCGATCCCGGCAACGTCAAGGCGTCCGGCGTCATTCAGGCGGTCGCGGACAGCACGGTCGGGAACCTCGAAACCGACCTGAACAATACCAAGGTCGGCAAGATCCTCGGCTACACCTACAACGAGCTTGAACTCTGGTGGTACGACGGGCTGACGAAGACCTCGACCATCATCAACACCGTGTCCGACACGCAGCTCTCCAATATCGGCTCGCGGCTCTCCAATCTGACCGTCGCCGATATGTTCTCGGACGAGGAGAGAGCGAGCGGATTCCTGTCGTTTCTGCCCGCGTCCGCACGGCTCGACGAACTCGGCGGGACGGGTCCCAACTCGATGACCGAGATCTTCAAGAACACGACGATGGGCGACTACGTCGACAAGGGGCTGATCACGTTCTCCGCGTCCACGCAGGCAAAACTGACGCTCATTGATCCCAGTTGGCAGACCCGGACGATCCAGCAGTTCATCGACCATCTGATCAACAGCGTGCCGACCATGCCGTAAAAAACGGATCGGGAGAAACGCCGCGGATCCGCGCGTTTGTCCACGGTCTTTGAGCCGCGGGATTCCTGCCTGCGGCTCAATTTGTAAAGAAAGGGGGGCGGTCTTTGAAAATCGGGACGTTTCAAGCGGAAACACCGTTGTTCTTGGCGCCCATGGCGGGCTATACCGACCGTGCGGCGCGCCTGATCTGCCGTCGTTTCGGCGCTGATTTCACCGAGAGCGAGATGGTCTCCGCCCGCGCCCTCGTCTATCAGGACAGAAAGAGCGCGCCGCTCGCGCGACAGCTCTTTGACGAACTCCCCGGCGCGGTGCAGCTCTTCGGGTCCGACCCCGCGATCATCGCCGAAGCGGCGAGGATCGTTTCCGCCGGGACGGCGGGGGGCGTGCCGCCCACCGCGATCGACCTCAACTTCGGTTGCCCGGTCAGAAAGATCGTCTCGAACGGAGAGGGCTCGGCGCTGATGAGAACGCCGGAGAGGATCGAGGCGATCGTTTCCGCGGTCGCCAAGGCGACCCCGCTTCCCGTCACGGTCAAGATCCGGGCGGGATGGGACCAAAACGAGCGGAACGCCGTTGACTGCGCCAGAGCTGCGGAGGCGGCGGGCGCCGCCGCGATCTTTCTCCACGCCCGGACGCGCAGTCAGTTCTATTCGGGCGAAGCGGACCTCTCGGTGATATACGAGGTCAAGCGCGCCGTATCGGTCCCCGTCGTCGGGAACGGCGATATCATCGGCGCCGAAAGCGCGCTTCGGATGCTCCGGGAGACCGGGTGCGACGGGCTGATGATCGGCCGCGCCGCCGTCGGGCGTCCGTTTGTGTTCCGAGAGATCAAAGCCGCGCTGAAAGGCGAGCCGATCCCGCCCGTCACGAACGCCGAACGGCTCTCCGCGGCGCTCTTGCAGCTCGATTTCGCCATCGCCGACAAGGGCGAGCGGGTCGCCGTGATGGAAAGCCGCAAGCAGGCGGCGCAGTACCTGTTCGGGCTCCGCGACGCCGCGACCTACCGCCGCGCGATCTGCGAGGCGAAGACCAGGGAAGAGGTCGCCGCGATCCTGTGCGAAGCCCTTGCAAAGCAGGAATAAAAAATGCGTCGGATCGCGACGCAAAAGAATACAAAGGAGAGAATTCAAAATGACGCTCGAAACCGTATGTCAATTCCTTCGTGAAGCCGGGACTTATTACCTCGCGACCGTCGACGGCGATCAGCCGCGCGTTCGCCCCTTCGGCACCGTCCTGCTCTACGACGGCAAACTCTGTATTCAGACCGGGAAGAAAAAGGACGTCGCCAAACAGATCGCACGAAACCCGAAGGTCGAACTCTGCGCCTGCAAGGGCGGCGAGTGGCTCCGGGTCGCCGGGGAAATGGCTGAACTCGACGACCGCGCCGCGCGCGTCGCGATGCTCGACCGCTACCCCGAATTGAGGGCGATGTACGACCCCGACGACGGCAACACCGCCGTCCTCGCCCTCGCGCACGGCGTCGCCACCCTCGCCAGCTTCACCGCCCCGCCCGAAACCCTGGCGTTCTGATCCCCGCTACAAAAACGCGCCCCCCAACAAAGGGGGCGCGTTTTTATTACCATATTAGTTTGAGTTCATCTTTTTGCGGAACTGCTTTTTCGCTTTTTTCATTAAATAACCACTAATGGTTTACCATGTCTACTACTGTGGATAGTAAAAAGCATCGGCGCTGTTTCTAAAACTGTTTCCCCTGCTTTATCAAATTGTTTTAAAATGAAACTGTACGTTCCGTATGCCAAGCCGCCAATCGACTTGAAAAAGCTATCTTCGTCGACTTTGTATTTTGCAAGCATCTGATTGTCACGATAAAGGATGATTTCGGTTCTGTCGTATTCTTTGCAGCAGGGCTGGAAATAGATATTGACCAAATCCGCTCCGGTGGAGCATTTGATCGAGGCGGCGGCAAGCAACGCATCTTTGCGTTCTTTTTCCTTTTGCGCATAATACGCTTCTTTGTCCGCTTCCACATATTCGACCGGGACGATCAGATCGTCTGCCAAACCGTTTTTGAAAACAATCTTAATGCCTTCGATCTTATGGTCGAAATCAACGAGAAAACAGAACCTGCCCTCTTTTTCTTCAAAAGGCGTTTGC
Source organism: Clostridia bacterium (assembly GCA_017961575.1). Lineage (GTDB taxonomy): Bacteria > Bacillota > Clostridia > Oscillospirales > CAG-272 > UBA1740. Next base: position 6,256 of record JAGCXA010000039.1, on the reverse strand, counting down.
GCGTCCCCATCGATGGCGAATACTGCTTCAATAGAGGGGTTGGAGATGTACAGAACATAGTCTTTCAGAGTAATGTCTTCGTTTTGCTTGAAAAAGAATATCTCGCCCGTCCAAACTCTCTCTTCACAGTGCCTCATAGAGCAAGACGTTTCGGTTAATAAACTTTTTTGATACTTATTCATAACGGCACTCCTTACTGCATATTGCAAATATAATCGATGCAGAATTGTATCTCGTCCGGGGTAAGTTCTTCTCCGACTTTGCTCTTTTCGGAGTGGACGATATTGTTTCTTTGAATTCTCAACTTATTCAGGATCCTCGGCGTGTACGGATCATAGTTGTTCGCTTCATCGTCAAAGGTTTCGAATTGGCTGCACAGCCGTTGCATCAAATCTGACAGGTCTTCGTCGCTGTGATATTCACTGCGGAGAATTGCTTCTAGTTTAACGCAGAGTTTGACGATCACGATTTCTGTGTTTCCCTTGAACAATTCGCTTTCAAAGAATTCTTTTGTCAACTCCGAGACGATCTTTTCCTTGTCCAACTTCCAACAGTGTTCTTTCAGAATAAGCGTTCTGCACTCCTGCAGTTTTGTAATAATCTCATCCAGCGTTGTTGGCGCGAAAATCCGTCTTCCGTAACTCCATGCCAAAAGACTGGAAAGATACCCGTTGTAGTATGTGTAAAGATAATCTTTGTTGACGCATTTGTCGGCGGCTGAACTATTCCAGTAAGCCAGCAATTGTGCTTTAATTGCGGGGATGTTCTGCTGGATTACGGTTGCTTCGTTCATGCGGTTATCGACAAAGAATTCAAACAACCCGCGCCAGTTGGATTCTTTGAGGTATTTGTTGAGTGTTTCAATGATATGAATGGGGTTGTTCTGCAACGTTTCTTTGATGTAAGAAAGATCTTTCGCTTTTAAAAGCTCGGCTACGTCGATCACGCCGTTTACCGTGAGTTTTAAAACCGCCAACTCCTTTTTTGTCATACTGCCCCTTTCTTTGGCTTTCGCGTAAGTAAACTTTTCTTCGTTCAGAACGGGTGCGCCGATGATCGCGTTAAAGGCGTTCGCTTGCTTGGCAATATCAAAGAAACCGTGATTCAAGAATTCCTCGATCAGATCGATGGGAAATGTGACTGCGAAGTATTGATGCATGCTTCCGTCAAATTCTTTGCAAGGTGCGGGGGAAAACATAATCGGATAATTGCGACGCCAATCACTTTTTTTCTGCGCTTCTTTTTTGTCAATGCTTTCTTCGTCCAGTGCCTTGACATAAGACCAAAGCACCTCGGTCTGCTTTTTATCGTTTGCAGTTAAGAGAGTACGGAAGCATTCCGCGATCTCTTTCTCGTCCAATTGACGATAAAAACGCTCTTTGAGTTCATTTGAAACCGTGCTTTGCAAAACGAGATCGCGGTATTTGCGAAGCGACGTCTCTGGAACGTTGTCTCGGTTGTATCTGTTATAATTAATCTCCAAAGCACCGACACTTTCCAATTGATCAATCATAGAATTGCGGATCAGCAGTTCCATCACTTTTTCCGTATACCAGCACGGATAGCCTGCGCTGGAGCAATTATGCTGGAAGATCTTTTTCGCCGGATACTTTTCAAAAAACGCCTCGATGACTTTTTTGCAATCGTATTGCAACATATAATCCAAGATCGTTTTTTCGTTATCGTCTTTTCTGACCAAGACACTCTCAGCAAGCGACTTGAACAAAGCGACGTCGTCTTTCTTAGTGCAGAGCTCGATCCTGGACATAGGCACGATTTTCGGTTCAATCGCTTTCCCGGTCATCAAATAATCGATGCTGACGCCGAAGAGATCGGCAAGCGCAGGAAAAAACTCCACACTCGGCGAGGAATCGTCCTTTTCCCATTTGCTGACCGCTTTGTCGCTTACGTTCAGTTTTTCCGCCAGCTCGACCTGCGTCCATCCTTTGGACTTGCGAAGGGAAGCAATCGTTTTCCCAACACTGTGATTTTTATTGAAAAGACCCATAGCGACCTCCTTGGTTTTGTTGATTCAATCCTACCACAAGTTCGGGGAAAAGTAAACCTACGGTTCGTTTACTCGGCGTTTCGGCAGATTATGGACTCCGTCGCAAAAATCTACCTACGGTAGAATTATACCATAAACAAACAATTATTGTCAATGTATAAAAAGAGGCGCGCCGCGATGCGGCGCGCCGGGGGTTTTGTCGGGGGTATTCGCTTTTTCGTCAGTTCTTCTTCCCAAGCAGGAGCGTGACGCCCTCATCCTCGATCTCAACGGTGGAGACGGGGGACGGCACGTCGCCGATCTCGGCGAGGGTCTCGCCCAAGATGAAGGCGACCCACTTTTCGGGGAGTTCGCCGTTCTTGACGGCGAGGACGATGCGGTCGGTGATGGCGCATCCCGCGCTCTTGCGCGCGTCCTGCACGTTGCGGACGATCTCGCGCGCAAGACCTTCCTCGCGCAGCGCTTCGTCGATCGTGAGGTCGAGCGAGACGACCATCCCGGCTTCGCTCGCGATGAAGGCGCCGTCCTTCGCGGTATACTTGACGAGAATGATCTTCGCGTCCATTTCCTCGTCTCCGCCGTCCAGTTTCACCGTCACGGCGTCGCCGTGCAGCGTGAACGCCCCCGTCTTGACTGCCTTGATGACGGCGGGGAGTTTGTCGGGGCAGAGGGCGCGGATCTCGTTGAAGTTGGGGTCGTAGCCGACCGAGGCGATATCGTCGACGCTCTTGATGAAGAGCACTTCCTTGACGTTCATCTCCTCCGCGATCACGTCGGCAAACGGCTTGATCGCCTCGGTTTGCGCGGCGTCGGAGAGGGCGATCTTCAAGGTGCGGAGCGGCTGACGGTTCTTGATCCGGTTCTTCTGCCGGATCGAGCGGGCAAGCGAGATGAGCCGCTGCACGAGATCCACCTTTTCGACCAGTTCGTCGTTGCGGTAGGCGTCGGGGATCGTCGGCCAGGCGGCGAGATGCACCGATTCCTCTCCCGTCAGGTTGCGGTAGATCTTCTCCGCGATGATCGGGGCGACCGGGGCGAAGAGTTTGGTCAGGTTGACCAGCACGTAGTAGAGCGTGTCGTAAGCCGCCGCTTTGTCCGCCGAGTAACCCGACGCCCAGAAGCGCTTGCGCGAGCGGCGGATGTACCAGTTGGTCAGCCCGTCGACCATCGAGGCGAGCGCGTCGACGTAGCGGTTGACGCGGTAGCAGTTCATATTCTCGGTGATGGTCTTCGCCGTCGCTTCGAGTTTGGCGAGCACCCAACGGTCGAGTTGGTTGTCGCTCTGCGGCAGTTCGTTCTTCGGTTCAAATCCGTCGATGTTCGCGTAGGAAATGAAGAAGTTGCAGGCGTTCCAGAAGGGAAGCACGAGCTGCTGATAGGCGTCGAGGATCCCGGCTTCGTCGAAGAGCAGATCGCCGATCAGCATGGCGTTCGTCTGATACAGATAGAGCCGGAAGGCGTCGGTACCGAACCGCTTCATCAGTTCCATCGGGTCGGTGTAGTTCTTCGAGGATTTCGAGAGTTTCTTGCCGTCCTTGGCGAGGATCGTGCCGTGCACGACGCCGTTCTTGAACGCCGGACGGTCGAAGAGCGCGGTCGAGAGGACGTGCAGATAGTAGAACCAGCAGCGGATCTGCCCGGTGTACTCGACGACGAAATCCGAGGGGAAGTGGTTTTCAAACCACTCCTTGTTTTCAAACGGATAGTGCTTCGACGCGAAGGGAACGCTCCCGCTCTCGAACCAGCAGTCGAGGACCTCGGGCACGCGGGTCATCTTGCCGCCGCAGTCGGGGCAGGGGAAGGTGATCTTGTCGAGGTACTGACGGTGCAGGTCGTCGGGACGCACGCCGGACAGCTTTTCGATCTCGTCGATCGAGCCGACGACGGTCTTCTTGCCGCAGTCGGGGCAGACCCAGATCGGGATCGGGGTGGACCAGTAACGGTTGCGCGAGATGTTCCAGTCGCGCGCGCCGGAAAGCCAGTTGCCGAAGCGCCCGTGCTTCACCGTTTCGGGGACCCAATTGATCTTCTCGTTGAAGTCGATCAGTTTCGGCTTGATCGCGCCGACGTTGAAGTAGTAGGCGTCCATCGCCTTGTAGATCAGGGGGCGTTTGCAGCGCCAGCAATGCGGATAGTTATGGACGATCGAACCGTCGGCGACGGCGATCCCGCGGTCGTAGAGCCAGCGGATCACGACCGGGTTCATCTCGATGACGTTCTTGTCGCCCTGCTCGGGATAGAAGTCGGTGATCTCGGGGGTGAAGCGCCCCTTCGCGTCAACCGGATTGACGAGCGGGATCCCGTTGTTCTTGCAGGTCCAGTAGTCGTCCTCGCCGAAGGCGGGGGCGGTATGCACGATGCCGACGCCCTCGTCCGAACCGACGTAGTCCGCCGAAACGACGCGGAACGCGCCCTCGTTTTTCTTGTCGGCAAAGTAGGGGAAGATCGGTTCGTAGGTCGTGCCGAGAAGGTCGCGCCCGTCGCACTCGCGCACGATCGCGGGACTCTCGCCGAAGACCTTGACAAAGTTCTTCAAGGTGTCCTTGCAGGCGACGTAGATCTCGTCGCCCACGTCGACGAAGGCGTAGCGAAGCCCCTCGCCGACCGCGAGGCAGAGGTTGGACGGCAGCGTCCAGGGGGTGGTCGTCCAGGCGAGAAGGTATACGGGTTTTCCGCCTTCAACGAGCGGAGTCTTGAATTTGACGGCGACCCAGCGATCCTGACGCGGGCGGGTCGAGTCCGATTCGCGCGTGTCCGAGATCGAGAGCGAGGTCTCGCAATGCGTGCAGTAGGGGGTGACGCGGTAGTCGCGGTAGATCAGACCCTTGTCGTAGCAGGTCTTGAACGCCCACATCACGCTCTCCATAAAGGGCGTGTTCATCGTCTTGTACGCGCCGTCGTAGTCCACCCAGCGCGCCATCTGCTCGACGTATTCGCGCCACGCCTCGTTGTTGTTCGAGACGATCTCGCGGCACTTGTCGTTGAAGACGTCGATCCCGATCGACTTCTCGATCTGGTTCTTGTCCTCAATGCCCATCTGCACTTCCGCCTGATTCTCGATCGGAAGCCCGTGGCAGTCCCAGCCCCAGACGCGCGGGACGCTGTATCCCTTCATCGTCCAGTAGCGCGAGATCATATCCTTGATGAACGAGACGAGGACGGTGCCGTGGTGCGGTTTGCCCGTCGGGAACGGAGGCCCGTCGTAGAAGACGATCTCGCCCGAAGCCGGTTTTTCCACCGACTTTTCAAAGGTGTGATCGTCCTTCCAGTATTTCAGGACTTCCGGCTGGATCTCGGAAAAATCCGGCTTGGAAGACAGTTCTTCAAACTTCATTGCCAATAGTTCCTCCCGGCAAAACCGCATAATGATGTAACATTATAACACTATGATAAACAAAAGTCAAGCAAAAAACCGATTTCCCGGATCGTGCGCTTTGTCACTTTCGCGCCGCGCAGGGGCGCACCGGGGTTCCCCGCGCGGCATATCGCGTTTTTGCGGACGCAAAAACATATCGAGCCGTGAGACGGTCTCACGGCATATCGAGTAAAGCGCCGGGCTTGCCCGGCGCTTTACATATCGCGCGGTCGCGTCAGCGACCGCATTTTTCTCCGAGCGCGGGTTCTCCGTCCCGCTCGACAAGATCGAAGATCGTGACGTGCTCGAAGATCCCCGCCGCACGGTCGGCTCTGTTCGGGGTGTGGAAGACGATCTTCTCGGACCCGCCGAAGTCGCGGAAGATCATGGCGTGCCCGCCGTCGAAGGTGAAGCCGTCGCGCGCGCCGCGACGGTAGAGCGTCCCCATCTGCGACCATTTCCCGTCGATCTTTCCGTTGTCCGATCCGGCGAGCGCCACGACGTAGCCGTCGTCGGAGAAGTTTGACCAGACCATCCGCAGTTCCCCTGCGTCGGTGCGGTAGAGGAACGGACCGTCGGTGATCCCCTTCGTCGCCCAGTCGGGATCGCTTGCAAAGAAGAGGTGGATCGGCTCGGTGATCCCGCGCGAGAGGTCGTCCGAGAGCCGCATCGCGACCATGCTCCCGATCCCGTCGGGCATCGAGGTCCACTCGTGGACGAAGATCAGCCAGGGGTTTTCGTCCGAATCGAGGAACAACGTCCCGTCGATGGCGTCCCAGTCGAGAGGGGACAGAACCGACAGACGGACGAACGGGCCGAGCGGATCCTCCGCCCGGTAGACCGAGATCTGACGGTGCTTGTTGCTTGCGGCGCGCACCGACGTGAAGAGGTAG
>JAGCXA010000038.1 GCA_017961575.1 Clostridia bacterium | reverse complement strand
GCTCCGTCAAAGTTCAGGACCGTCTCGTTCCAGAGGATCGAGAACTCGACGTACAGATCTTTGCCGTCAGGATCCACCTCGGTCGGGTAGAAGTGGTCGTCGCCGCGAACGTCCTCAAGCTTCACTTCAGCCATCCCGTACCTTTCCGAAATGGCGTCGAACGCCTTGATGATCGGTCCCTCCCAGAGAATATCCTCGACAACGTCGTTGTGACAGAGCGTACACACGCCGGTGCGGCTGCCGGTCGGGTTAAGCATATTGGCAGCCTCGGTCACAGTCCATTCGTCGACCTGATGCGCTTCGGAATCGATCTCGATCGGACGTTCCTCAAGCTCCTCGCCGCACTCTTTGCAGTACAGCTTCTCAACGCCGGGGGCGGAGCAGGTCGCGGGAGTGTCAACGCGCCACGTATCTTCGGGGACGTGTTGGCACGTGGGTTGGGTCGGTTCCGCCGTCGTGGCTTCGGGCGCGGTCGGGGCAGCCGTCGTCGTCGGGGCAGCCGTCGTCGGCTTCACCGTCGTGGCGTCGGATTTCCCGCCCTTACCGCAGGACGCGAACGCAAACGCGACCATAACGAGCGCAAGAATCAGTGCAAATGTTTTCTTCATGGTTTTTTCTCCTTTTTTTATTTGTCAAGGTAAAAGCGAAAGGCTTCACCTTTGCCCTCATTATAGCACCGCAATTTCAAAAAATCAATACTGCTCGCGTTTTCAAAGAAAAAATCGTCGTGTTGCACAATCTGCGTTCTGATAATTGTGCAATATAACCTATTCGACGCAACGCTGTTCCCTATGGTTTTCCGAGAATGGTATTGATCGGATCCGGCTGTTAATCCGACCGGTTCGGAGCGGTTCCGATAAAAAAAGGAGACGATTCGCCTCGTCGGCTCTCGTCTCCGTTCCGTTTCGGAATTCCCTTTTATTTCGTCCCCCAGACGGTTTCGTTTTCCTTGAAAAAGTCGCCGTCCCGCCAATCGTAAACCCACGCGACGTCGCCGTCGCTCGCCTGCGGACACCCGCCGCTCGGATGAAGCGGCGAATAGTATTCGACCGGGGTGTAACTCCCGTGTTTGACGCTCCAATCGAAAGAGGAAGTCAGGGCGTAAGTATAATCCCGCCCGTGCATCAATTGCGCGTAGGCGACCAGCGCCGACCAATACGGCCAGACGGCGCCGTTGTGGAACTTGTAGTCCTGCAGATTTCTGTGAAAAGTCCTGCCCAATCCGCGGTAGAAGGGATAAACGCACATCACGCCGAAGTCGCCCGCCCCTTGGCTCTTATTGTTCCGGCTCTCGAGGATTGCCGAAACGTTGTCGAGCAGACGTTCGGTCTTCTCTTCGTCGGCGATCCCGAACAGAACGGCGAGGATCGTATCGACCGAAAGGTTGTCCTCGACGAAATCGCCGTCCCTGTAGTTGACGTAGTACCCCTTTTCGTTGTCCCAAAGCAGGGCGTTGATCGCGGTTTTGGTCCGTTCGTACATCGCGCGATAGCGGCGGGCACGAGAGGCGTCGCGCGTTCCGGCAATGCGGGAGAGGCACTCGAGGGCGCGAGCGTAGAGGAGTTCGACGTACGTAACGTAGCCCGTCCGGTTGACCTCGTTCGCCCAGTCGCGATTGTTGTGGGGCCCCGCTTTGACGATCAGGTGGGTTTCGTCCTCGTAAAGGGCGAGTTTGTCGACGACCAACGCGCACCAATCGAAAACCGTTCTTCCCCTCACCGTTTCGTCAAGGATCGAAAAGTCGCCGGTGTGATTGATATAGTCGTAGACCATCAAAACGAAGAAACTCGGGCTGTCGTACTGATTGCGGAAAAACGGGGTCCATTCAACCGTCACGGCGGCGGGACAATCCCCGTTCTCCTCGATGCCGTGCGCGAGCGTCAGAATCTGACACCGGACGAGATCGGGACGGCTCTTATACATGGGCAGGACCGTCCAGTAGGAATCGCGAAAATAGGTTCGGTCTACGCTCTCGGAAAAGCACTTGTAGTCCCCGACCTCCATATAGTTCTCGAGCGCGCAAAAGTAACTTGACGTATAGACGGCTTTGTCTTTTTCGGTCTTCGCGGTCGCGGGGATCTTCACACTCGCGATCTCGTCCTCGACCTGCTTCTCGAACTCGGCGAAACGGGACAGCATTCTGCGGCAGTAGGCAGCGTCGGTACCGCAGGAAAGAACCAGACGCGCTCTTTTATTCGTGTGAACGTAGAGCAACGCGCTTTCGGGAACAAACCGGCTTTCGACGTTCGCGGCGAAGTCGAACCGGGTAGTTCTCCTGTGATCCAGATCCAGAACGAAATCGTAGTCGCCCGCTTTGTTCGCGGAGATCTCGCAGAAGATCGCCCGCCCTTCTGCCGGAACGAACTGATAGATCGTGATCCTGACGTCGCCCGTTTTCAGAACGATCGTCTGCGTCCGCCCGATCATTTTGACGCTCTTCTCGCAGAACGCGTCGATTTTTTTCTTGCCGGAATAAACGCTCGCCGTACTCGTCAGAGCGTGCGCGCCCTTTTGCGTGTTCGACGTACACTCCGCGATCCCGCCCTTGCCGTCAAAGGTAACTTGCAGATCGTTCGAGAGCACGTCGTAGATCACTTCCTCGTGATATTTTCCGACGACGACGATGCTTCCGCCTCGAAAATACTTTTTCATTCCGTCTTTCCTACCCTACGTTCGTGGTCCGCCCCGCGTAGCGGGGAAAACCCGTCGCCTTTATCATACCCTATCTTTTCCAATCTGTCAAGGGGCGGGACGCCCGTTGGGCGCAACGACGTTTTTTGCCGCGTGCGGCAAAATACGAACTTGATACGCCGAGAGACGTATATCATGCAAAAAGCGCCCGCCGAAGCGGGTGCTTTTTGCTGGCGACCGACGGTCCGATCAGTTCGCCAAAGCTAAAGTGACGGTCCCGGCGGGGGCGGTGAAGACGAGCAGTCCTCCGTCCTCGGTCGCCGTCACGGTTTGGGTCTGTCCGCCCGCCGTGACCGTCCAGGCGCCCGCCTTGACGCCCGAGACGTAGTAGGTCAGGGTCCCGGAATCCGCCGCCTTGAAGGAGAAGGTCGAGGAGGCGCGTTTGGCGACCGTCGTCGCCGAGGTGACGAAGACCGCGGCGGTGTTGCCGATGACGGCGCCCTTCACCTTGTCGTTCGAGAAACCGGTCGCGGTGACGTTTGTCGGGGTCTTGTTCGCGTCGCAAACGTACATCACGTTCAGGAGCTGATCGGTCGGGTTGCCGGTCGCGGGGCTGATCTCGACGCGCCCCCAGAATCCGTCGTTTTCCGCCGAAAGGATCTCGTATTCCCCGGTCTGGTTGTTGTTGACCATATAACCGCCGTGCGCTACGATGCTGTCGCCGCCGAACACGTTTTGCAGCACCAGCTGCGCGCCGTCGCTCTTGACCGTCACGACCTTGTCCGAGATCGTCGGATACGCCCGGACGTGGAGCAGGAAGGTCTTCTTGTAACTGCCGGATTTCGCCGCGATGTTGTCGAAGACGAAGAAGAACATCGGCACGTCGGCGTTCCCGGTATCGTAGACCGTCAGCATCCGGCGCGCGACCTCGTTCACGGTGTTGCTGCTCGATCCGCCCTTCTCGTAGTACGCGGGCGTAATATCCCCGGCGATATAGGCGTAGGTCGGGGTCTTCTGCGCCGCGTCGGCGTAGCCCCACGCGCGTCCCGTCACCGTGCCGGTCTTGAACGCGTCGGTTTGCAGGACGGTCGTGGTGTTCCCGGTCTCACCCGGCTGTTTCTGTCCGCCGGAGTAGTACTTTTCGTCGTTGGTCGACGAGCCCGCCTTCGACGGGTTGAAGATCAGGAGACTGTTGTGCGCGATGGTCGCCTGATGATAGTACTTGAAGTGCGGGAACTTGTTTCCCGCGGCGTCGTAGGTGTCGTAGGAGCCGGTATCGCCCGCCAGCGTCGTCTTGTAGTAGATCTGGAAGGAGCCGGCGTCGGCGTGGTCGTGGTTCGCCATCGTGCGCTCCCCGATCTTCATCAGAACCGTCGCCTGGTCTGCGTTCCAACTGTTCCGGGCGATGATCTGCCCGAGCCATCCGCCGTTGTATTGGATCAGGGGCAGATCCTCGTGACGGTCGCTTGCCGCCTTGGTCCCGCCCGACGAGCAGATCAGATACTCGGTCACGCTCGCCGAGAAGGTGAACGCGGTCGTGAAGCTGGAATAGCTCTGCCCGAAATATTCGAGTTGCGCGCGCATCGTCGCGTCGTTGAAGAGGTAGGAGGAGATCATCGTGGCGCGGCCCCCGACGATGAAGTCGTCGACCGGGGCGCCGTTGTCGCCCGACGCGAAGCCCTCCTTATCCGGGAGTTCGTAGCAGTAGTAGGTACGCGCGACCTGCTTCATCCCCTCCTCGTCGTAGGGCATCCGTCCGGTCGCGGCTTTGAGCAGCCACGCGGAGAACAGGTCGGAGGTGAACCGGATGCGGATATAGACCGAAACGCCCTGCGGGTACATCCCCGCCTTGTAATACTCGTTGCGCGTGGGGACGAACTCCTGATAGATCCGTCCGGCGATATACTCCCACCAGCCGGGGTATTCGTCGTAGATCGCGATGGCAAACGACAGATAGTCGCGCAGAAGCTGATACTCGCAGCCGTGCCCCGCGATCGAGTGCTGCCCCGACGGCGGGAAGCCGATCTCCATCCGGTCGGTCCCCTGCGGGTTGGTTTTGCCCTCGCAGCACTTGTGCTGGACGCCCGCGACCATCCGCTGACGGTCGGCGTCGTTCATCAGATCGTGGCACCAGTCGTAAACGCAGGCGGCGGTATACATCACGAAGCCGTTCTGACGCTCGTAGTCGCCCGTGATCGTCTGAAAGTCCATCGTTTTGAGGTAGTTCAGCATCGCCCGCACCGCGCTGTAACCCGAGATCTCGTTCCCGGTCAGCTGATAGTCGAGCGCCAGCGCCTGGATCCGGTTGAGGACGTCGGCGTCAAAGTTGTGGAAGCCGTCGTCCCGCGTCCCGGCGGGGCTGAGTTTGCCGGTGGTGGGATTGTTCACGTATTTGAGGAATTCGAGCTGCGCCGCCTTGCTTCTCGAATCGTACAGTTCCGCCGCGATCGCCTCGCGGTTGCTCGCGTTGAAAAGGACGCGGGGATGCTGCGCCGTCGGGGTCGTGGGCGGCATATTGAAGGTCCGCCCCGAAAGACTGATCATTTCCTGCCGGGTCCTCACGACCGAGTTCGCGTTGAAATCGGCGTTCGTGAACTGGTTGATCTCGTTCCGCAGCGTGCGCACCTGTCTGTTGTAATCGCCGATCGTCACTTCGTCGACGACGATCCCCTTCCCGCAAGCAGTGCAGACCTTTTCAAGTTCGCCCGGTTTGTCCGCGGTGGGGGGCGTCACAATCCGTCCCTTGTCGCCGGCGCGGTAAACGTGGGCGTCCGACTTCGGGATGGGCTCGGTCTTTCCCTTTCTGCATCTCGTGCAGAAATAGATCGTCTGTCCTTCCGCCGAGCAGGTCGGTTGGGAAAGCGGTTGCCCGTCGTCCCAGACGTGCCCGTCGGTCTCCTCGGTCTTGGTCTCCCCGCAGATCGTGCAGGTATAGAGTTTTTCGCCCTTGGTCTCTTCCTTGGTGGCGGGATCGCAGGTACCCTCTTTGACGACCTTGCCCTCGTCCCAGACGTGTTCGTGCTCCGACGGCCCCTTCGTCGGGCCGCAGGAGGCGAGCAGGACCGCCGAGAGCAGAAGGCACAGGACGGCAAAAGACAGCGTCAGAATTCTTTTCATCGTTTTTTCATTCCTTGTTGCAACGTAGTGTTTTCGACGTGGGGCGCGGGGGACGCGCCCCCTGCCGGCGCCCTTACTGCGGGGTCAGCGTGACCGCCCCCGCGGGAGCGGTGAAGACGAGCAGTCCGCCGTCCTCGGTCGCCGTCACGGTCTGCGTTTGTCCGCCCGCCGTGACCGTCCAGGCGCCCGCCTTGACGCCAGAGACGTAGTAGGTCAGTTCGCCGGCGCCGTTCGCCGCGAAGGAGAACGCCTCGGTCTGCCGCGCCAGTTTGGTCACGAAGACCGCCGCCACGCTGCCGATCACGGCGCCCTTGACGCCCTCGGACTCGATCTTCGTCGCGGGAAGGTTCGGTCTCTTGTTGGCGTCGCAGACGTAGATCACGTTCAGGAGCTGATCGGTCTTGACCCCGGTCGCGGGCGTGGGATAGATCTCGACGCGGCCCCAGAATCCGTCCTCGCGGCTGGTCGCGTCTGGATTTGCCGGGATCTGCTGTCCGTTGACGTTATAGTTGTTGTTCGGTCCGCCGACCTTCACGATATTGTCGCCGCCGAACACGTTTTGCAGAACGAGTCTGCCCTCTCCGTTGATCTCGGTCACGGTGTTGCCGTCGATCATCGGTTCGGTCTTCGTGTGGAGCAGAAAGACCTTCTGATCCGAGGCGTATTTCGCCGTGATCCCGTCAAAGACGAAGAAGAACATCGGAACGTTCTCGTTCTTCGTGTCGTAGACGACCAGCATCCGGCGCTGGACCTCGGTCGCCGCCGAGACGTCGTAGGACGCCGAGATGTCGCCCGCGATGTAAGCGTACTTCGGCTTGGTCTTCGCCGCGTCGAAGTAGTCGTACGCCACCCCGATCAGTTCGCCCGTCTTGGTCTTGCTCACGTTGTTGAAATCGGTATCCGACATCTCGTTGCCGCCGATCCGGATCTGTCCGCCGCTGTTCGACGGGTCGGTCGCGTTCGGGTTGCGGACGAGGACGCAGTTGTGCGCGATGGTCTGCCGATGGTAATACCGTTCGTGTTCGGTGCTGTAACCGTCGTAGACGCCGGTGTCGCCCGCGAGCATCCCCTTGTACCAGATCTGGAACTGTCCCTGATCCATGTGGTCGTGGTTGCCCGCCGTCTTGACGCCGATCTTCATCAGCACCGTCGCCTGATCGTCGCCCCAACCGTTGCGGGCGATGATCTGTCCGAGCCAGCCGCCGTTATAGCAGATCAGATCCATATCCTTGTGGACGTCGTCCGCCGCCTTGACGCCGGACGAGGAGCAGATCAGGTATTCCGAAACGCTCCCGTACTCGAAGCAGTCCTGATCCTCGTCGAAGAACTTGGTGTAACAGCCGGGACGGCTTTCGAGTTGGGCGCGGATCGTCTCGTCGTTGAAGAGATACGCCGACATCATCGCAGGCAGCCCGTAGTTGATGAAATCGCCGTCGATCTTCGTCTCGTGGCTGTCGCCCATCGCGAAGCCGCCTCCGTTCGGCAACTCGTAAGCGTAGATCGAACGCATCACGTTCTTCATATCGTCGGCGTTGTACGGGAACTTTCCGACCGCGGCTTTGATGAGCCACGCGGAGAAGAGGTCGGACGCGAAGCGCACGCGGACGTAGAGCGACACGCCCTGCGAGACCATCCCGCCCTCGTAGAACTCGTTGCGCGATTCGATATACTGCTGATAGAACCGCCCGGCGATGAAGTCCCACCAGCCGGGGTACTCGTCG
>JAGCXA010000037.1 GCA_017961575.1 Clostridia bacterium | reverse complement strand
CGTCGAATCCTCAACCTTGGTTATTTTCATCTTTCGCAAAACATGGGTGACCTCTTTTGTGCCACACCCCCCAGTCCGTATTCGAACCTTCGAGTTTCTGCGCCGGAGGCACGGAAACTCCGGTTTCACGCCATCCGATACAGTCTCCCCTCAGCGTTTGGTCGGGCGTGAAACAAGGTTAGCGCGCCAAAGGCGCGCGTCGAATCCTCAACCTTGGTTATTTTCATCTTTCGCAAATTCGTTTTGTTTCACCTCTCCGCTATTAATCGAATCGCTTGTTTTTTTAGTCCACAAAAAAGCACCTGCTTGCACAGGTGCTTTTTTAACGGAATTGAATTTCACGCCGTCCTCGAATCCTCGTACCCGTCGTCCATCAGACGAAGCATCACGCGGGCAAACGTGGGATCGAACTGCGTACCGATCCCCTTTTTGAGTTCGTCCCTGACCGAGAGTTTATCGAGGGGAGCCCGATAACTTCTGTACGACGTCATAGCGTCGTAGGCGTCGGCAACCGCGATCACACGAGCGATCTCCGGTATATCCTCGCCGACCAGTCCGTCCGGGTACCCTCTGCCGTCGTAGCGTTCGTGATGCGAACGAGCGCCGACCGAAAGATACGGCGCCTGATGGATGCTGGAAAGGATCTGATCGCCGTAGACCGGATGCATTTTGATCTGCTCGTATTCTTCCTCGGTCAGTTTACCGACCTTGTTGATGATTTCAAGCGGAACGCCGATCTTCCCCACGTCGTGAAGCAACGCCGCGAAATAGATCTGCTCGCAGGTCTTGTCCGGGAGATGCGCTTCCTTTGCGATCAGGCGCGAATAGTAAGCGACGCGGATCGAATGCCCGCTCGTGTACTTGTCCTTCGCGTCAACGGCGTTGGCAAGCGCCTCTGTCGTTTCCTCGAACATCTCGAATTCTTTCTTCTGCTGTTCGCGGAAGAACTCCACTTCGTGCTTGCGGGCGCGGTCGGCTGCTTCGCTGAGAAAATTAAGGGTCAGCGAATAGAAGATGATTACGATGAAAACCATCGTCAGGGACGTGAGCGAAACGCCGTAAAAGAAGATCTGCACGACCGAAGCAACGGTCGGGATCGAAATGCCGATCAGAACCGAACGGACGAAGCAGCGCGACAACCGTTTTCTGTGCTGTAATACGGCGGCTTCGAGCAGCAGGATGATTATGAACGGAAAAACGTAGCAAAGAAAATGCAGGGTGGAGCGTTGATAATGGTTCTCGGCGTCGATCGTATAGTAAAGCCCGGTAAAAGACGCGACGACAAGCAAAACGAACGCGATCACGGACAGCACGTCGCTGATGCGAAGCAGTCGCGGTATTCTTTTCATCTTCCCTTCGTTCACGAAGACGTCGGCGAGGTACCGTGTAAGCAGAAAAGTGAGGAACAAAAGGAAAAAGTAGACGAGCCAATTCGAGAGTCGGATCATTACGTAACCGAATCTCGTGGAACTTCCCTCGTAAATATACGCGGATCGTTCAAAAACGAGCAGAAGCATCGCCGCGATTTCCATCGTGGCGAGGATTCGTTTCGTATTACGCGGAAGGGACTTCGTTATGAGAGTCATAAAGGCGAGGATTCCGCAAGCGCCGCTCAAAAAGACCATCAAATCGAGTTGGATCGTCCTTATAAAATCCATGGTCGTTCCTTTCCGGTCCAATATTAGCGGCTTTGAATTATATTATACAACTTTTCGGCTATTTTGACAATAGATTAACGAAAAATATTGTAAAACATTTTGCATAATGCATTGACAAATCCGATCATACGCGATATAATGGTACTTGAATTTGCGAAACCGTCGCAAATTGAGGAGAATTTCCTGATGCGATACGCGACAAAGCAAAGAAAACGCCTTTTGGAAATACTGGAATCCCATTCCGACGAAACGCTGACGGTCGAGCAACTCGCGTTTTTTGCCTGTCCCGAACCGATCAGCCGCAGCGCCATATACAGAAACCTCTCGGAACTTGAAGCCGAGGGGCTTGTGAAGCGGATCACGCTCCCCCTCCCGCAAAAGACCGGGTTTCGGTACGTCGGCGCGAACGAATGCCGGAAGCACCTGCATCTTGAATGCGAGAAGTGCGGCAAAACGTTTCATCTCGCGCTCCCTGCCAGCAACGAACTGATCGACAACGTGATGCGGGACGCCGGGTTTGAAGTCGACCGCAAGACGACAGTACTCTCGGGCGTCTGCTCGGATTGCAGAAAGAACTGAACCATAATAAAAGGAAGAAAGGCGGTGATCGGTATGAGAAAGGAACGAAGTCGGCGCTCGGCTTTGCTCGTTATCCTCGTCTTTTTCATACTGTTCGCCTCCTTCTGTTATCTTCTGCACGAGGCGCGTCACGAATGCGTAGACGAGACGTGCCCCGTTTGCGTTATGATCTCGATCTGCCGAGACACGCTCGGCGGATTTGCGCTCTCGCTTTTGCTCTTTGCTTTTCTCTTCGCAACGCTTTGCGCCGCGCTTTTCTTACGTCGCGAGCGCGATCCGTATAAATCGAACACTCCCGTTTCCAGAAGGGACAGATTACTGAGTTAAAAAGATCCGTGCAAGCGGCAGATCCGCCGACGGCGGATTTGGGGGCGTACGCCCCGCCGTTTGCTTTTCTTTTGGAAATCCGTAATCTGTTTGACAGGAGATCAAAATGAAAAAGATTATTGCTTTGCTTTTATCCGTTCTGACTGTTTTTGGCGTCGCCGGGATTTTTTCCGGGTGCGCGACAAAGAGCCAGAACGACAAAATTCAGATTGTGACGACCATCTTTCCCGAATACGACTGGGTAAAAGAGATCGTCGGTGAGAAAACCGATCGCGTCGAGATCACGATGCTGCTTGACAGCGGCGCCGACCTGCACAGTTATCAACCGACTGCGGACGACATCGTAAAGGTCGCGACCTGCGATCTGTTCATCTACGTCGGCGGAGAGTCCGACGATTGGGTCGAGGACGTCCTGAAAACGGCGAAAAACAAGGATATGATCGTACTCAACCTCTTGGAAGTCCTCGGCGACCGCGTCAAAGAGGAAGAGGTCAAGGAAGGAATGGAAGCCGACCACGACGAACACGAGCACGAGCACGAAGAAGAAGGACCCGAATACGACGAACATATCTGGCTCTCGCTCAAAAACGCGGCGTTCCTTTGCCGGACGATCGCGGACAAGATCAAGACGCTCGATCCCGACAACGCCGACGCCTACGAGGCGAATGCCGTCTCCTACGTCGAGAAGCTGAACGCACTCGACAAACGGTATGCTGACGCGGTCGACGCCGCGACCTGCAAAACGCTTCTCTTCGGAGACCGCTTCCCCTTCCGGTATCTCGTCGACGACTACGGGCTCGACTATTACGCCGCGTTCGTCGGATGTTCCGCCGAGACCGAGGCGAGTTTCGAGACGGTCGCGTTCTTAGCGAACAAGGTCGACGAACTTGGTTTGAAGGCGATCCTGCAGATCGAGAGCGCGGACGGAAGACTTGCCCAAACGATCAGACAGCAGACGACGGCGAAGAATCAGACGATTTTGACGCTCAATTCCCTGCAATCGGTCAAAGCTGCAGACGTCAAAAAAGGCGCGTCATACCTGACCGAGATGGAAAAGAATCTCGAAGTTCTGAAAGACGCCTTGAAGTAATCGCCCGCCCCCGGAAACCGACTTGTAAAGGAGAGCAAACGAATGAAATTATACGGAAAGATCGTTCTGATCCTTCTTGCGTTGATAACGGCGCTGATTTGTTCCGGATGCGGAAAAGAGGCGGTTCCCGGGGGCGACCCCTCCGGCGCGTCGTTTTCCGTAAAACGCTTTGAAAAGATCAGTCAGGAAGAGTATATTCTCTATCAGAACTTCTTTTATAACGGCTACGCAAAAGACTTCGTCGGCAAAAAGGTGAAAAAAGAGGGCGTTCTCACCGTCCTTCACGACGCGTTCAACTCGACCGAACGCTACTACGTTACGGGTTACGCCGATCAGACGAAGTGCTGCGACTGGCAATGGGAGTTCGTCCCGCCCGAGGGCGCGGAACTCCCGCCGGTCGGCTCGCTCGTGACGGTCGAGGGAACGTTTACCTACGACGAGCAGAACGCGCTCGATAAGTACCGGATCACGAACACGACGCTCAAAACCAAAAAGTCCTTCGGCGAACCCGCGTACGAGATCAATATGTACGTGATGGGCGACACGCTCGAACGAGTCCAACTCGCAAACTTCAAACAATTCCCCGCCGTTTTTGAAAACAAAGAGTTTATCGCTTACGGACGGATCAAGGCGCTCGACGTCTTGCAGGATCCCTACTACGACGGTTCCTGGGAGATCGGCTTCGTTTGGGACGGAACCGCCCCGAAACTCGGAACGACGGTCGTTATGACCGGCACGTTCTCATCGGACGGGAAACTGAACGTCACGGCGTTACAATCCATTGATTAATCACAGTCGCATTCAGGAGGTCAATCGAATGGCACTGCTTACCTGCCGGGATCTTTCGCTCGGCTACGACGGGCACGAGATCGTTCACGGGCTCAACTTCAACGTTGAGTCGGGCGATTATCTCTGCGTCGTCGGAGAAAACGGTTCCGGCAAAAGTACGCTGATGAAGACGATACTCGGGCTTCTGTCCCCGCTTTCGGGCGAGATCGAACTCGGAGACGGTCTGAAACGGAACGAGATCGGGTATCTTCCCCAACAGACCGAGGTGCAAAAGGACTTCCCCGCCTCGGTGTGGGAGATCGTTCTCTCGGGATGTCAGAACCGGATGGGCGCGCGCCCCTTCTACCGGAAGGAAGAGAAAGATCTTGCCCTGAGCAACATCGAAAAAATGGGGATCGAACCCTTCATAAAGCGGTGCTACCGCGAACTGTCCGGCGGACAGCAGCAGCGCGTTCTGCTCGCCCGCGCCCTCTGCGCGACGCAAAAGATGCTGGTCCTCGACGAGCCGGTCTCCGGGCTTGATCCCGTCGTGACCGCCGAAATGTACGACCTGATCGCCCGCCTCAACCGCGAGGACGGGATCACCGTCGTGATGATCTCGCACGATATAGCCGCCTCTCTTCGCTACGCGGACCATATCCTGCACATCGCGGAACACCTCTTCTTCGGGACGACCGAGGAATACCTTGCGAGCGATACGGCGAGCGCGTTTTTGAAAGGGGGCGACGGGAAATGACCGAGATATTCGATAAACTGTCGCTTTACCTCCAATTCTCCTTCGTTCAGTACGCCCTGATCGTCGGCGTTCTGATCGCTCTCTGCTCCTCGCTTCTCGGCGTGACGCTGGTCCTGAAACGGTTTTCCTTCATCGGGGACGGACTTTCGCACGTCGCGTTCGGCGCGATGGCGATCGCCGCCGTCGTGGGACTTACGAACGATATGCCCCTGATCCTCGCCGTGACGACGCTCTCGGCGATCCTGCTCCTCAGAACGGGACAGAACACCAAGATCAAGGGCGACGCCGCCGTCGCGATGATCTCGGTCGGCGCCCTTGCGATCGGATACCTTCTGATGAATCTGTTCTCGAAATCAAGCAATATTTCCGGGGACGTCTGCTCGACGCTCTTCGGTTCGGTCTCGATTCTGACGCTGACCTTGACCGAGGTATGGCTGAGTACCGTCCTTTCCGGGATCGTGATCGTGATCTTCGTCCTCTTTTACAACAAGATCTTCTCGGTGACCTTCGACGAGAATTTCGCGAAAGCGACCGGGGTCAGAACCGGGCTTTACAATCTTTTGATCGCCGTCGTGATCGCCGTGATCATCGTGCTTGCCATGAATCTGGTCGGGTCGCTCCTGATCTCGGCGCTCGTGATCTTCCCCGCTCTCTCGGCGATGCGCGTCTTCAAGAGTTTCCGGTCGGTCACGATCTGTTCCGGCGTCTTCTCGGTCGTCGGCGCCTTCCTCGGCATTCTGATCGCCATCGTCGCAGGAACCCCGGTCGGTTCGACCATCGTCGCGACCGACATCGTCGGATTCGTGATCTTCCTTGTGATCGGGGCGTTCGCGAAAAGAAAAGCGTAACCGTAAAAGAATAGGAAAAGAATACGCCGCCCGGACGAGCCGGACGGCGTGTTTCTTTGTTTTTCTGTTTATCTGACCATTTCGTTCTTGGGGCCGGTCGAAAGGTGCGCCGCGATGACGCGGGTAACGTCGTGCAGGTCGCAGACCGTCATATCGCCGGGGATCGTATTCTTGATCGCGGACATCGCGTCGCCGAATTGCGCGGCTCGTTCAATATCGTGGTATTGCAGAACGCCGTAGAGCGCCCCCGCGACGTAGGCGTCGCCGCTCCCGATCCTGTCGACAACCTCGATCTCGCGGTAGGGTTCCTCGGCGTAGTGCCGATCCTCCGCGGCGTCGTAAACGAGACTGCCGAAGTTATGGCGCGTGGGAGAGATGACCGCGCGCTGGGTGCTCGCGATCATTTTCAGATTCGGGTACTCCTTGGCAAGCGCGCGGTGGATCTCTTTGAGTTCCCCTTTCCGCGCGAGCATCCTGCGGAGCGTTTCCTCCGAAACGAAGAGAAGATTGACGAAAGGAAGGATCGATTCGACGGTCTTCTTCGCCTCCTCTTCGCTCCAGAGCGCGGCGCGGTAGTTGACGTCGAAGGAGATCAAGGTGCCGTTCTCGTGGAAGCGGCGGATCATCTCGATCACCTGACTGCGAAGTGAATCTCCGAGCGCGAGGGTGATCCCACTCAAATGAAAGACCTTGCAGGACGAATAGATTTTCGGATCAAGTTCGTTAAGCGAAAAGCGGACGAAGGAAGAATCGGTACGGTCGTAGGAAACGACCGAGACGCGCGGATAAGCGCCGCTCTCGTAGTAGTAGATACCGAGCCGCTTTTCGGGGGTCGTGTCGTAGGTGACGAAGTCGTCGCTCGTCCCGGTATAACGGATCTTATTCTTGATGAACTTTCCGATCTCGTTGTCGGGGAGGCGCGTGACGATCCCGGTCCGAAGACCGAGCTGAGAAATACCGGACACGACGTTGAGTTCCGATCCGCCCGCGCGTTTCTCAAAGGACTCGCTCTGCGAGATCCGGTCTTTCCCCTCCGGGGACAGACGGAGCATAACTTCCCCGATCCCGAGGACGTCGAATTCGCGCTGCGGCAGGTTTTCGAGCATAGCGGCCTCCTTCCGGTCCGTTCAGCGGATCACGATGTTTACGATCTTGCCGGGAACGACGATCTCTTTGACGACGGTCTTGCCCGCGAGCGCGGCGGCGATCTTCTCGTCTGCTTTCGCGATCGAAAGGATGGCGTCCTTGTCGGCGTCGGCGGGGATCGTCACGACGGCGCGAACCTTTCCGTTGATCTGGATCGGGAACGCGACCTCGTCGTCGGCGGTCTTCGACTCGTCAAAGTCGGGCCACGCGGCAAGGGACGCAAGCCCCTTCCCTCCGCAGAAGGCGTAGACCTCCTCGGCAAGATGCGGGGCGAAGGGAGAAAGGATCTTCGAGAAGAGCGAGAGTTCGTCGAGCGTCAGGGTTCCCGCGTCGTAGATCTCGTTGATGAGCGACATCATCGCGGCGATGGCGGTGTTGAACTTCATCGCTTCAATATCTTCGGAAACCTTCTTCACGGTCTTGTGGAAGGATTTTTCGAGCGAGGGCGTAACGCCTCTCCCTTTCGCTAAATCGGTAAGCCCCGCGAACCGTTCGAGGAAGCGCTTGCATCCCTTGATCGACTGCGGATTCCAAGGAGCGGACTTCTCAAAGTCGCCAATGAACATCTCGAACAGACGCATCGTGTCGGCGCCGTACTCGTTCACGATGTCGTCGGGGTTGACGACGTTGCCGCGGGATTTCGACATCTTCTCGCCGTTCTCGCCGAGGATCATACCGTGCGAGGTGCGTTTCTTGTAAGGTTCCTTCTCTTTCAGAACGTCGATATCGTAGAGGAACTTCGCCCAGAAACGGGAGTACAGAAGGTGAAGCGTGGTGTGCTCCATCCCGCCGTTGTACCAGTCGACCGGCATCCAGTATTCAAGCGCTTCCTTCGACGCCAACGCTTTGTCGTTGTGGGGATCGCAGTAACGGAGGAAGTACCAGGACGAGCCTGCCCATTGCGGCATCGTGTCGGTCTCGCGCTTGGCGGGACCGCCGCACTTCGGGCACTTGCAGTTGACCCAGTCGGTCATCAGAGCGAGCGGCGATTCGCCGGTCTCGGTCGGCTCGTAGGACTCGACGTCGGGGAGCGTCAGGGGGAGTTCGTTCTCCGGCACGCCGACCCATCCGCACTTTTCGCAGTTGACGAGCGGGATCGGTTCGCCCCAATATCTCTGACGGGAGAAAACCCAATCGCGGAGCTTAAAGTTGATCTTCTTGACGCCGATCCCCTTCTCGGTCAAGTACGCGATGATCTTTTCTTTCGCCTCGGATACTTCAAGACCGTCAAGGAAGCCGGAATTGACCATCCTGCCGGTTTCGGTGTCGGTAAACGCCGCCGCCTGAACGTCGCCGCCCGCGACCACCTCCACGATCGGAAGCCCGAACTTCTTCGCGAACTCCCAGTCGCGGTCGTCGTGCGCCGGAACCGCCATGATCGCGCCGGTGCCGTAGCCCGAAAGAACGTAGTCGGAGATAAAGATCGGGATCTTGCGTCCGTTGACCGGGTTGATCGCCTCGACGCCGTCGAGTTTCACGCCCGTTTTCTCTTTCGCGAGTTCGGTGCGCTCGAAGTCGGACTTTCGTCCCGCCTCTTCACGGTAAGCGACGGCTTCAGCGTAGTTTTTGAGCCGGTTCTTCCAACGGTCGACGTACTCGTGTTCGGGGGCGATGACCATATAGGTCGCGCCGAAAAGCGTGTCGGGACGGGTCGTATAGATTTTCAAGGGATCGCCCGCCGTCGTTTCAAAGGTGACCTCGGCGCCGGTCGAACGTCCGATCCAGTTGATCTGTTGGGTCTTGACCTTCTCGATGAAGTCAAGCCCGTCGAGATCGTCGATCAGACGGTCGGCGTACGCCGTGATTTTCAGCATCCATTGTTCCTTGACCTTATGGATGACGGGAGCGCCGCAACGCTCGCAGACGCCGTTCACGACCTCCTCGTTCGCCAGCACGACCTTGCAGGACGTGCAGAAGTTGACCGACATCTTCTTTTTGTAGGCGAGTCCCTTCTCAAAAAGTTTGAGGAAGATCCATTGCGTCCATTTGTAGTAGTCGGGATCGGTGGTGTTGATCTCGCGGCTCCAATCGAAGGAGAGACCGAGCGATTTCAACTGCGCCTTGAAACGCGCGACGTTCCGTTCGGTCACGATGCGCGGATGGATATGGTTCTTGATCGCGAAGTTCTCGGTCGGAAGACCGAAGGCGTCCCATCCCATCGGGAACAGGACGTTATAGCCCTGCATCCGTCTCTTTCTCGAAACGATGTCGAGCGCGGTGTAGGAACGCGGATGCCCGACGTGCAGCCCGTTTCCCGACGGGTACGGGAACTCCACGAGCGTATAGTATTTCGGCTTCGAAAAGTCGTTCGACGCGGCGAAGGCGTTTTCCTCGTCCCATCTCTTCTGCCATTTTGATTCAATCGTCTTGAAATCGTGTTTCATATCGTACTTCCTTTATCGGATGGATTCCTGTTTTTCGTCGGGGGTGAGCAGGTCGGCGCAATCAACCTCGGCGTCGGGGGACGCGAGGCGTTCCAGGTGATAATATTCGCGGGATTCCTTATCGAAAATATGAACGATCACGGCACCGAAATCGCAAAGGATCCAGGCGCCGCCGTCCCTTCCTTCAAGATGAGCGCAGGAAACTCCCCTCCGCCCCATCTCGTAAACGAGGTCGTCCGCGAGCGCCTTGATCTGCGTCGAGGAACGCCCGGTCACGATCACGTAGTAGTCGGCGATCACCGTCACGTCGAAGACGGAAAGCAATTTCAGAGCGAACGCCTTTTTGTTCAGAAGGATCTTCGCGGCTTCGCGCGCGAGCGCAAGCGGCTCGGCGTTCGTCATATCGGGGACGGTCGGGGTTTCGCGGATTTCGGTTTCGTCAATCATTCGGGTTCTCCTTAATTTGATGTGAAGAATTCGTTTCGTTCAGTTTGCGGCGAAGGGACGCGGCGGACCGTTCGGTCGCGGGGTCGGGCTCGGTGCCTCTGTCCCTTAAATAGCGGAGGGTAAATTCAAGGACGGACAGAACGGATTCGTCAAGATGGCGCGTCCGCGCGTCGGCGTCGGAGGGCATATTCGACCAAAACGCCTCGCGCGCGTCCCGGCAAGGCTGCCAAGGGCGGTTCGGCTCGATAAAATCCGCGAGGAAAAGCAGTTTGTCGAAGACGGACATCTTCTCTCCGCCGGTCGTATGCTTATAAATTGCGGAGATAATTTCGGGCAGATCGTATTTCGGCTCGATTTCGAGGATCAGATACGAGGCAGCGTGTCCGTGCAGGATCGCGGGCGAATTGACGGCGGAATCAAGTTCCGGATCGCCGTATTCGCGACAGATTTGGATCTGTTCCTCGA
Organism: Clostridia bacterium; assembly: GCA_017961575.1. Taxonomy (GTDB): domain Bacteria; phylum Bacillota; class Clostridia; order Oscillospirales; family CAG-272; genus UBA1740. Next base: position 45,558 of record JAGCXA010000037.1, on the reverse strand, counting down.
TCGGAAGTTCCTTCGCGACGTCGTGCAGGAGCGCCGCCGCTTTGAGTTCGGGGATCGCGTCGGGGAGATAGATCTCTCCCATCCGGGCGATCTCTTCCACCACACCTTCCGTGTGACGGAATCGCTTTTCGGAGAGGCGCCGACCGACCCGTTCTTTCAGTTCCGCAAGTTCTTTATCGCCGATCATATAGTTTCTCTTTCTCGATATACGCGCGGACGGGTTCTGTGAGCCATTCCGACGTATCCTCCCCCGCCGTGATCCGGTCGCGCAGAAACGTCGAGGAGACCTCGGTCACGGGATTGTCGAGCAGGCGCACGTCCCCGCCGTAGGCGGCGAGCAGCGCTTCCCTCGTCCTTTTGATCGCGTCCGCTTCCGCGGGATCGTTCAGCCGTCCCGCAGCGACCACCGTCGCAAGACGCAGGATCGTTTCGGGGCGACGCCACGAACCGAGCGTGAGGAACATATCCGACCCCATCAGAAGATAGAGTTCGTGTCCCGGCGCGGTCAATTCCGTCAGAGTCAGATAGGTGTAACTCGTCCCGCCGCGCAAGAGTTCCATTTCGGATACTTCGCATCCGGGGATCCCCGAGAAGGCGAGACGGCACATCGCGACGCGATGACGCGCCGCAAGGATCTTTTCGCCCGCTTTGTTCGGCGGGAGCGCCGCCGGAACGATCAAGAGTTTGTCGAGCGCGAATTCGCGTTGAAAACAGGCGGCGGCGTTCACGTGTCCCTTATGCGGAGGGGAGAACGTACCGCCGAAAATACCGATCCTCATGACGGGAGAATGATCCGGTCGGGCGAGCGGTCGCGCCTCTTGCTCTCGGAGGGACGGTACAGAACGAACTTCCCGCCGATGACCGAAACGACGTCCGCACCGCACCCCTCGGCGACGATGACGGCGGCTTCGCGCGTCGACTGTGGGCAGTATTCGAGGACGTGCAGTTTGATGAGTTCCCGCGCTTCCAGCGCGTTTCCGATCTGTTTGATCTGCTCCTCGTCGCCCGCGCCCGCCTTCCCGATCTGAAAGATCGGTTCGAGAGGGTTGGCAAGCCCGCGGAGATACGCTCTTTGTTTACTGGTAATCACTTTTCGTTTCCTTTCATTTCGGGACGGATTCTTGCCGCGAGTTCCTTTGCGGCGAGCCGGACGGCGCGTCCTCTGTGGCTGACGGCGTTCTTCTCGTCCGGGGTGGCTCGTCCGAACGATTTTTGAAGATCGAGCGACCAGAAGAGCGGATCGTAGCCGAAGCCGCCTTCCCCGTCGTACGCGTTGAGGATCAGCCCCTCGGTCGTCCCCCTGACGGTGAAACTCTCCCCGTCGGGCAGAACGCAGGCGACGGCGACGACGTAGCGCGCCGTCCGTTTTTCCCGCGGTACGCCGCTCAGTTTTTCAAGCAGCAGGGCGTTGTTCGCCTCGTCGTTCCCGTGTCCTCCGGCAAAACGCGCCGAATAGATGCCGGGAGCGCCGCCGAGCGCGTCGACCTCGATCCCGGAATCGTCGGCGAGCGTGACGTAACCCGTCGCGGCGCCCGCCTTCGCCTTGATCATCGCGTTTTCCTCAAAGGTCGATCCGTTTTCCTCGACGTCCTCCGTCACCCCGACGTCGTCGAGTGTGACGAGTTCGATTTCACCTAACGCGTCGCGGTATTCCGAGAGGATCCGGGCAAATTCGCGCGCTTTATTCTTGTTGCGCGTAGCGAGCAGGATCTTCATTCCCCGACCTCCGAACCGAACAGCGCGTCGGCGAACTCGTCGGCGTCAAACGGTTTCATATCGTCGATGCCTTCCCCGACGCCGACGAACTTGACCGGAATGTCGAGTTCACGCCGGATCGAGAGGATGATGCCGCCCTTCGCCGTTCCGTCGAGTTTCGTTAAAATCAACCCGGTGATCTGCGCCGCTTCCTTGAACTCACGCGCCTGGATCACGGCGTTCTGTCCCGTCGTCGCGTCGAGGACGAGCAGGTTTTCACGGTCCGCGTCGGGAAGTTCACGCGCGATCACGCGATTGATCTTCGCGAGTTCGTCCATCAGATTTTTCTTGTTGTGAAGCCGTCCCGCCGTATCGACGATCACGACGTCGGCGCCGCGGCTCTTCGCCGCCTGGATCGTATCGAAAACGACGGCGGCGGGATCGGCGCCCGCGCCCTGCCGGATCAGATCGACCCCAGCGCGCTCGCACCAGACGGCAAGCTGTTCGGCGGCGGCGGCGCGGAAGGTATCGGCTGCGGCAACGATCACCTTTTTCTTTTGGCTTTTGAGTTCAGCCGCCATCTTTCCGATGGAGGTGGTTTTTCCGACGCCGTTGACGCCGATCACGAGGATCACCGAGGGCTTGGTCGAAAGATGCAGTCCGTCGCCGTCCCCGATCATACCGCGAAGTTCGGCGTAAAGGATCTTTTTGATCTCCTCGGGCTCTTTGATCTTCTCTTCCTTGACTTTATCGCGCAGGGCGTCAAGCAGTTCCTCGGTCGTTTCGACCCCGACGTCGGAGGTGATCAGAAGTTCCTCCAACTCGTCGAACAGGTCCTCGTCGACGCGGCGAAAACGCTTGAAAAGATCCTCGATCCCGCCGAAGAGGGCTTTTTTGGTTTTGGAAAGACCGGCTTTCAGTTTCTCAAAGAACCCCATCGAATAACTCCTTCTGCTTGCTTTCGATCTCGTTCACGTCGAGCGGAATGACCTTGGAGACGCCGCGGTCCGGCATCGTGACGCCGTAGAGACGGTCGGCGATCTCCATCGTTCCGCGACGGTGAGTGATCAGAATGAACTGCGTTTCCGGGAAGGAACGCTTGATGTATTCGCCGAGGCGGTAGACGTTGACCTCGTCGAGCGCCGCCTCGATCTCGTCGAGGATGCTGAACGGCGTCGGATTGACTTTCAGGATCGAGAACAGGAGCGCGATCGCGACGAAGGTCTGTTCACCGCCCGAGAGCAGCGCCATATTCTTGATGATCTTGCCGGGAGGCGCCGCCTTTATCTCGATGCCTGTGTTCAGAACGTCGTCCGGATCGGTCAGCGACAGTTCGGCGGATCCGCCGCCGAAGAGATCACGGAACACGACGCCGAAGTTTTCGTTGATCTGATTGAACACTTCAAGGAAGGTGCGCTTCATCTCGACTTCAAGTCGGGAGATCACGTTCAGAATCTCTTTGTACGACGTTTCAAGGTCTTCGAGCTGCGCCTTGTTCGCCTCGTATTCGGTCTTGACGGAATCGTACTCTTCGACTGCGCCGGGATTGACGGGACCGATATTTTTCAAGATCCCGCGGATCGTCGTCAGGCGCGCGGCGAGTTCCGGACGGTTCTCCTTCGTCACGGGCGGGTAGCCCAGCGCGACGGCGTCCTCGTAGGAGATCTCGTACTCCTGCCACAGGCGGGAGCCGAGCCGCTCCTGCTCTGCGAGCAGATCGTCGCGCTTTGCTCCGTCGGTGACGTTCGCGCGGTAGCAAAGATCCTTCTCGTTTCCCTTATTCTTGATCTTGACGCGGAGTTCGTTGATCCGCTTCTCATAGGTCTGAATGTCCGTGTCGACCCCCTCGCGGCTGCCGATCACGCGATCGAGTTCGCGTTCGACCTCCTCGCGGTCGCGTCGGTTCTCCTCACGCTCGCCTCTGAGTTCGGCGATTCTGGACTCGTATCCCTCAATCAACGCCTTCTGCGCCTCGATGTCGGAGACGGCGGAAACGTCGCGCTCGGAGATCGTTTTGATCATCTGATCGACCGCCTCGACGTCCTTCGCCGTTTCCGCAATCGAAAGGTTCAGACGGTTGACCTCTTCGGTCAGCTCGTTCTTTTGATCGTCGACGGCGTTGCGCTCGATGTGGTATGCGTTGCGTTCACGGTTCAGCCGTTCGGCTTCCGCTTCCGCTTCGATCAGATTCTCTTCCAGCCGTTTGCGCTCCGCGACGCTCTCCTCGCGGGACGAACGGAGCGTTTCGAGATCGAGTTTCAGTTTTTTAAGCAGGTTCTTGTTGGCTTCCAGATTGGCGTTCGCGCGATCGAGTTCGGCGAACTGCGTGCGCGACATCGTCAGCAAAAGTTCCTTGTTCTGCTCGCTGTCTTTCAGGGTCTGGCGTTTTGCCGACAGATCGGCTTCGAGATCGGAAAGTTCCTCTTCCAGCCGTTTGATCGTCTTCCCCTGTTCCTTGGCGTCGTCTTTCAGTTTCTGAATATCGGATGTGCGGGAAAGAATGCCGGACGTCCTGACCGAACCGCCCGTGATCGCGCCGCCCGCGTTGATGATCTGACCGTCGAGGGTGACGATCCGGACGCGCGAACGGAGCGCGTGGGAGCAGGCGAGCGCGTGGTCGAGATTATCGAAGACGACGGTGCGCGACAGATACCATCCGACGATCTCGCGGAACTTATCGTCCGAACGAACGACGCGGTCTGCGCGGTCGACGTAGCCGGGATACTTCGCCGCCTGGCGGATCTCGTCGGTCTCGGACTGCGCGCGGATGGTCGAAACGGAAAGGAAGGTCGCGCGCCCCGCGTTGTTCGCGACGAGGTGCCGGATCGCCGCCTTCGAGGTTTCGTCCTCGTCAACCACGATATTCTGGATATTGCCGCCGAGCGCCGTTTCAACGGCGACGTGGAAACGGTCGTCCATCGAGATCAGTTTCGAGAGCGGTCCGTAAATGACGCCGCGATTCAGCGCGCCCTTCTCGTACTCGGTCATAATGAACTGTACCGTCGCGCCGTAGCCCTGGAAGTGCAGTTCGAGGTTTTCAAGCGATTTGGCTTTTTCAAGCGTCGAGGACTGTCTGACGTAGGCGTCGTTCAGTTTCGCCTTCACTTCGTCGCGGTCGTGTTCAAGGTCGGCAACGTCGGCGGAGACTTCATCGATCACGCGATCGGTCTCCTCGATCTTCGTGCGGAACCCGGACGCCGCCTGATCGCATCTTGCGGCTTCTGCCGAGAGTTTTTCCCTGATTTCTTCATATTTCCTGATCTCGGAGAACATCGTTTCGTTTTGGGATCCGGCTGAATCCTCCGCTTTTTTCAGGATCTCGATCCGCGCTCGGTAGTCGACCGCACGTCCCTTTGCGTCGTTCAGTTCGGTCAGCATCTCTTCGAGTTTCAGATCCATTGAAGCAAGACGCGACGCGGTCTCTTCGAGCGCCTTTTGCGTCCCGGTCTTCTCGTCCCGTCTCTTTTGCAGTTCGGCTTCGAGCCCGGCGCGCTTTTCTTCTTCGCTCTTTCTTTCGTCCGAGAGGGCGCCCTTCTGCCCCTTGATCTCCCCGATCCGGGCGTTTGCAGACCGGATCCGATCCTCAAAGTTGGCGACCTCGGTCTCGATCACGCCGTAACGGTTATCGAGAGCGTGCAGGCGGTCGCGCACCGACTGGATCTGATTGACGAGTTCCTCGGAACGCATCCGGTTTCTCGTCATTTCCCCTTCGAGGTCGGTCAGTTGACGGTCGAGGTCGTTCAGCGTTTCGGTGACGATCTCAAGTTGTTTGGTCGAGAGTTTGAAGCGATCTTCCGCCTTTTGCAGATCCTGCATGATCTTCTCGGTGTCGTAGAGCCAGAGGGCGACGTCGATCGCCTTCTTCTCCTCCATCACCGTCAGGTACTTCTTCGCCTTTTCGGCGTCGCGGGCAAGCGGACCGACCCGCTTTTCGAGAACCGAAACGATGTCGCGGATGCGGTTCATATCGATTTCGGTATTCGCGAGTTTCCGTTCGCTTTCGCGCTTGTTCAACCGATATTTCGCGATCCCCGCCGCCTCCTCGAAGATATTGCGGCGATCCTCGCTCTTGCGCGAGATGATCTCGGCGACCCGTCCCTGCCCGACGATGGAGTATCCCTCGCGGCCGATACCGGTGTTCAGGAACAGTTCGGTGATGTCGCGGAGACGGCAGGGTTTGCGGTTGATCATATATTCGCTCTCCCCCGCGCGGAAATACCGTCTTGTGACGGTGATCTCGTCGTAGGGGAAATTGATTCTGTTGTCCTTGTCCGAATTGTCAAACGTGACCGACACCTCGGCGAACCCCATCGGTCGCCTGTCGTTCGTTCCGCCGAAAATGACGTCCTCCATCTTCGTACCGCGAAGCGTCTTGCTCGATATTTCGCCGAGCACCCAGCGCATCGCGTCGGAGAGGTTGGATTTGCCGCTTCCGTTCGGACCGACGATGACGGTCGTCCCTTTTTCAAAGGTCAGGACCGTGCGGTTCGGAAACGATTTGAATCCGTGTAATTCCAGACATTTCAGATACATCGGAATAACCTTTCGTTCGTTATTTCGGAGAGTCTATCAGAGTTTCACGCCGAAAAGCCGGAGCGCCTCGCGCGCCGCGTTCTGTTCGGCTTCCCGTTTGCTTTTGCCGACGCCGTGTCCGACGGGATTGGAGTTGATCATCGCCTCGACCTCGAAAACTTTGCTGTGCTCGGGTCCGTCCTCGCGGGTCACGCGGTAGCTGAGTTCCTCGATCCCGTCCTGCTGAACGAGCTGCTGTAACCGCGTCTTGTAATCGGCGTCGGCGCATTCGCGCGAGAGGATTATCCGACGGATCAGTCCCTCCGCGACCTCGATCCCGCCGTCGAGCCGGAGGGCGGCGATCAGAGCCTCTGTCGCGTCGGCTAGGATCGAATCGAGATCCCGGCTTCCCTGCATCTCCTCCCCGTGTCCGAGGAAAAGATAATCGCCGAGGGAGAGCGAACGCGCCGCCGACGCAAGCGTTTCCTCACAGACGAGCGATTTTCGCATCAGGGTCAGTTTCCCCTCCCCGTCGTCCGGGAATTCGGCGAAAAGATAGCGGCTGACGATCTCTTCGAGGATCGCGTCGCCGAGGAATTCCAGCCGTTCGTTCGAGCGGACCCCCGGATTCTTCGACTTCATTTCGTTCGCGTAGGAGGAATGCACGAGCGCCGAGACGAGAAGACCCGGATCCCGGAATCGGTATCCGATCGTCATTTCCAGTTCTTTTACGTCGCGTCCCGCCGCCATAGAGCGTCCTCCTTTCGCGTTTTGCGTTTGTCTCCGGTCAGTTTTCCGTCGCCGGTTCCACGTTGCTCGTCCGGGCGAAAAACGTTTCTATCTCTTCGTTGAAGTTCCCCTCCGCAAAACGGATCGCCTGTCCGACCGCGCTCTCAATAGCGCGGGCGTTTGACGAACCGTGCGCCTTGATGACGGGGGCGCGAAGTCCGAGAATCGGAGCGCCGCCGTGTTTGGTCGCGCTGAACGCCTCCTTGAAGCCGGCAAACCGCTTTTTGATGAGGAGACCCGAAATCTTCGTCCGCAGGTTGGTGCGGAAAAGCCCTTTCAGGTTGCTTGAAAGATACTTCGCCATACCTTCCACGGTTTTGAGGAACAGATTGCCGGTAAACCCGTCGGTTACAACAACGTCGCAGACGCCGAACGGGATCGCCTTCGCTTCGACGTTGCCGACGAAGTTGATGCCGTCCATCGCTTTGAGTCTCTGATAGGTTTCGATCTGCAAACGGTTCCCCTTCGTCTCCTCGGTCCCGTTATTCAGAAGCCCGACGCGCGGCGACGGAAGTCCGAACATATCGCGCATATAAAGCGAACCGATGAAGGCGAACTGTTCGAGTTGTTCGGGCGTCACGTCAAGGTTCGCGCCCGAATCAAGCAGGAGTACGGGCGAATCGAACGGAAAAGTCGTTCCGATCGCGGCGCGCGAAACGCCGCGGATACGCCGGACGATCATGGTTCCGCCCGTGATGAGCGCACCGGTGTTTCCGGCGGACACGAATGCGTCGGCTTCCCCGTGCGCGAGAGCCCGCAAGCCGTTCGCCATCGAGGAGTGGTTCTTTTCGCGGAGAACCGCCATCGGGGCGTCCTCCATCGTAATAACGTCGGGCGCGTCGAGGATCCCGATCCCGGAAAGATCAATCGCCTTCTCTTTCGCGATCTTTTCGAGTTCTTCCTTCCGTCCGACGGCAACGAGTTCGGCGTCGAAACGCGACGCGGCGGAAACGACCCCGCGGAGAAGTTCCGAGGGTCCGAGATCCGATCCCATCACGTCAATCAGTATTTTCACGATTCATTCCTTCCTTTTCGGGATTCCCGAAGATCCGTTTGCCGAGTTCCCCGACCGCTGTGAGCGATCGGTTCGCGAACTCGTCGTTACGCGCCCGTTTCCCGCCTTTGACCTTTTTTTCGAGCGGAGGCAAGAGTCCGAAACTCGCGTTCATCGGTTGAAACTTTCCGATCCAACCCGAAGAAACGTAATGACCGAGCGAACCGATCACGGTCTCGGCGGGAAAATCGATCGGTTCCTCCCCCAGCGCGCGCAAAGCCGCCGAAACGCCGGAAATAAACCCCGACGCCGCAGACTCGACGTATCCCTCCACCCCGGTGATCTGTCCGGCAAAGAACAGCCCTTTGCGGGAGAGCGTTTCGTATTGCGCGGAGAGACGCGAGGGCGAATTGATAAACGTGTTCCGGTGCATTACGCCGAAACGGAAGTAAGAGGCGTTTGCAAGCCCCGGGATCAGCCCGAAGACACGCTTCTGTTCCCCATAGGTAAGATGCGTCTGAAAACCGACGAGATTATACGCCGTTCCGGCGGTATTCTCGCGCCGTAACTGCACGACGGCATAGGGTTCGCGCCCGGTCTTTGGATCGGGCAGACCGATCGGTTTCATCGGACCGTAGCGCAGGGTGTCATACCCGCGCTTCGCCATCACTTCGACCGGCATACAGCCCTCAAAGACGTTCGGTTCCTTCTGCGCTTCGGCGTCGAAGTCGTGAAGCGGCGCCGTTTCGGCGTGAAGGAGCGCGTCGTAAAAAACGTCGTACTGCTCGCGCGTCATCGGGCAGTTCAGATAGTCGGTCGGCTCGCCCTTCCCATAGCGGGAGGCAAAATAGGCGATCGAAGTATCGACGCTCGCCGCGTCGACGATCGGCGCGACCGCGTCGAAGAACGACAGTTGATCGCCGCCGAAAAGAGCGGAAACCGACTCCGCCATCTTTCCGTCTGTGAGCGGACCCGTCGCGATCACCGTCACGCCGTCGGCGGGGATCTCCGCGACTTCCTCTTCGCGCACTGTGATGAGCGGATTGGACGCGATCCGGGACGTGACGAGATCCGAGAACGCTTTGCGATCGACGGCGAGCGCGGCGCCGGCGGGCACCTGCGTTTTATCTGCGGAACCGATCACGAGCGAACCGAGTCGTCGCATCTCCTCTTTGAGAAGTCCGACGGCGTTCGAAAGTTGCGCGGAACGAAGAGAATTCGAGCAGACGAGTTCGGCAAAGCCGGGATAAACGTGCGCGGGAGAAAACCGCTTCGGCTTCATCTCCGAGAGGATCACCGGCACGCCGAGCCGCGCCGCCTGCCACGCCGCCTCGCACCCCGCAAGCCCGGCGCCGATCACGCGGATCGGTTTCATTCGTTCACTTCGGGAAGTTCCTCTTCCCTCTTATAACCGCAATTCTTGTTGCGGCAGAAGATCTGTTTTTTCGATCTGCGGTAAAAGAGCGGTTCGCCGCAGTCGGGGCAGCGTTCTTTCAGCGGAAGATCCCACGAGGAGAACCCGCAGGTCGGATATTTTTCGCAACTGTAAAACTTCCGTCCCGCGCGTCCGAAACGGATCACGACGTGAGCGCCGCAGATAGGACAGGGCGTGTCGATCTCGGTCGTTTTCTGTTTTGTGAAACGGCACTTCGGATAATTCGCGCAGGCGTAGAACGTGCCGAATTTGCCCTGCCGCTCGATCATATCGCCGCCGCAGACCTCGCACTTGAAGTCGGCGACAACGGGCGCGACGCGCTCTTTTTCGATCGGGCGTCCTTCCTTGTCGACCGCCTTGGTGTTCTTGCACTCCGGGTAATTCGGGCAGGCGAGGAACCGTCCGAAACGTCCGTTCTTGTAGACCATCTTCGCGCCGCAGCGTTCGCAAACGTAGTCGGAGACGTCCTCGGGAACCGATATCTCCGTCTTAACGGTTTCCTTGTCGGCGTCGGTGAGTTCCTTCGAGAAGCGGCCGTAAAAGTCGCCGAGAACTCCCTCGATCGTCGTTCCGCCGTTCTCGATCCCGTCGAGTTTATCTTCCATCTGCGCCGTAAAATCGTGATCGACGATCTCGGGGAAATTCTTTTCCAGCAGTTCGGTCGTGATTTCGCCGAGCGGAGTGGGAGCGAGCGACTTGCCCTCCCGTTTCACGTAACTGCGCGAGATGATCGTCGTGATGATGGTGGCGTAGGTACTCGGACGACCGATCCCGCTCTCCTCGAAAAGTTTGACGAGCGTCGCGTCGTTGTAGCGCGCGGGCGGCTCGGTGAAGTGCTGCGCGGGATCCACTCCAACAAGAGAGAGCAATTCCTTTTTCGCAAGATCGGGAATCTGGGAGATCGAAAGCGCCTCGCCCCCGTTCTCCTCCTCGTCGTCGGGCGTCTCGTCGCTCCCGTCCGAGAGCGCGAGGAACCCGGGGAAACGGACGTTGTATCCGCTGGTACGGAAAACGTAGCCGCCGCACTCGGTCTCGATCAACACGGTATCGAAGATCGCCGGCGCCATCTGGCTCTCGACGAAGCGCTCCCAGATCAGTTTATAAAGACGGTACTGGTCGGACGAGAGCATCCGACGCACCGCCTTCGGCTGGATCGCAACGTCGGAGGGACGAATCGCCTCGTGCGCGTCCTGCGCGTTTGCTTTCGCGCGGTAAACGCGAGGGGTTTCGGGGAGATAATCCTTCCCGAATTGCTCGCCGATCAGGGCGAGCGCCGCTTCCTGCGCGACGCTCGACACGCGGAGCGAGTCGGTACGCATATAGGTGATAAGACCCTGTACTCCTCCGAGTTCGGGTCCGAGATCGATCCCTTCGTAGAGTTCCTGCGCCACCTTCATGATCCGGCTGGACTGGAAGCCGAGTTTTTTCGCCGCTTCCTGTTGCATCGTGGAGGTCGTGAAGGGCGCGGCGGGCTGTTTGACCTTCTGCGCGCGCTTGACCGAAAGAACGGTGAACTGCCCGTTTTTCACGGCGTCGCAAACCTTGTTCGCGTCGGCTTCGCTTGCGAGCGTCACCTTCCCCTTCCGATTCCCGAAGAAGCGGGCGTTCAGCGTTTTGCCTCCCTCGGCTCCGAGCGTGACGTCGATCGTCCAGTATTCCTGCGGGGTGAAATTGCGGATCTCGTTCTCACGGTCGACGATCATCCGCGTCGCGACCGACTGGACGCGCCCCGCGGAAAGACCGCTCTTGACGTTCTTCCAAAGGAACGGACTGAGTTTGTATCCGACGATGCGGTCCAGAATACGGCGCGCCTGCTGGGAGTTCACAAGATCGAGGTCGATCTTGCGCGGAACGCGGATCGCCGCCTTGACGGCGTTCTTCGTGATTTCGTTGAAGCAGACGCGGCACGCCTTATCGGCGGGAATATCGAGCGTCTGCGCGAGGTGCCAGGAGATTGCCTCCCCTTCGCGGTCGGGGTCGGTCGCAAGATATACTTTACCGGCGTTTTTCGCCTCTTTTTTCAGTTGACGGATCACGTCGCCCTTGCCGCGGATATTGATATAATGCGGCTCAAAATGATGGTCGATATCAACGCCGAGCGAACTTTTCGGGAGGTCGCGGATGTGTCCGATGGACGCGACGACCTTATAGTTCGAGCCGAGATAACCTTTGATCGTCAATGCTTTTGCCGGGGATTCCACGATAACGAGATTTGCCATGTTTACCTGCCGGATTGGATCCGGATCCTTTCGTTTTCGTCCGTTTCGACGGACGTTATTTTACCTGTTTGTTTTGCGTTCGTACCGTCCGCCCGGAAGCGGAACGATAAACCCGCCGATTTCAAGCGTGGTGAGAGCTGCGAGGACGTCCCCCGCGTCAAGACCGTCTCTTGAAAGTTCGTCTGACGTCAGCGGGTGATCGAGAGCGTCGTAAACGGCGCGTTCGACGTCCGAGAGCGACGAAAGATCGGGCGTCTCATCCCCGACGTCGTCTTCCCCGATCCGTTCGGTTTCCTTCGGTTCGGGGCGCGCCGATCTTCTGACGGGAGAGAGCGCGACGCCGTACTGCGCGACCGTATGATCGAAATCGGGGATCGGGCGTTCGGTTAGGAGAAGCGAGAGATCGAAGACGCCGGGTTCTTCCTTTTCGAGTTCGGCGAGAATATCGTCGGCGCAGGAAACGGGGCGGGCGCCGTCCCGCATCAGTTTCATCGGTCCCTCCGCCAAGGGGGAATCGAGTCTGCCGGGAAGGGCGAAAAGCCGTTTCCCCTGCTTTTCCGCGTATTCCGCGGTAATCATCGCACCGCTCGAAAGCGAACCCTCCGCGACGAAAACGCCGCGGGACAGCCCGCTGATGATGCGGTTCCGTTCGGGGAAATGGAACCGTTCGGGAGGAGACCCCGGCGGGTACTCGCTGACCAGCAGTCCGTTCCGGGCGATCGACGCGCGCAGTTTGCCGTGCTTTGCGGGATAGGTCATATCAAGACCGCATCCGAGAACGGCGACCGTTTTTCCTCCCGAGGAAAGTGCGCCCGCGGCGGCGACCCCGTCGATCCCGTACGCCATCCCGCTGACGACGATGGCGCCGACGGCGGCAAGGTCGCAGGCGACGTCGAAGGTCATCCGCGCGGCGTAGTCGCTCGGCGTTCTCGTCCCGACGATCCCTATGTTCCTGTGACCGGAAAGAAGCGAGACGTCGCCCGACAGAAACAGGAGCGCGGGCGGACAGTCGATCCGACGGAGCGAGTCGGGATACGCTTCGTCAAACCACGTGAGGATCGTGATCCCGTGCGACGCGCAATAGGCAACGGTACGCTCCGCCTCCGAAAGATCCCGGCGAAGAAGACGGCGAATATCGCGACGGTGAGAGCCGAGCGCCTGTTCGATCTCCTCGTCGTCAGCCGAGAAAACGTCGTCCGGCGTAGAGAACGCCTTGACGAGATGAGAAAGCGAATGCGACGCGGGGGTAAGACAGAGTCCGACCCAAACGGCTTTGACGTTCGTTTCCAACTCGGCTCCTTTCCGGGGATCAGTTCCCCGCTTTGGATTGTTCCCAAAGGAAGAGGGACGCGGCGACGGCGGCGTTCAGAGATTCAGATGCCGGGGAGATCGGGATATAAACGCTCGCGTCGGAGAGCGACGAGAGGAAGGCGGGAACGCCGTGTCCCTCGTTGCCGATAACGACGACGTCGAAGGGGGAAAGCCCGACCGAACCGATCGGCAAAGCGCCCTCACGGAGTTCCGCCGCGAAAACTCTCCGTCCGGCTTCGCGCGCCGCGATAATGAAGGAAGCGAAATCCGACACGACGTGAAACCCGAGCGAGAAGATCCCGCCCATCGCGGCGCGAACCGTCTTGGGATTCGTGACCTCGACGCAATCGTCGGTCAAAAACACGTCGGTAAACCCGAACGCGACGGCGCTGCGTACGACGGCGCCGAGATTGCCGGGGTCGCGCACGCCCGCAAGAGCGAGTATACGGCGACCTTCAAGGTCTGACAAGTCCTTCTTATCTATTTTAATATATTTTTTTGAAAAGTCAATACTTTTTAAGACAGTTATAACGCCCTGCGGAGAATTTTCGGACGTGATCTTCCGAAACGCCGCGTCGGAGAAAACGACGGTCCGATCGGAGTCGACAAACGCCCGTCCGAGCGATTCCGTCACAAGCGGGAGATAGCGGTCCTTCGCCGACGCGGACAGGTAGATCCGGTCGATCTTCCGTATGTTCTCCGGTTTTGTCGCTTCACGGAATAGTTTCTCTCCTTCCGCCGTAAACAGCCCGGCTTCCACCCGACCTTTCTTGGTCAAAAGCGACGCCGCGAGCAACGTTTCGGGATTGTTGCGGGAGGTGATTTCTTTCATGTTGCCGTCTCCTTTCATATCTGATCCGCGTTTTACTGTATTTCGGAATCTGCCCCGATATAAACCGCGATTATTTTACGTAATATACCTTTGAGAAATAATCCCGTTCGATTTTAAAAGATGCCGATATAATCAAAAAGCACGCAAACCGATCGACGAGTTTCGGATCGGTTTGCGTGTCGTGACCGCCTTCCGGCGATCGGATAAATCAGAGGGCCGCCTTCGCCTTCTCCGCGATGGCGGAAAACGCTTCTTTGTCGGAAACGGCGAGTTCGGCGAGCATCTTACGGTTGAGTTCGATCCCCGCGACTTTCAGCCCGTGCATCAGCGTGGAATAGTTCATCCCGCAGACCTTCGCCTGCGCGGAGATCCGGGCGATCCACAGACGGCGGAAGTCTCTCTTCTTGAGCTTTCTGCCGATGAAGGCGTAGTTGCCGCTCTTCATCACGGCTTGCTTCGCCATCTTGAAGTGTTTGCTCTTCGCTCCCCAGTAGCCCTTCGCTGCTTTCAGAACGCTCTTTCTTCTTTTGCGCGTCATCATTGCGCCTTTGATTCTTGCCATTTTATCTTCTGTCCTCCTGAATCTTTCTCAATTAGCGGCGACGGTCACTTCTGGATCATCGTCCTGACGGTGGCGCTCATAGAGGGGGAAAGGATCGCCCCTTTGCGAAGAATTCTTTTTCTCTTCGCGGTTTTAAGACCGAGATTGTGTCTGTGCTGCGAGTGGTTCATCTTGACCTTCCCGCCTGCCGTCACGTCAAATCTCTTGGCGGACGCTTTATGCGTTTTGATTTTTCCCATGGTTTTTCTCCTTGTCGTTTATTCTATCATAGAAATTCAAAATTGAATCTATAATCGGGTTTACTTCTTCACGGGGGAGAGAACGACCGACATAAACCGACCGTCAAGCGCGGGCGCCTTGTCGTTTGAGCCGAAATCCGCGCACGCCTCCATAAATCTGCCGATCACTTCGCGTCCGATCTCCTGGTGGGTCATTTCACGCCCTTTGAAACGCAGAACGACCTTGACCTTATCTCCGCCCGAAAGAAACTTCTTCGCCTGATTGACGCGGGTCTCGAAGTCGTGAACGTCGATGCGGCAGGAGAGTTGTATCTCCTTAATCTTGACGATCTGCTGCTTCTTCTTCGCTTCCTTCTCTCTCTTGTCGCGCTCAAAGCAGTATTTGCCGTAGTCCATGGCGCGGCAAACCGGCGGATTCGCGGTAGGCGCGATCAGAACGAGATCGACGTTGTTCTGATAGGCATACTGACGCGCGCGCTCCAGCGGCATAACGCCGAGCGCCTCGGAGTTCAGTCCGACAAGCCGGACTTCCTTTGCGGTGATTTCTTCGTTGATCAGCAAATCTTTGGTTGCTATGGCGATTCCCTCCAAAAAAAAATACATACGGGCAGAGCCGTATGCATACATCGCCCATCGGGGGCGTTTCGTATGAACCGTACGCGTCAGAACGGCACGGTGAGAGTGGCTCTGCTTGTTTTGCTCGATTATTCTATCATCTCTTCCCCGCTTTGTCAAGTGTTTTCCTCAAAAAACTGAAAAAACTTGCCGGGATCCGCCACGTCGACCCGATTCTCCCGACGAAAACGCCCTTTGCCGAAAAAATTTACATTTTCTCTTTGCAAAAAGATATAGATTATGATATAATACTATTTGACCCTTTCGGGTCGGAAATTCAAATGCACAGCAAGGAACCGAAAATGCCGAGTCTCATTGAAAAAGCCGAAACGCAGATCCTTCCGGTCATTCCGCTTCGCGGAACGGTCTGCTTCCCCTCCGTACAACTGAATATCGACGTGATGCGTCGCGTGTCGCTGCGCGCCTTCGGAGCCGCCGCGGCGGCAAACGATCCGCGCGTTCTTCTCCTTGCGCAGAAGGACAGTTCGGTCGAGAACCCGACGCCCCGCGATCTCTATAAGATCGGAACCGTAGCCCGCATCCGTCAGGTTGTGAAGAACCCGGACGGAAATCTCTCAGTCGTCTTCGAGGGATTGGCGCGCGCCGTCGCCGAGTCGGTCTACGAATACGACGACTATCTCCGCGCGTCGGTCATCACCAAGAATATTATGACCTCCACCGTCGTCCCCGAAAAAACCAAGGCGATGATGAACCGTATTCTTTCGTCGATCCGCGATGCGAAGGAGATCAATCCCGCGTTTACCGACGACGCGCTGACAGCGGCTGAGGCGATCGCCTCGCCCGGAATGTTCGCCGACTTCGTCGCTTCCTCTTTCCTGATGGAGTATCACAACAAGCAGCAGATCCTCGAAACGCTGATGCCGACGCCCCGTCTCATCAAACTCGTCGACCTGATCGCCGAGGAAGAAATGATCATGAAGACCGAGTTCGACATTCAGAAGAAGGTCAGAACCCGACTCGACGAGAATCAGCGCGACTACTTCTTGCGCGAACAGGTCAAGGTGATCCAGCAGGAACTCGGCGAGGACGCCGACGAGATCGACGAATACGCCGATAAGATCGAGCGCGCCAAACTGCCGAAGGAAGTCGAAGCCAAACTCAAAAAGGAACTGAACCGCCTCGCGAAAACGCCCTTCGGCGCCGCCGAGAGCACGGTGCTTCGCAACTATCTCGACGCCTGCCTCGAAATCCCCTTCGGCTCATACTCGAAGGAAACGCTCGACGTGAAGGAGGCGGCGAAGATCCTCGACGCCGATCACGACGGGCTGAAAAAGGTCAAAGAGCGGATTCTCGAATACATAGCGGTCAGACAACTCTCCCCCAACCTGCGCAATCAGATCATCTGCCTCGTGGGGCCTCCGGGAGTCGGTAAAACGTCGGTCGCTATGTCGATCGCCCGCGCCCTGCACCGGAAACTCGCCCGCGTCTCGCTCGGCGGCGTCCGGGACGAGGCGGACATCAGAGGGCACAGAAAAACCTACGTCGGCGCGATGCCCGGACGGATCGTCGACGCCTTGACGAACGCGAAAACGATGAACCCCGTCATCATTCTCGACGAGGTGGACAAGTTGTCGCACGATCTGCACGGCGACCCGGCGTCGGCGCTGCTCGAAGTGCTCGACCCCGAGCAGAACTGCCGTTTCCGCGATCATTTCGTCGAATTCCCGATCGACCTCTCGGATTGTCTGTTCATCGCGACGGCAAACGAGTACGCGGGCATCCCCGCGCCTCTGCTCGACCGGATGGAAACGATCGATCTGCAAACCTACTCCGAGGGTGAAAAACTCTCGATCGCCAAGAATCATCTGATCAAAAAGCAGATGCAGAAGCACGGCTTGAAGGCGCGTCAGGTCAAGTTCACAGACGACGCGATCCGATCGGTCATCCGTTCCTATACGCAGGAGGCGGGCGTCCGCAATCTCGAACGCACGATCGCCTCTCTTTGCCGCAAGGCGGCGAAGAAGATCGCCGAGGGCGAGGTCAAGTCGGTGACGATCACGCCGGCGGATCTTCCCGCCTATCTCGGTCCCGCAAAATACGAACCTGAGTTGCCCGAATCGACCGACCCCGTCGGCGTCATCAACGGGCTCGCCTATACGCAGGCGGGCGGCGATCTGCTCAAAGTCGAGGTCGCCGTCATGCAGGGCACCGGAAAGATCAATCTGACGGGTTCTCTCGGCGACGTGATGAAGGAATCGGCGCAGCTCGCCGTCAGTTACGCGAGAACCGTCGCCGACAAATACGGGATCGCGCCCGATTTCTACACGACGAAGGATCTGCACGTCCATTTCCCGGAGGGAGCGATCCCGAAGGACGGTCCGTCGGCGGGCGTCGCGATGACCTGCTCGCTGATCTCTGCGCTCTCCGGCCGCCCCTGCCGCCGGGACGTGGCGATGACGGGCGAGATCACCCTGCACGGCAGGATCCTGCCGATCGGCGGACTTCGTGAAAAGAGTTTCGCCGCCTACCGCAGCGGGATCAAGACCGTTCTGATCCCCAAAGAGAACGTGAAGGATCTCTCCGAAGTAGACGACGCCGTCAAGGCGACGATCAACTTCATTCCCTGCGAGACGGTCGCCGACGCGCTCTCGCTCGCGCTTCTTCCCGACGTCGGCGCGACCGAAACGCAGAAAACCGATTTCACGTCGATCCCGCGTATTCTCCCCGATCCGATCAAATCGACGATCAACGAGCAGGCGACGGTCTGACGATAAACAAGAAAGGAAGGGACGGGCAATGGTCTTTAATAATCCGACGCGAGCAGAACTCCGGATCACGGCGGGGCTTGCTTCGCAGTTTCCGAGGGATCCGCTGCCGCAGATCGCCTTCTCCGGACGGTCGAACGTCGGGAAAAGTTCGCTGATCAATTCGCTTCTCGGTCGGAACTCGCTTGCCCGCGTCTCGTCGGTCCCCGGAAAAACCGTCACCGTCAACTTCTACGAGATCGACCGCAAACTGTTCTTCGTCGATCTGCCCGGCTACGGCTTTGCCAACCGTCCGAAGGAGTCTCAGCGCGTCTGGCAATCGCTGACCGACGGATATTTTACCCGCAACCCGAACGGCGATCTGCTCCGACTCGTCGTGCAGCTCGTCGATTCGCGGATCGGAGCGACGAAGGACGATCTGATGATGATCGACTGGATCAGATCGAGGGGCGTCCCTTTCGTTCTCGTCGCGACCAAAACCGATAAACTGAACAAGACCGAGCGCGCCGAGTCCGAGAGGATGATCCGCAGTCTTGCGGAAGAGTCGGGCGCCCCCGACCCCGTGTTCTTCTCCTCCAAAACCAAGGAGGGCAAGAACGAGTTGCTTTCGCTGATCGGGTCGACGCTCGGCTGAACCGAAGGAGAACCGTTTTGAACGAAACCCTGATCGATCTGCTCTTATCGCTGCCCGCCGTCCTACTCTCGCTGACGCTTCACGAGTGCGCGCACGGCTGGGTCGCCTATCGCCTCGGGGACCCGACGGCGCGCGATCTCGGACGGCTGACGCTGAACCCTATCCGCCATATTGATCCGCTCGGTGCCATTTCGCTCCTCTTCTTTCACGTCGGATGGGCGAAACCCGTCCCGATCAATCCGCGCAACTTCAAGCGTCCGCGCGCCGGTATGGCGCTGACCGCTTTTGCGGGTCCGCTCTCCAACTTTCTGCTCGCGCTCTTCTCCGCATTTCTCTTTCTTGTGATCGAGTTGCCGGCGGAGGCGGTCTACCGTTCGGGCGGTACGACGCCGGGCTTCCTGTTCCTGTTCTATACGGTTCAGTTCTTTTACCTGCTCCATCTGATGAACTTGATGCTCGCGCTGTTCAACCTTTTGCCCCTGACCCCGCTCGACGGCTCGCGCATCCTGTATCTGTTTTTACCGAAACGCGCCTACTTCTGGTTTGTCCGGCACGAAAGACAGATCTATATTTTCGTCCTGATCTGGCTTATCGGCGGGACGTATCTTGCCGATTTCCTTCTCGAGATCCCCGCCGTCGCGTCGAGCCCCGTTCTTTCCGGTCTCGTCTCGTTCCTTTCCCTCACGGGTTGGATCGGGAGCGCCGCGAAAACGATCTCCGCGTTTATGATCCGCCTCTTTCTGAAACTTCCCTTCCTCACCTGACCTGACCGAAAGGAACCCGCCGTATGAGTGAACCGACCTATAAACTCGACCAGTTCGAGGGTCCGTTAGACCTTCTTCTGACGCTTTGTCAGAAGAACAAGGTGGACGTGACCGACATCCCGATCGCCCTGATATGCCGCCAGTATCTCGAATATCTGGAAGAGGCGGAGCGAATGGATATGGACGTCGCGGGCGAGTTCATCGTGATGGCGGCGGAGTTGATGGCGATCAAGGCGAAAATGCTGCTTCCCCGACCCGAGGAAGGCGGACAGGATCCGAGAAAAGAACTTGCTGACGCCCTTCTTCTGCTTCAACAGGCGAAGGACGCGGCGGCGGAACTCAAACCGCTCTACGAAGAGTATTCGGGGCGTATGGTCAAGGACAACGACGAGGTTCCCCCGGAAAAGGGGTTCCCGCTCGGGCTTGATACCTCGCTTCTGACCCGTGCGCTGAACGTCCTGCTCGTCCGGTTCAAGGCGTCGGAGGTGCCGACGCAGACCGTCTTCGATCCTCTCATCAAGCATCGCGCCGTTTCGGTCGAGGAAAAGATCGACGATATTCTGAACGTCCTTGATATTCAGGAGACCGCCTCGCTCTTCTTCCTTCTGAAAGACGCGGAAAACCGTTCGGATCTGCTTGCGCGGTTCATCGGCATTCTGGAACTGGTCAAATTGCAGCGGATCATCATAACCGAGGACCACACGGGGGTCGAACCCGACGAGGAAGACGAGGTTTTCCTACGCCCCGACACGGGCGGACTTCGCATCCGATTCCGCATCAATCCCGATTATCAACCGTCCCTTGACGGAAGCGAGAGTGAATACGATCATGAAGAAGAACAAGACGCAGACCGCGCCTGAACAGGAAAAGATGGATCTTCCGGGTCTCGGGGAGAACGAAAACGAAAAAACGGTCAAACCCGAAAACCGTCCGCTCGAAGAGCCGAAGAGTTACGAGGAGGCGATCGAAGCGATCCTTTTCGCCGCGGGGCATCCCGTTTCCTACGAAACGCTCGCCAAGACCTTCGATATGCCGTCGCCCATCATCCGCAGAACGGTGAAGGAATACGCCGAAAAGTATAACCATTCCAAACTGCCGCGCGGCGTGATCCTTTTGGCGCTCGACGACGAATGTCAACTCTGTACCAAGGCGGAATACCTTGCGTACATCCGCTTCGCGCTCGGAATCCGCCGGAACGGCACGCTCTCGGCGTCGACCCTCGAAACGCTCGCCATCGTCGCGTATCATCAGCCGGTCACCCGCGCCTACGTCGACGCGGTGCGCGGCGTTGACAGTTCCTACGCGGTGTCAAGTCTTGTCGAACGCGGACTGATCGAGGCGAAAGGACGGCTCGACGCGCCGGGGCGTCCGGTGCTCTTCGGTACGACCTCGTCTTTCCTGCGCTGTTTCGGTCTCGATTCGATCGACGACCTTCCCAACCTCCCGAACGAGGAGATCGCCGCGGTCTTCCAGACCGTGCAGGATCAGATGGACGCGGAGGAGGCGATCGACCCGAACCAGCTGACGATCGAGGACGCGGAGGCGAGAGCCGAGGTTGAGGAAGCCGAATCCGTCCCGGACGTCGCGGACGGACAAAACGAAACAGCCCAACCCGAACCCGCGATCCCCGAAGGAGAGGAGCCGGTTCTTCTCACAGAGGACGAAGGACTTCCCTTTTCCCCCGAGGAAACCGTCTCGGACGCCGCGTCCGAGGACGACCTCCCCGAATCGACCCCCGAACTGATCCTCGGTACCCCCGACTGAAACCGACAAGATAACGAAAGGAGACGATGCAATGGGCGCAGGAATGATCGTTCTGACCGTTTTCGGCTCTCTTCTGCTCCTGATCGTTCTGCTGCTCCTTTCGCACGTCCGTCTCCGCGTCCTTCTGAACGAGGGCGGCGCGTCCTTCCGGCTCTCCTGGCTCTTTATCCGAAAGAAGATGAAGATCGAGGACGCCGAAGAACTGTTCGACGCGCACAAGAAGGAAAAGCCCAAAACCGAAACGGAACCGGAAAGAGTACCGGAAGAGGAAACGGAAGATAAAAAGAAAATCCCGCTCGCGTGGCAATTCGAGCGGATCGCGCGCCTGCTCTCCAAGATTCTCGATCGCGTACACAGCGCCGTCACGCTCCGCACCCGGCGCGTGACCGTCGTAGTCTCGACAGACGACGCGGCGAAAACCGCGCTGCTTTACGGCGCCGTCAGCGCCGCGCTTGCCGGGCTGATCGAGATCGTCGACCGTTCGGTCGTCCGAGTCAAAACAAAAGGACGGGATAAGATCGACGTGCGCGCCGATTTCCTCTCCGGGAAGAGCCGAGCCGAACTCGATCTGATCCTCTCTTCCCGCGTTTTCGGGATGCTCCGCCTCCTCTTCACGCTTCTGCTTTTGCGCGATACGGGAAAGCCCAAGCGAAAAAAGCAGGCGGGTCTTCCGAAAAAGCAAGTCGCGGCGCCCCTCGTTCCTCCGAAAAAATAATTACCCCGAAAGGAATACGATACAATGGAAAACAAGGAAAACTCCAATCTCTCCGAACTGATCGGCAACGCTCTCAAAAGTCTGAAAGAACTTTCGGACTCCGAGACGATCGTCGGTTCGCCCATCGTGACTGCGTCGGGCGTCACCGTGATCCCCGTCTCGAAACTTTCGATGGGTTTCGTCGGCGGCGGACTTGACTACGGCAAAAAGCTGAAAGCAAAGCCCGACGTAAAGGAGTATTCGGAAGGAAAACCGAACTTCGGCGGCGGCGGCGGAACCGGCGTTTCGCTCGTTCCCGTGGCGTTTCTCGTCGTTTCTGCCGAAGGAAACGTGTCGGTCCTCCCGATCACGAACGAGGCGTCCGATAACGCGCTCTCGACCCTGATCGAGCGCGCACCCGCGATCTTTGAGAAGATTAAGACGAAACTCTCGAAGAAAAAGAAGAAAGCCGAAGACGAGGCGGACGTCGAAAACGAAACGACGGAAACCGAGGAAGAAGAAGGCGAAGAATAATCCGAATGACCCGAACGCGGATCGGGGAAAATAGAGACCAAACTCCGACCGAAGGAGGTCTCTTCCCTTGCGTTTGAAGTCGATTCTTTCGTTTTGCCTGACCCTTACGCTTTGTCTTGTCTTGATCCCCGCCGTCCCCTGCCGGGCGGCGGGTTCGCCCGACTGTTCGGCGTCGTCCGCGATCCTCTGTCACCCCGCGTCGGGGACTGTTCTTTACGAAAAGAACGCCGACGAGAGACGCCCGATCGCCAGTACGACGAAAATCATGACCGCCCTGACCGTATTACGGGCGGGGACGGATCTTGACCGCGCCGTGACCGTCCCGGCTTCCGCCGTCGGGATCGAGGGATCGTCGCTGTGGCTGAAAGCGGGGGAAACGCTCACCCTACGGGATTTGCTCTACGGTCTTCTGCTCGCGAGCGCGAACGACGCCGCGGCGGCTCTCGCCGTACTTTCCGCCGGATCGGTCCCTGCCTTCGCCGACAGGATGAACGCGGTCGCAAAAGAACTCGGTCTTTCTGACTCGCATTTCGTCAACCCGCACGGACTTGACGACCCGGAACACTACTCGACGGCGCGGGATCTGTCAAAGATCGCCGCCGCCGCTTTGGAGGACGAGACCTTCCGCGAGATCGTTTCCACGAAAAGGTATACGATCCCGTCGCCCGACGGAGGGCGGCGTTTCCTATGCAATCACAACAAATTGCTGTCTTTTTTCCCCGATTGCGTCGGGGTAAAAACGGGGTTTACAAAGAAGAGCGGCCGATGCCTTGTCAGCGCGGCGGAACGCGACGGAGACCTGCTGATCTGCGTGACGCTGAACGATCCGAACGACTGGCGCGATCATTCTGCGCTGCTCGATTACGGATTCTCCCTGATGGAATCCCGTCCGATTCTCGCGCCCGGCGAACTTTCGCTCGAACTTCCCGTCGTCAACGGGGAGCGTCCGTCGGTAACTGTTGAAAACGTCGAGGAGATCACGCTCCGTCTTCCGAAAAACGCAGCGACTCCCGAGCGCGAGATCCTGCTTCCCCGGTTTCTTCCCGCTCCACTCGCGCAGGGCAGGATCGTCGGGCGGGTCGAATACAAATTGAACGGAAAAACCCTCGGAGAATCCCCGCTTGCCGCAAAGGACGGCGTCCACGAGATCAAATACAAAAGAGGACTGTTTCGCAGATGACCGAAAAAGAAAAGATCCGAATTCAAAAATATTTCTCCGACTGCGGCGTCGCGTCTCGCCGCGCGGCGGAGGCGGCGATCCTCTCGGGCGAGGTCACCGTCAACGGACGGGTCGCCGAACTCGGCGACAAGATCGACCCGGAGCGCGACGTCGTGCTCTATCTGGGGAAACCCGTCCGCGCGAGAACAAAAGAGTACACCTACCTGATGCTGAACAAGCCGCGCGGGTATCTTACCAGCGTCACCGACCCGCGCGGTCGGAAGTGCGTGACCGATCTTCTCTCCGGCGTTCACGTCCGCGTCTACCCCGTCGGTCGGCTGGATCTGATCTCGGAAGGGTTGCTTCTCTTCACCGACGACGGCGATCTTGCAAACAAACTGACCCATCCGCGGCACAGCGTGCCGAAAAGTTATCGGGTCAAGGTCGCGGGAGAGGTAACAGACGAGCAGATGAAGATCCTGCGCTCACCCATCGAACTCGACGGTAAACCGATCCTCCCGGTCGACGTTACGGTTCATCATACCGACGAAACGGGAACGGTTTTACGAATGGATCTGTACGAGGGACGAAACCGGCAGATCCGCCGAATGTGCGAGGCGGCGGGACTCACCGTCAAGCGGCTGAACCGCGTTTCGATCGGCGAACTGAAACTCAACGGTCTGTCCGTCGGGCATTGGAGATACCTGACCGAAGACGAGATCGAATACTTAAAAAAGATCGCTTCAAAACCCGCAAAAAACTAATCCCCCGGCAAAACTGAAAGACTATATTATTAATTGAAAGGCATATTCAATGAAACCCTTCGTCTACGAACTCCACCTACATACCCGCGAGGCAAGCAAATGCGGCAAATCCAGCGGCGCCGAACACGTGAAACGTTACGCGGATCTCGGCTTCACGGGCGTTGTCGTCACCGACCATTTCTTCAACGGCAACTGCGCCGTTCCGCCCGAACTTCCCTGGGAGGAAAAGATCCGGCTCTTCGCCAAAGGTTATGAGAGCGCCAAGGAGGAGGGAGACAAGATCGGGTTTCAGGTCTGGTTCGGTTATGAATTCCAATACGGATGGAACCACTACCTGACCTACAATATCTCGCCCGAGACGCTGATCGCCCACCCCGAGATCATGGATATGTCGGTAAAACAGTACGTCAGATGGGTCAAGAGCGAAGGTGGCTACGTGAACCACGCCCATCCCTTCCGCCTGCCCGGAGCACCCGTGTTGGAACTTCCGCAGGAAGTCGACGCGGTCGAGGTCGTAAACGCCAACCGTCCGGACGAGGAAAACGACCTGGCGCAGGGATACGCCAAACTGTTCGGGCATCCGGAAGTTTACGGCAGCGATTGCCACAATATCAAGCAAAAGCGGCGCGGCGCGATCTCCTCCGACGTCAAGTTCGAGACGATCGACCAGATGTTCGCGGCGATCAAGGCGGGCGAAACCGAAAACGGGATCGTGATGGCGCCGGAACTCGAAGCTCCGAAAAACTAAAAAAACAACGCGGCGAAGAGTGATCTTCGCCGCCGCTTTTTATTTCAGTTCCACGACCGTCACGCCGCTGTCGCCCTCGCCGTAGTTCCCGAGGCGGAAGGACTTAACGCGCCGGTCGTTCTTCAAGTGTTCCCAGATCGCCTTTTTCAGAGCGCCCGTTCCTTTTCCGTGTACGATCCGCACCGTCGGGATCCCCGTCAGCACCGCCTGATCGAGATACTTGTCGGTTTCGTCCCATCCGTCGTCGCCGTAGCGCCCGCGGATGTCGAGTTCGACGTGAAAATCCGAGCGCGCCGTCTTTTTCTGCGTGCCTCCGGCGGATGCGGGAACGGCGGGCTTTTTCTTTTGGACCACTTCCCTGATCTTACCGTCGAGGAGACGCAGATCCTTCCCCGCCATCTTCGCTTTCAGGATGCCGGACCGCACGCCGTAAAGCCCGTCCGCGCCGGGAAGAGACGTGATCTCACCCTCCTGGTGGTACGGAACGAGATATACGGCGTCGCCGACCTTGTACGGGCGAGGCGGAACGTACTCCTCGTCGAGCGAATAGTTCCCCGAAAAAGAGGAATACACGTCGTCGCTCCGTTTCAGGGCGTCGCGCACCGCCGCGCGCGCGTCGGCAAGTTCGCGGGCAAACTGTCCGCTCTCCTGCTTCTTCCGCACGTCTTCCAGTTGCTTGAAAACGAATTCGCTGTTCGCGCGCGCCGAGTCGATCATCTGACGCGCACGCTCGCGCTCCTTTTGGATCTCTTTTTCGGACTCGGCGAGTTTGGCTTTCAGCCGTTCCTCCGCCTCGTGCTTGAACCGCTCGTACTCGGCGCGGAGCCGTTCGGTCTCCTCGCGGTTCTTCTCCATCGCGATCCGGTCGGTTTCAAGCCGTTCGATCACGTTCTCGAACCGTCTGTTCTCGTTTGATACGCGGGCTCTCGCTTCACACACGACCGACTCGGGAAGACCGAGCCGCTCCGAGATGGCGAAGGCGTTGGATTTCCCCGGCGTACCGACGATGAGTTTATAGGTCGGGCGGAGCGTATCGACGTCGAACTCGCAGGAGGCGTTCTGCACCCCCGGAGTTTCGAGCGCGTACGCCTTCAATTCGGCGTAGTGCGTCGTCGCGGCGGTCTTCGCGCCCGAACGCCTGACCTCTTCAAGGATCGAAACGGCGAGCGCCGCCCCTTCGATCGGGTCGGTGCCGGCTCCGAGTTCGTCGAAAAGAACCAGCGTGCCTTCCCCGACCTGTCCGAGAATGCCGACGATGTTGACCATATGGGAAGAAAAGGTCGAAAGCGACTGCTCGATGCTCTGCTCGTCGCCGACGTCCGCTAAAACGTCGGAGAAGACTCCGATCCGCGAATCTTCCTCCGCCGGGATCTGCAAGCCCGCCTGCGCCATCAAAACGAAAAGACCGAGGGTCTTCAACGTGACGGTTTTGCCGCCCGTGTTCGGACCCGTGATGATCAGCGTGTCGTAATCCTCGCCGAGCGAAACGTCGGTCGGAACGACCTTCTTCGGGTCGATCAGGGGATGGCGCGCCCGTTTCAGGTCGATCAGCGGACGGTCGTCGACGGTCGGCTGATTCGCCTTCATTTTATCGGCAAGCGAGCCCTCAGCGAAGTAGAACGCAAGTTCGGTGATCGTATGATAATCGAGACGGATGATCCCCGACTGCTCGGAGACGGAGGCGGAGAGTTCGGAGAGGATGCGGTCGATCTCGCGCTCCTCACGGGATTGCAGGGTGCGGAGTTCGTTGTTCGCCTCGATCACCGCCATCGGCTCGATGAAAAGCGTCGCGCCGGAAGACGAGGTGTCGTGGACCAGACCCTTGACGTCGTTTTTATACTCGGCTTTCACCGGGACGACGTAGCGTCCGTTCCGCATCGTCACGACGTTGTCCTGCAAATACGCGGCGCGGGTGCTCCCCGTGTAACTCTGTAAAATATCCTTGATCTTGTTGTTCGTCTGCCGGATCTTGCGTCGGACATCGGCAAGCGCGGGGCTCGCCTCGTCCGCGATCATATCCTCCGCCTTGATCGCGCGGTCGATCGCCGTCTCCAACGGACGCGCCGTCTGCAAGCGCGCAAAATGCTCGTCGAGGGCTGTGGCGAAAGGTTTGTCCGTGTTGTGATAATCGAGAACGCCGCGCGCGGAGTGCAGGAGCGCCGAGATATGCAAAAGTTCGCCCGTCGAGAGCGTCGCGCCCTTATCGGCTCTGTCGCAGGACGAGAGCACGTCCTCCGGCGCCGTAAACGGCGGATATCCCTTCGCGCCGATCAGGCGCCGCGCGGCGGCGCATCGTTCCTGACGGCGGATCACGACGTCGGGATCGTCGGACGGCAGAAGAGAATACGCCAAAGCGCGCGCCCCTTCGGTCGCACAGCATTCGGCGAGGGACGCGATGATCTTATCGTATTCAAGTGTCGAAAGGGTCTTCTGACTGAACGGCATTCCCGGTTAAAACTCCTTTATCGGATCATACGGAAACTTCTTTATAGAATTTCAGGGTATCGAAGCCGCGCCCGAGTTGATGAAGCAGATACTGTTCGGCTGACACGGCAAGCGCCTCTTCATCGGCGTCCGAGACGCGGAATGAGAAGATCCGCTCGATCGGACATTCCATCACGTAACGGAGCGCGGCGCGCACGCCGGGCGAGAGGATCAGGACGGGACGGCGCTCCTCCTCGCCCTCGGTGATGACCGTTCCCTCCTGCCGTACCGAGGCGGCGTACTCGCGGCATTCGCGGCAGGTGCAGACGCCGCCGAGAACGTCGAGGTAGAGCTCCCCTTCGTCGGTCCCGCACTCGGAACAGCCCGTAAGATCGGGCATAAAGCCGAGGGACGCGGCGGCGCGCATCTCAAAGCACAGTTTGATCCTCCGCTCGGAGAAAAGGGATTTTTCGAGGGCGTAGAGAGAATTCAGGATCAGACGGAGGAGCGAGACGTCGGGATCGGTCGTGCCCGCCTCCGAGAGGACGTCGCAGAAGTAGGACGCGAGCGCCGTCTTTGAAATCGAGGAACGGAGCCCGAAAAAGTTGTTTTCAAGTTCGACCTCGCGCACCCAGAACTTGTCCCCTTTCTGATAGAGAACGTAGTTTCCGTAGCAGAAGAGCTGCGCCGCCGCCATATACCGACTTTTCAGCGAGCGGCTGTTGTTCGCGTAGGCGGAAACGACGCCGAGACGGTCGGAGTAGAGGCGGATCAGTCGGTCGGATTCCGAAAGGTCGGTCGTCCGGATGACGAGCGCCTTCACCTCTGTCAGTTTCATTTCCCGTCTTCCCTGTATCCGAAGTTGGAGAGGAGCGACGAACGGTCGCGCCAATTCTCCTTGACCTTGACCCAAAGATCGAGAAAGACCTTCACGCCGAGAAAGCGTTCCAGATCCTCCCGCGCGTGAGAGCCGACGGTTTTCAGGGTCGCTCCGTTCTTTCCGATGATGATGCCTTTATGACTCTGCTTCTCGCAGAAGATCTCGGCGCGGATGCGGACGAGATCTTTTTTCTCGGTAAACTCCTCGATCGTGACGGCGGTGCCGTGCGGGATCTCTTCGTTGAGGGTGCGGAGCAGTTTTTCACGGATGATCTCAGCCGCGATCTGCCGTTCCGGCATATCGGTGATCTGATCCTCCGGGAAGAACCAGACGCTCTCGGTCAGATACCGCTCGCATTCCGAAAGAACGGTATCGACCCCGCGCCGATTTTTCGCCGAGATCGGAATCACCGCGTCGAACTCGTGCCGGGCGGCGTACGCCTCGATGGTTTTGGCGATCTCGCTCGCGTTCGCGGTATCTTCCTTATTGATCACGAGGACGGCGGGAGTGCGCGACCCCTCGATCCGTTTGATGATCTCGTCCTCGATCTCGCCGACGGCGCCCCGCGGCTCGACGACGAGGATCGCCGCGTCGCTGTCTCCCAGCGCCCCGGTCGCCGTTTTCACCATATAATCACCGAGTTTTGTCCTTGGACGGTGTACGCCCGGTGTATCGAGAAAGACGAACTGATCTTCCCCGACCGTATGGATGCCCGTGATCCGGTTCCGCGTCGTTTGCGGGCGTTTTGACGTGATGGCGATCTTCTCGCCGAGGATCGCGTTGAGCAGGGTCGATTTCCCGACGTTCGGGCGACCGACGATGGCAATAAACGCCGTTCTCTTCATCTTTATCCTTTCTTTTCCGCCTGGGTCACTCCCACGTTCCCTCGCGGATCTCCTTTACGATCTCTTTCTGACGCGCGAACATATCGTCCTCGTCCTCCTGCGACGTCTCGTGATCGTAGCCGAGGAGGTGCAGGGTCGAATGAACGGTGAGGAACGAGACCTCTTCTTCGAGCGTGTTTCCGATCTTCTCCCCCTGTTCCTTCGCCCGTTCGAGCGAGATCACAACGTCCCCGAGCAAAACGGGGGTATCCGGCGTCGAATACGCCTCTCCCTTCTCGTAGATCGGGAAGGACAGAACGTCGGTCGGCGCGTCCTTCTTCCGGTATTCCGCGTTCAGCGTTCTGATATGCGCGTCGTCGCAGAAGGTGACGGAGACCTCGGCGTCGCGGAAGAACTCCTCGTGTTTTAAGGTCGCGGATACGGCGGTACGCACGGTGCTTTTCAGGGCGAAACCGACGTTTAACGGAAGGTTGACGGCGGAGAAATCAATTTTGAGCGAGGGACCCTCCGGGCGATAGTGTACCGTCTTTTTCATCCTTTTCTGTCCTCCGAGAAGCGGCGCGCCGAGAAAGTCCGTCCCGACTCGTTCTTCCTTTCCCTTTCGTACTTGTCGTACGCCGTAATGATCTTCTGCACCAGAGGATGTCTCACGACGTCTCGCTCGGTAAACTGATGCACCGCGATCCCCTCGATCCCTTTCAGGATCCGCACCGCTACGGCAAGTCCGCTCTTTTTTCCGAACGGAAGGTCGGTCTGGCTCGGGTCGCCCGTGACGACGATCCTCGAATTGTTACCCAGCCGCGTCAGAAACATCTTCATCTGTTCCGCCGTCGTGTTCTGCGCCTCGTCGAGAATGATGAACGAATCGTCGAGCGTTCGTCCTCTCATATAGGCGAGCGGCGCGATCTCGATCGTGTTGCGTTCCAGATGCCGCTGGTAGTTCTCGGCTCCGAACATATCGTGGAGCGAATCGTAGAGCGGACGGAGATAGGGGTCGATCTTGCTTTGCAGGTCGCCCGGCAGAAAACCGAGTTTTTCGCCCGCTTCGACCGCCGGACGGGTCAGGATGATCCGCGAAACCTTCTTGTTTCTGAGCGCCTCGACCGCCATCGCGACGGCAAGAAACGTCTTGCCCGTCCCGGCGGGTCCGACGCCGATCGTCACGGTGTTCTTTTTGATCGCGTCGACGTATTTCTTCTGCCCGACGGTCTTCGGACGGATCGGCTTTCCCTTCATAGTCACACAGATCACGTCGGAAAGTGTGCCGAGATCCTCCGCCTCCCCGCTTTCAACCGAGGAGATGACGTAGGAAACGCTCCCCTCCGAGAGGGTGTCGCCGTCCGCCGTCATCCGTTTCAGATATTCGAGCGTCTCGGCGGCGAGCCGGACGCCCTCGGCGTTCGCACCCGTGACGAGTATGGCGTCTCCCGTTCCGTTCCGGTTGGCTCCATTGTTCGCGATCCGCACGCCGAATCGTTCCTCGATCGCCTTGACGTTCTCGTCGCAGGTGCCGAAGATCACGGAGGTGACCGCCTCCGATGAAGTCGTAACGATTTTTTCGGGCATAAGCACTCCTGTATTTTTTATATTATTCCACTATTTATTCTACTCGTTTTCGGCGGTAAATGCAAGAGGTTCGGCGATATTTATCAAATATTCCGTCTTTGCCGTCGCGACGTAACCTGCGTCCTTGAAGCCCCCTGACACCTCTTTTTTCAAGAGTTCACACCCGGCAAGCGATTCACGGATGATCCAGTCGAGCCGCCGGAACGCCGCCTCCGCCGCCTCTTTTTCGGAGAGGGTTACGAACTCTTCCGTGATCTCGTGCGCGTATCCGACGCAAAAGGAAAACGGAAGAACCGCCCCGCCGGGAAGAACGAACTCCCGTTCCGCCGTGCTCTCCCCGACGGCGCCGAGAGTGAAAATCTTTTCTCCGAACAGTCGGAGCGACAGAGAGACCGGTTTCCTTTTCACGACCGTTCGATTGACCGAAACCGTATCGACCGTCGCGGAATACTCCTCGCTCACCTTCGCCAAAACCGTCCCCGCCGCCGTGACGATTCCGCCGCGATTGACCCCGCTGACGAGCAGATCCCCTTTCCGCACCGTCTGCCCCGGTACGACGACGGCGGTGCCGCAAGTCGGCATAACCGAGACGATCACGCCGTCGCGCGACGCGATCAGATTGGCGCCCTCCGCGACCTGAACTGCGGAAACCGACCCGTTGTCTTTGCGTCCGTACCACTCGACCTTTGCAACGGTCCCGGAAAGCGTGACGTTCACACCCGAAAAGCGATCGGTCTTCAAGAGACACGCGGTCGCGATCCCGTCGGGCGAAAGCTCGCGGATCAAAACGCCCGGACGCAGCCCCGTCTGATACAGAATCGTTCTGACCTCGTCCTCGTCGAGCGTACCGTCCCCCTCGATTCTGACCTCCCAGACCCTTCCGCGAGCGAAGAGGAAGAACAGTACCGCGCACAACACGCCGAGAACGACGCCCGACCGACGTAGAATCTTCGGAAATACGGTGGGAAGCCCCAAGAGATCTCCGCACGACGGCTCGATCCCGCGCTCACGCAGCGCCGAAACGATCCGTTTCGCGTCGGCGCGCCCGACGCGGACGACCGTCCCGCCCCCCGATTCTTCGATCTCGGACGGGATCGCGTTTTGCAGAAGATAATCGGTCAGAGTCTTTGACGAATCCCCCGCGCATCTAATCTCTCGCCATCCGAGGATGCGGTCAATCATTCGCACGGTCGATTTCCTCCTCCCGACGATCGAACGGGTCGAACGAAACCTCCCGTATGGAGCCGCAGACCTCGACCCCGCCCGAACGGTAGGTCTTGACCGAAAGACGCTCGCCCCGCACCGACACGGCGCCGTCCGCCGTCAGAAACCGCTTCTCGTTTTCCCCGTATCTGCCGAACGTCGCGACCCCGAAGAGAAACAACCGTCCGACGCCGTCCCGGTCGCTCTCCCATTCCAGACGGAAAACGCTCCGTCCTGCGCCGCGTCCGCGTTCCTTTTTCATCATTTTTTTATGCCCCCCGTCATATCATTCGCTACATCCTATGTGACCGGGAGGCGTTCGATGATCGGGAAACCAAACGCCGGAAATCGCGCGGACCGCGCCCTTTTTCTCCTCACGCTTTCCGCCTTCGTTCTGATCCTTCTTTTCCCCGCGGCGTCGGGAGACGGGGTCCGTTCGGGACTTTCGCTCTGTTACCGCGCGGTCCTGCCGTCCGTTTTTCCCTCCCTGATCCTGACCGATCTTTTGTTTTCACGCTCATCGGCGCCGATCGAGAGGACGGTCGGGCGGCTCTTTTCACGCGCCTTCCGGGTCTCTCCGCGCGGCGCGGTCGCGTATATTGCCGGGCTGCTCTCGGGGTTTCCCGTCGGCGCGATCACAGTCGCGCGGGACGTCCGGCAAGGTCTGCTCTCGCGGGAGGAGGGAGAATACCTGCTTGCTTTCGTCAACAATACCGGACCCGCGTTTCTCGTGGGCGGGATCGGGCTCGGTCTCTTCGGATCGGTCAGGATCGGCTGGTCGCTCTACCTTCTGCAAATCCCCGTCTCGCTGTCCGTAGGATTTCTGTTCCGCCCCGCGCCCTCTTTTTCGGCGCGCATATCTTCGCCGGACGAAGTTCCTTTCGCAGATCCCGTCGCTTCCACCGTTCGGGCGGCGGAAATCTCCGTCAGAATCGCCGGCTTTATCTGTTTTTTCTCGGTTCTGTCCTCTCTTCTGTCCCTTTTCCTTTCCCCCGGGCTTCCGCTCGCTCTCGTGTCGTCGATTCTCGAAGTCGGATGCGGCGCCTCACTTGCGGCGGGACTTTCCTTTCCGTTTCCGGCGATCCCGCTCGTCGCCCTCGCGGTCTGCTTTTCCGGGTGTTCGGTACATTTCCAGACGTTTTCGGCGCTCGACGGCGCGGGAATGAAGACCGAACGGTATTGGAAGGGAAAAATCCTGTCCGGCGTCCTCGCCTTTTCACTCTCGCTTCCCTTTTGCTTGACAAACTGACGACGGTATGGTACAATGCAGAATGACGGGAGGGATGAACCGATGAGCAGAAGAAAAAAATACGCGGAGCCGGACTACGCGCCTTGTTGCGTTTTTTGTGAATACGCCCTTCCGAACGAAGGTGACGATCAGATCGTCCGCTGTATGCGGAGAAGGAAAAAGCCCGAACGCTCCGGCGGATTCGGCTGTCGGCATTTTCGCTACGATCTTCTGAAACATAAGCCCGCCCCGAAGCGTCGGTCCGAGCCGCTCGACGACGATCTGCGCGGTCTTTGATACCGAAAGCGACGCCGGAATACCGGCGTCGCCCGCTTTATAAAACGTCCCCGGAGCGTTTTGCTCCGGGGACTCCGTTTTTATTTT
Organism: Clostridia bacterium; assembly: GCA_017961575.1. Classification (GTDB taxonomy): domain Bacteria; phylum Bacillota; class Clostridia; order Oscillospirales; family CAG-272; genus UBA1740. Next base: position 12,038 of record JAGCXA010000037.1, on the reverse strand, counting down.
CCGAGACGCTTTTCAAGAGCGTTCAGTTCGTCGTACAGTTCGGCGGGAACGCGGTTTCCGACCTGCGCGTAGAACTCGCGGATGCCCGCGACGTCATCAAGCCAGAGTTTCGCGTCGACGTCGAGCAGTCCTTCAACGACCTTCTCGTCGACGTCAAGTCCGTCGAGTTCAAGATCTTTTACGAACGGAACGTAACCGATCGGGGTCTCTTTCGCCTCGACCTTGCCTTCGCAGCGGGCGAGGATCCACATCAGGACGCGCATATTCTCGCCGTAGCCCGGCCAGATGAACTGACCGTTGTCGTCGGTACGGAACCAGTTGACGTGGAAGATCTTCGGCGGATTCGGGATCATCTTGCCCATTTCGAGCCAATGTCCCCAGTAATCGCCCATATCGTAGCCGACGAAGGGACGCATCGCCATCGGGTCGCGGCGAACGACGCCGACGGCGCCGGCGGCGGCGGCAGTCGTTTCGGACGCCATGATCGAACCGACGAAGGTTCCGTTCTGCCACGAGGTGGACTGATAGACCAAAGGAGCGGTACGCGCGCGGCGACCGCCGAAGACGATCGCGGTGATCGGAACGCCCGCGGGATCGTTGAACTTATCCGACAGACACGGACAGTTGGTCGCCATCGCGGTGAAACGGGAGTTCGGGTGCGCGCCCTTCGATCCGTCGGTCGCGTCCCACTTCTCGCCCTTCCAGTTGAGCGCGTTCTTCGGGGGATTCTTGTCAAGACCTTCCCACCAGACCGTCTCGTTGTCCAGATTCTCGACGACGTTGGTGAAGATGGTGTTCTTCTTGGTCGTGGCGAGGGCGTTCGGGTTGGACTTGTCGTTGGTGCCGGGCGCCACGCCGAAGAATCCGTTTTCGGGGTTGACAGCCCAGAGCCGTCCGTCGCGCCCGATACGGAGCCAGGCGATGTCGTCGCCGACAGTCCAGACCTTAAAGCCCTTCTTACGGTAGATTTCGGGCGGGATCAGCATCGCGAGGTTGGTTTTCCCGCACGCAGACGGGAACGCGGCGGAGATATACTTGATCTCCCCGTCGGGGAATTCGATCCCGAGGATCAGCATGTGCTCCGCCATCCAGCCCTCTTTTCTGCCGAGGTAGGAGGCAATGCGGAGCGCAAAGCATTTCTTGCCGAGCAGAACGTTTCCGCCGTAGCCGGAGTTGACCGACCAGATGGTGTTGTCCTCCGGGAAATGGCAGATGTAACGGTTCTCCTCGTCGAGCTGCGCTTTCGCGTGAAGTCCCTTGATGAATCCGGGGTCGTCGCCGAGCGCGTCGAGAACGTCGTTCCCCACGCGGGTCATAATCAGCATGTTCAGCACGACGTAGATCGAGTCGGTAAGTTCGATGCCGTACTTGGCAAAATCGGAACCGACGATCCCCATGGAGTACGGGATGACGTACATCGTCTTCCCCTCCATCGCGCCGTCGTAAAGTTTCGACAGCCGCGCGTAGCACTCCTTCGGGTCGATCCAGTTATTGATATTTCCGGCGTCCTCCTTCTTGCGGGTGCAGATGAAGGTACGCCCCTCCACGCGCGCGACGTCGTTGATCGCGGTTCTGTGCAGGTAGCACCCGGGGAGAAGATCCTGATTCAGTTTCGTCAACTCGCCGGTGGAACAGGCCTCGCGCCTGAGTTCATCCGCCTGCTTTTCGGTGCCGTCGATCCAGAGGATCTTTTCGGGACGGGTCATCTTCGCCATCTCGTCAATCCAATTCAATACGTACCGATTCTTTGTGGGCATAGTCGCGGACATGGTAAATAATCTCCTTTTTTTATAGATACGATTCTTTAACAGCAATCCCAAATTACTGCGATTATAATTATATCACCAATAAGGGGTAAATGCAACCGATTCCGTGAAAAAAATCATAAAATTTCGCGTTTCGCGATCACAGAGTTCAAAAATAACGGATTCGCCCTCGATTGTTGCGGGAAACAAATCGAAAAACAGGCACGTTTTCCCCGGATTTTTCAAGCGTTTTCCGCCATTTTTCGGCGGCGTAATCATACGGATGTCTCTTGAATTCGACAGCGTGTTGGAGCATTTTGGTAAAATGCATTCCGACGCAAATTAAAGTTTGTCCATTTTATCACTTGCACAAATTGGTATATTATGGTAAAATTGATACAGCCGAATAAGAAAAACGGCGATTAGGAAAAAGGAGAAGGAATCATGGAAAAAGACACGAAAATACTCATTGCGGACGAAAACGCCGATTTCAGGCGTCAGGTCCGCGATCAACTGATCCGCGCGGGATACCGTCTCCCCGACGAAGCGGCGAACGGCGAGGATGCGCTGCATAAAATCCGCCGGACGCATCCGGACGTCGTTCTCGTGGATCTCTGGCTCTCGAAACTCGACGGGATCGGACTGATCCGAAAAGTGAAGGAGGAGGTCGTGTCCCCGGACCGTCCTCCGGTTATGATCCTCGTTTCTCTTGTCGGAAACACGGCGAGTTTTATGGACGCGACCGCCGCGGGCGCCGACCTCTGTATGCTGAAACCGCTGAACTATTCGAGTCTGATCGATCACATTGCTTCGCTCGTTTCTTCAAGGCGCGGAGAAACCGCGCGCAACGAAGTTCGGGCGGACGCCATTCCGGACATCGAAACGCAGGTAACGAAGATCATTCATCAGATCGGCGTTCCCGCGCACATCAAAGGGTATCAGTATCTTCGCACCGCGATCATGCTTACGATCGCTGATAACGAAATTATCAATTCCGTGACCAAGATCCTTTATCCTACCGTCGCCAAGAAATATCAGACAACGACATCCCGCGTCGAACGCGCGATCCGCCACGCCATCGAGGTCGCGTGGGATCGCGGGGACATCGACACGCTGAACTCCTACTTCGGATATACCGTACAGAACAACAGGGGAAAACCGACCAACTCCGAATTCATCGCTATGATCGCGGATCATCTGCGGCTGAAATACAAACTCTACTGAAATGAAAAGCGGGGGAAAATCCCCCGCTTTTCATTTATTTCCCGTTCTTTTTCTTTTTGCGTCGGACGAGTACGACCGAGAGTTCGAGCAGCCCGAGTACCCCGACTCCCGCGAGCGCGACCTTCCAACCGTACTTTTCTCCGAAGGATTTCGGGGGCGGCGCGTCCTCGGCGCGGTAGACGAGCTCGCGTGTCGACCCGAGCCGCACGCGGTCGACCGACAATTGCGCGACCGTGACCCGATCCCCGGGGTTGAGTTCTCTGCCCGAAACGCGCAGATGCGTCGGGGAAACGTAGGTCGTCGTGCATTTCTTCCCGTTCAGGTAGACGACGCTCCACTCCGTAAAATCGGACCCGGAGACGATAAACGTCTTTTCCCCGAGAGGGGCGACGGAGGAGAGCGTGATCTCCTTGACCCCCATCGCAAGATCCTTGATCTCGTAACGGTCTTTCTTGCCGTACGCGTACTTCCGACCGTTGATCAGGTCGTATTCGAGAAGGCGAAGTTTATCGCCGTAATCGTCGCTTCCGGCGGCAAGTTCGCTCTGATGCAGGCGGAGGATCGTTCCGCGTGAGATCCCGGCGAACGAAAGCGCGTACGCGGAGAGCTGATAAGCGGCGACGTTTCTCGTCACGCGCTCAGCCGGACGGTTCGTCCAGATCACGTAATCGGTCTGATACATATTCCCTTCGGAAAAATCGCTCTCGGAGAGCGCCATACTCGGAAGGTGATCGCCGTACATCACGATCATAACCTCTTCCCCGAACTCGTCGTAGGCGAGCGCGGCGGTCAGTTCGCGAAGAAAATCGTCCATCTCGTTCAACTGATTGACATAGTAAACGAGAGAATCGAGCGTATCGGGATCCAGCGCGTCGGACTGCGCGGTGATGCGCGGGTCCTCCGCCGCGATATACTTCCCGTGTCCCTGCACCGAGATCGTCAGGATCACGTCGCGTCCGTCGGTCGAATGAAGCGCGTCGAGGATCTTTTCGGTCAGGATCTTGTCTTTCGCCCAGCCAAGCGGGTTGTATTCCAGCCCGTTCATATACTCCATCGGCGTAAAGGTATCGAACCCGAGGGAAGCATAGGCGACGTTGCGCGCGTAGAACGTGGCGGAATAGTTGTGGATCGCGTGCGCCTTATAGCCGAGTTCGCCGAGCAGATAGGCGACCGATTCGCAGCTCTCGCGCTGTAAGAACGATTTGTAGGGGTATTCCCCGGTCCCGAAATCGTTGTGGCTCATCCCGGTGACAAGTTCGAATTCGGTGTTTGCGGTTCCCGCGCCGATCGTCGGAACGGTCAGTAACCCGGAGGAATAGTTCTCCTTCAACTCGGTGAAATACGGGATCGGATTCTCGGAGAACGTAACGTCGGACAGACGCCCGACGTCGAAGAAGGACTCGAGTTGCAGGATGATGAGGTTCGGGGTCGAATCGGCTTTAACCGGGGTCTCGCGGTCAATCGTTTCGGTCAGTTCATGGATCGATTTCTCCGAATACCCCTCCGGGCGATTCACGCCCCGGTCGAAGATACTGCAAGTGAAACAGTAGGTAAAACCGTACCGGTCGTAGGATTCGGTCAGATTGGAAAAAGCGTAGGGATAATAACCGAGCAGATTCAAGGGAACGATCAGACCGCAGGAAATCAAAGCCGAAAGTCCGATCCCGATGAGCGCGCGTCGAAACATCACCTTCTGACTTCTGACCTTGAAAAGAAGCACGACGATCCCGGCGATCGCCGCGAGAATGACGAGCGAGATCAGGATGATCTGCCAGACTTTGAGATAGATCGTGATGATCCCCAGCCCCGTGCGGATGATCGAGAAATCGACCGCCTCGAAGGGCGCCGTGCGGACGACGACGAGCACGGCGTTCGTGATCGCCATCGAGAGCCAGAGAAGACCGAAAAGACAGTATATAAAAATCTTTTTCGGAAAAAGAGGCGCGATCGAGAGCGTCAGGAAAATGACCGCCCAACCCGCAAGGAAAAAGTGCGGGCTGTGAAAAGTGAAGGAAACGGCGGACAGGAGCGACCGTCGGCTGATGATCTCCATAACGAAGTTCAGAACCAGCGCGATCAGGGCGGATTCGAGGATCGGATGCCGATTCAGAAAGGAAAAGAAGCCGCGCTTTTCACGCGCTTCCCCGGTGCTGTTTGGTTTCTCAGCCCGATTCTTGTTCAAGGGGAACACTTCCTTTCTTTAAAACTATTTTTTCACTCATACCGCGCGACGCTTTCGACGGCAAAGGCGTCTGCGTCGGGAAACGCTGCCGCGGCACGCTTCGCCGACGCGGCGTCCGGAAAAAGACCGAAGACGGCGGCGCCGCTCCCGGACATCAGGGTGCTTTTCGCCCCGAGAGAGAGCAGACGCGCCTTGATCCCGGCGATCCCGGGACAGACGGGAAACACCGCCGCCTCAAAATCGTTGAACAAACGGACGTCCGCGCCGCGAGCAAGGGCGATCAGTTCGTCCCTTGTCGGCGCTGCGGTTTTCCGCGCTCCGATCCCGTCGAGCGCGCGGTAGGCGGCGGGGGTGGATACGCGATCGGCGCCTTTTACGACGGCGTAGTAACGGTGCGCCGGTTTGCCGATCGGTTCGATCTTTTCCCCGATCCCGGTGCAGATCGCCGTCCCGCCGTAAAGGCAGAAAGCGACGTCGGCGCCGACAGACGCGGCAAGGTCAAGCAGATCGTCCGCGGACAGGGGCGTTCCGGCGATCGCATTCAGAGCGCGAAGCGTCGCCGCGGCGTCGGCGCTCCCGCCGCCGAGCCCCGCCTCGGTCGGAATATTCTTTTCGAGTCGAATCGATAGGTCGAAACTCCGTTCGATCCTTGCGAGAAATGCCTCCGCGGCGCGGATCACAAGGTTCGTCCGGTCTTCCGGAACGGGATATTTGCCCAATATTGACAACTTAATTCCGGGCAGAACGCCGTCGCCGACCGAAACCGTCAATCTGTCAGAAAGCGAGACGGTTTCCATCAAAGAAACGATCTCGTGGTATCCGTCCGGGCGTTTCCCCCCCACCGAAAGGATCAGGTTGACCTTCGCGGGGGCGGTCTCTTCGACCCGGACGATCCGACCTTCAGAGCGGATTACCGTTTTCATCGACGATATAGTGCGCGCCCACGCTGTGCGGTCTTTCGAGCGCGGCGGTTATGATCGCGTTCGCGACGGTCCCCATATTGAAAAGCTCGAAGTCCTCGACCGTCGCGAGGGTCGCTTCACTCAGTTCTTTGAACGACTTGTCGAGTTCTCGCTTCGCAAAGGACAGTCCTTCCATCGTTTTGACGGCGCCGACGTACTTGCTCATCAGTTTGCGGAGCATTTCGTGCTTGCAGGAGATCTCTGCGCGCGGAACGATGGCGTCGCCCGTCGGCGCGTCCCCCGTGATCGTAAGGCGGTCGCGCCCCTGCCGGGTGCATTCGTCGATATGTCGCGCGACGCGGCGGCCGAACACCAGGCATTCGAGCATCGAGTTGCTGGCGAGTCGGTTCGCGCCGTGGATCCCGGTGCAGGCGCATTCTCCGGCGGCGTACAGCCCGTCGATGTTCGTCATTCCGTTCAGGTCGGTTGAGATTCCGCCCATAAAGTAGTGCTGTGCGGGATGGATCGGGATGGGCTGCGTCGGAACGTCGATCCCCTCTTCTTTGCAGCGGGCGTAGATCGTCGGGAACCGGTGCGAGAAGAACTCCTCGGTCATATTCGAGACGTCGAGCAGGGCGTATTCGTCCCCCGTCCGCTCCATATCGGCGAGGATCGCGCGCGTCACGACGTCGCGCGGCGCAAGATCCTTCAACCGATGGACGTTCTCCATGATCGGTTCGCCCGCGAGATTGCGGAGCGTTCCGCCCTCGCCGCGCACCGCCTCGCTGATGAGGAACAGCCGACTCTTGTCGCGGTGGGAGATCAGGGTCGTGGGATGGAACTGTACCATCTCCATCAGGTCGGTTTTGACCCCGGCGCGAAGCGCGGCGGCGATGCCGTCGCCGATCGAACCGCGGGGATTGGTCGTATAGCGGTAGAGATGCCCGATCCCGCCGGTGGCGAGCAAGACGTTCGAGCAGACGACGATCTTCGGTGCGCCGTCAAAGATCAGAGCGCCGACGACGGCGCCGTTTTCGGTGAGAATATCGATCAGATAGGTGTTGAAACGCACCTCGACGTTCGGACGGTCGAGGACGAGTTGACCGAGACGCTTGGTCGTCTCGCGCCCCGTCGCATCGCCGCCGCAATGGACGATCCGACGGCAGGAATGACCGCCCTCGCGTCCGATTTGCAACTCTCCCTCCGGGTTGGTGTCGAAGGGGACGTCCATCTCGACGAGTTCGCGGATGTTTTCGGGTCCCTCCGAGACGAGGACGCGGACCGCCTCCTCGTTGCAGAGTCCCGCGCCCGCTTCGAGCGTGTCGGCGACGTGAGACTCGATGTTGTCGTTCGGGGAGATGACCGCGGCGATCCCGCCCTGCGCAAGCCAGGAATTGCTCTTCTCGATCTTATCGGTCTTGGTTATGACCATACAGGAGAGTTTTTCCGAAACGTGCAAGGCGGCGTAAAGCCCGGCGATCCCGCTTCCGACGATCAGGACGTCGGTCTTGATCTGTTCGAGCTTTTCGGCGTCAAATTGAAGAAGGTAGCGTCTCATACGGTTCCTCTTTCGATCCTTCTTTTAATTCTTCAACGAGGTGAATTTCAAACTGATATCCAGCGCCTTGACAGAGTGCGTGAGCGCGCCGACGCTGATGACGTCGACCCCGGTCTTCGCCACTTCGAGAAGGTCGCGCTGACCCATATTCCCCGACGCCTCGGTAACGGCGCGACCCGCGATGATCCCGATCGCCTCGACCATCGTCGGGCAGTCCATATTGTCGAGCATAATGATGTCGGCGCCCGCCGCGATCGCCTCGCGGACCTGATCGAGGGTTTCGGTCTCGACCTCGATTTTCAGCGTGTGAGGCGCGCGAAGGCGCGCGCTCTGCACCGCGGCGGTGATCCCGCCGGCGGCGACGATGTGGTTATCCTTGATTAAGATGCCGTCCGAGAGACCGAACCGATGGCTTACGCCCCCTCCGATCCTGACGGCGTACTTTTCAAGCACCCGAAGCCCGGGGGTTGTTTTTCTCGTTTCGGTGATCCGGACCTTCGTGTCGCTGACCGAATCGACCAGCCGTCTCGTATAGGTCGCGATCCCGGACAAGTGTTGCAGAAGGTTCAGTCCGACGCGCTCCCCGGACAGGATGGCGACGGCGTTGCCGGAGACCTTCGCGATCTCGTCGCCGCGCGCGACCCGGTCTCCGTCGGAGCAGATCGGCTCGTACCGAACGTCAGCGTCGAGTGCGTCGAAGACGCGGCGCACGACGTCAAGCCCGCAGATGATCCCGTCCTCTTTCGCGATGTAATGCCCCGAGATCACGGCGTCCGGGCTGACCGTCGACATCGTCGTGATATCTCCCGTTCCGATATCCTCGCGAAGCGCGGTACGGATCAGGCGTTCGACGTCGTCCGACATAAGCAGTTCTTTCATTATGCTTTCCTTTTCTTTTTTCGTGCGACGGCTCGGAAACCGCAATCCCCGAAATCCCGCAGTTTATCACGATAGATTATACAACATTCTTTCGCGAATTGCAACTCCTCTCGCAAATAAAACTCATCCGCCCCCGTCCCTTTTTTCGCAAACGACTTGAAAAACCACTTTTTTTATTATATAATGTTATCGGCGATAAACATCGGAAGGGGCCGTTATGTTCAAAATTCATTGGAACAAAAAGAATACGACCGAGGCGATCTACGCCTGTGCCGTTCTCGCGATCGCGCTGACCGGCATTTCTCTCGTCGTGCATATCGGGGTCGTTTACGCGGCGCTCAGGACCTTCCTGCGCGTGATCTCTCCGATCGTATACGGGCTCTCGCTCGCCTACATCATCAACCCGCTTCTCAAACTGATCGAACGGCGCGTGATCGGTCCGATCCATCCGAAAAAGGGGCGGCTCACCCCCGTTCTGCGCCGGATCCTTTCGCTTGTGATCTCGTATCTGATCGTCGCGCTGATCCTCTTTCTCATCGGGCTTTTGATCTTCCCGCAGATCGTCAAAAACTACGGCGTGATCGTCGACAGCACCTCGGATTTTATCCAAAGCACGATCCTCAAAATCGGCGATTCGTTCGGCGTGGATTCCGAGAAGTTGATCGAACAGGTCAGCGAACATTCCGCCGCGTTTCTGTCTTTTCTCGGCAGGATCGGCGGGGAGCTCGCTCTCTGGCTGCTTCTCTTCCTTCTCGGATTCTTCATTTCCTTCTTCGTCCTGCTTCATAAGGAACATCTGCAATCCTCGATCAAGAAACTGCTCGCCGCCCTCCTGAAACCCAAACGCTTCAACGCCACGATGCGGGTCGCGCGTCTCGCCGACCGCACGTTCGGGCGGTTTTTCATCGGCAAGATCTTCGATTCCCTCATCGTCGGCGTGATCTCTTTCGCCGTGTTCTGGATCTTCCGTATGCCCTACTATCCCCTGCTCGCCGCCGTGATCTGCATCACCAATATCATTCCCTATTTCGGTCCGATCATCGGCGCGGTTCCCTGCGTGATCCTCGTTCTGACCGAAAGTCCCGTCAAGGCGGTCTGGATCGCCGTCATCATCCTCATCATTCAGCAGGTCGACGGCAACATCATCGGTCCGAAGATCGTCGGAAACGCCCTCGGGATCAAGTCGCTCTGGGTCGTGATCTCGATCACGATCATGGGCAGTTTCTTCGGTTTCGTCGGAATGCTGATCGGCGCGCCGCTGTTCAGCGTGCTCTATACCATCGTCAAGGAGCACACCGAGAAACGGCTCTCGAAGCGCAATCTGCCGACCGAAACCGCCGCCTACTCCGACCTGAACCCTCTGAACGTCTTTGAAGAGTCGGTCGGCGTGACGGAGGAACGCTTTACCGAAACGATCGTCGCGGAACTCCCCGCCACGTCCGAGACCGTCCCCGAGGAAACCTCCGAACCCGTCGACGAAATATCCGACGGCGTTCCGGCGGAAGCGGACGCCGGCGCGCCCGTCGCACCCGACGGCGAGGAAACCGAGTGCGCCGCAGACGTTTCCGACTCCGAGCCCCCGAAAGAAAATGAAACGGAGGGCGAAGGATGAAACTCAACAACACGAAGTACAACACTTATGCGGCGTACGCTCTCATCATCATTTCATTCGGATTGCTCTACGCGGCGTTCATCTTCAACCTTCCCTCGGTCTTCGCGGGATTCAGTTGGTTTTTCGGCAAGATCAAGTGCGTTTTCTACGCGATCCTCTTCGCCTTCATCAGCATCCCGCCGATGCGCTTTTTCGAGCGGTTTTTGACCCGGCACGTTTTCAAGACGCAGAAACGGCTTCCGCTTGCAAGAGTCTTCGCCGTGATCCTCGCGGAACTGTTGCTTCTCGCGGTTCTGTTCCTCTTCGTTTTCTCGATCATTCCTTCGCTGTCCAAGAGTTTTACCGAATTGCAGGCGGATCTTTCCCCCGCCGTCGCCGCCTCCCGCGAATGGATCGAAACGAACGTGAAGGATTCCGAGATCCTGCTTCCGATCTACGAATCGCTCGTCGATTATCTGACCGACGTGTTCTCCCCGACGGGCGAACAGTCGCTGACGGCGTTCGCGGCGCGATACGTCTCGAACATCGCGAACGAAGCGTCCGCGATCTTTCTCGGATTCGTTCTCGCGGCATATTGCCTGCTCTTCCGCCGCGTCATCACCTCCATCACGTCGAAGATCCTCGTCTCCCGGCTTCCGGGTAAGATCTCGACCCGGTTTTACGCCGGAGCGAAACGCACTTATCTCTATTTTATGGAGTATCTTTCGGTCAAGGTCGTCTCGTCAATTCTGCTTTCGCTCATCACCTATCTTCTCTGCCTGATCTTCGGCATCCCGTTCCGCGCGCTGATCACCATTCTTGTGTTCGCCTTCGATATGATGCCGGATTACGGGATGATCCTGCTCGTCGTTCTGCTCCCCGCCGTGATGCTGGTTCTGAACCGACCGCACGCGCTCCCGCTCTTCCTCATTCTCTTCCTTCTGCATCTGCTCTACTGCATTCTGGCGGAACCGATCTTCCTGCGGAAGCGTCTGCGTCCCAACGTCGGGCTGACGGTCTGTCTCTCGCTTTTCTTCGGCGGTCTGTTCGGCTTTTTCGGATTCCTTTTCGCCGTGCCGCTCTTCGCCTCGATCCACGCGCTGACGGAAAACGCAGAGACCCGCCGTCTGCTTGAAAGAGGACGCCCGACCAACGACGAATTCTACCTGACGCTCACGGAACTTCCGGAACCGGAACCCGAATCGGAACCCGAACCGGAACCAGGGACGCCCTGATTGCCGGTTTACTGAATAAAATATAAAAAGTAATACTCCGGCACTTGACAACCCTTTCCTTTTCTGTTATAATTCTAAATCAGCACGGATCAAAGATCCTGCTCCTTGCCACAACGCGATTGTGGCCGAATGACCATAAGGAGGTGTATTCAGAATGGAGAAAAAGCTCATTTCCTACGAGACTCTGTACGTGATCAGCGGTAATCTCTCCGAAGAAGAGATGAAAGAGATCGTGGCAAAGTTCTCGACGCTCGTTTCCGACAACGGTGAACTCGAGTCGGTCAACGAGTGGGGGAAACGGCGGCTTGCGTACCCGATCAACTATATTCCCGAAGGGTACTACGTCCTCGTTTCCTACAAGAGCGAGCCTTCCTTCCCTCGTGAGTTTGAACGTGTGCTCGGTATTACCGACGGCATCATTCGTTCCATGACCACGAAGAAGATCGAAGGCGCGCCGGCTTCCGCCGTTCCGGCTCCCGCAGTCGTTGCCGAAGAGGCAGTCGAAGCGGAAGCGAAAACGGAAGAAGCTCCCGCTGTCGCGGAAACTCCCGTAGCGGAAGAAGCTCCCGCCGCTGAGGCGACCGAGCCCGCCGCATCCGAAGACAAAGCCGAATAATCGAAAGGAGACAAACGAACATGGCGAGTTTTAACAAGGCGATCCTGATCGGAAATCTGACCGCTGACCCGGAACTCCGTCAGACGTCGAACTCTATCTCGGTTTG
>JAGCXA010000036.1 GCA_017961575.1 Clostridia bacterium | reverse complement strand
TGAATCTTACGCGTCTGCCAATTCCGCCAAACCCGCGTTTCGGAATGCTTGAATATCATATCACACGCGCCCCGGTTTGTCAAGGGCTTTTTTTCAAAAAAGCGGAAACGAAACGACAAACACGAAAACCGGGCGGCAATCCGCCAAGCGCCGGGCGCGATCGCTTGCGGGCGGGGACGAAGCCCCGCTCTCAGTAGGTATAGGTAACGGTGACCGAGACGGTCGCGGCGCCCGCCGTGTAGGAGAGCCACAGGGACGAAACGGCGGCGGCGGTATAGATCACGGTGATCCGCATCCCCGTCACGTTCGTAAGGGGAAGCCCGAAGAAGGCTTCGAGTTTGGCGTCGGGGATCGAGGCGAGCAGCGTTTTTTCGTTTTTCCTCTCCTCGATCACGGGGGAGGTCAGGTTTTCGGACGAGAACGCGGGGGTCGAAAGGACGAGCCCCGTGGCGACGCGATCCCAGACGATGAGGTCGGAGCAGTTCGCGCGGATCTCCTCGACCGTTCCCGTGACCGGCGTCTGCGTCTCGGACGTGAGGAAGCGGTCGGCGTCGGCGGGGTTCACCCGGTCGACCGTCGCCCGGTAGGTCAGGGTCTCCCCGTCCCGCGTCAGGTTGGAGGTCGCGGTCAGGGTCGTCCCGACGGCGGGATCGTCGTACTCGACCGTCGTCTGCGCGCGGGTCAGCGTCCGGAACAGATCGGAAAACAGCGCGTTCAGTCCGTCGAGATCCTCTTCGCTTGCCGGCGCCGTCACGACGGCGGTCGTTTCGGGCGCGGCGGGTTTTCCGCCTCCGCCGCTTGAACTCGGGCGCAGCGAACAGCCGATCAGCGCCGCGAGCGTACACGCCGCGACGAGGAAAGCAAGCAGTCTGTTTGCGGTTTTCATATACGAATCCCTCCGTGTAAGGTTGCAGATTTCTTTTTTCAGTTTATCATATCCGCGCGCGAAAGTCAAGGGCGGACGCGCCCGCTTTTTCCGCGGAAGAATTGACATCGCGCAAAGGAAATGGTATAATCGGGAAGAGAAAAACGAAGGAGACCGAAGATGGGGATTTTTGACGGCGTTCTGCTCTGTTCGGACTGGGACGGATCGCTGACGGCTCCGGGCGCGCCGCGCGAGGAGACCGTCTGCCGGGAGAACCGCGAGGCGATCGCGCGCTTCCAGGAGAACGGAGGGCTGTTCACCGTCGCGTCGGGGCGCTATCCCGACTACATCCTCTCCTTTTCGGATCAGATCGCGCCGAACACCGCGCTGATCTCGCTGAACGGCGCGAAGATCGTCGATCCCGAAACCGGCGCCGCCCTGCGCGAGACCGTGACCGACGAAAGCGTTTATCCTCTGATCGACGCGATCCTCGCCGCCTTCCCCTACGAGGCGACCTTCCTGCACTATCCCGTCGCGGGGACCAGCGCCGCCCGATACACGCGGGCGGAATACGCCGCGTCCCGCGCCTCGCTCGCAAAGTCGCCCGCCTACAAGGTCCTGCTCGTGACCGACACGCCGGAACACGGACTGCTTCTGCGCGATCTCGCGCGGAAGACCGCCGAGGGCTCGGACTACGACGCCGCGCGGAGTTGGCCGATCGGGCTGGAATTCATCAAACGTGAGGGCAACAAGGGGAGCGCCGTCCTCTTTCTGAAACACGTGACCGGGGCGGATCTGCTGGTTTCGGTCGGGGATTTCGAGAACGACGTCCCGATGCTGGAAGCCGCCGATCTCTCGTTCGCCGTGGCGAACGCCGAAGACGAGGTGAAGCGCGCCGCGAGCCGCGTGACGAGCCGTTCGTCCGGCAAGGGGGCGGTTGCCGAAATCATAGAAGAAATCGAGCGGATCCGGCGCTCGTGACGAATCGGAGGAGCCGAAAATGAACGACCGAAAAACCGACCGCGCCCCGTCGCAAAAGAGCCGTGTGAAGCCCGACGGAACCGGGACGAAACGGATCCGGTTGAAGGGCGGCGCGCTGACGGCGCCGGTCCCTCCGGCGCTGGTGACGGTCGCCGACGGGGACGAAAAGAACGTGCTGACGGTGGCTTGGACGGGGATCCTCGCGACGGTCCCGCCGACGACCTATATCTCGGTGCGCCCCCGCCGCCATTCCTACGGGATGCTCAAAAACAGCCGCGAGTTCGTGCTGCATCTCCCGCCGGCGTCGCTTGCCCGCGAGGTCGACTACTGCGGCACCTACACAGGGGCGAAGGTCGACAAGTTCGAGAAATGCGGCTTCACGCTCCTGCCCTCCGACGAGGTGGCGGCGCCGACCGTCGCCGAATGTCCCCTCGCTCTCGAATGCCGGGTGAAGGAGATTTTGCCGATGGGCTCCCACGACGTGTTCGTTTCCGAGATCCTGTCGGTTTCGGTCGACGAATCGCTGATGGACGAAAACGGGAAACTGCGGCTTGAACGGGCGCGCCTGCTCGCCTTCGGGCACGGAGAATACTACGCGCTCGGAGAAAAGGTCGGGTTCTTCGGCTTCTCGGCGGTCAAGCGCCGTCGCAAAACGAAGAAACCCGGAGAAGGGAAAGGGGAAAACGATGGAAAACGACGCTGAACGCATCCGGGAAAAGGTGCTTCGCTTAATCGACCTGAAATACGAGTCCGACGTCGCCTTCGAGCGCGCCGCCGACCTCCCGCCGAAGACGGTCAGCAACTGGCGGCGGGGACGCTCGACCTCCTATATGAAACAACTCGCGAAGATGGCGCCGCTGCTCGGCATCCACGTCGCCGACTTCCTGCTCGACGCGGGGTCGGACGACTACGGGCAGAAACTGCTCCACCTCTGGCGGCGCACCGAAGTCCTCCCGCCCGAAGAACGGGCGGCGCTGACCGAAACGCTCTCGCAGGTAATCCGGCTCTATCTTTCCACGCACAGGGAAGGATAGGCATAACGCCGTCGCGCGGCGCATACCCTGTACCGAGAAAAAAGGAAGGTGCGACGCCGTGAAAAAAAAGAATCCCCCCGCGCTTCCCCTCCCCGAAACGACGCTCGTGTGCGCCGGACGGGAATGCGAGGAAGGGGTGCCCCTGCTTCTCTATCGGGTGGAGACCCCCGCCTTCGACGCCGCGTACGGAAAAACCGACGCGGCGTCCTTTTAGTCCGAACTCGCCCGCCGGGCGGAAGCGTACCTGACCGGGGCGTTCTCCGATCGGCTCCGCGCGGAATACCGGGCGTCCGACCCCGCCCGACGGCGCTTCACTTTCCGCCCCGCGATCTATTCCCACACCGTGCGGCGGACGACGGGCGGCGACGCCCTGACGGTTACGCGCGAAGTCTCGCTTTCGCGGGCGGGGCAGGTCCTCTTTTCGCGCGTTTATACCGAGACGTGGGATCCCGCCGACGGATCGCTCCTTCCCACACCGGAGAACGACGCCCGGAAAACCGACCGCCCGTCCCGAAAAAACAAGAAAAAAAGCGCAAAAAAGGTTGACGGGGGCGCGGGCGATATGCTATAATAGTTTGTTGTAGTTTGGCTTTCGGGAGAACCGGGTCTCTTGGGAGGGGACGGTATGAAAAAGAAAAACGACCTGCTTGCAAGTCTCCGTCTTCTCGGCTATCTGACCCAATTCGGACTTTCCGTGATCCTGCCCCCCCTGCTCCTCGTTTTTCTCGGCTGGTGGCTGTGCGACCGCTACGGGATCGGGATCTGGCTGACGATCGTACTGCTTGTTTTCGGTTTGATCAGTTCGGGGTGCAGTATCTACCGTTTCTTCAAGATCTTCGTCCGGGAGACGAAGGACGAGCCATACGAAAAGAACCGTCCCGACGGGACGGACTCCGACGAAAACGGGAAAGGAGACCGCGACGATGAAGTTTGATTCCTCGGTCAGGCGCGAGATCGGCTACGTCACGCTCGGCACGGCGCTGCTTACCGCCGCCGAGATCGGCGTCTTTTATCTGTGCGGTTACTACGCGCCGAAGGTACTTTTCGGCGCGATCCTCTCCGCCGTCGGCGGCATCCTCAACTTTTTCCTGCTTGCCGTGACGGTAACGCGCGTCCTGACCTACTCTCCCGAAGAGGAAGCGGCGGCGAAGGGACTGCTCAAACTCTCGCGGATCTCGCGGATGCTGTTCCTGCTTGCGATCCTTGCCGTCGGGGTGATTTTTTTCAGCCCGTGGTCGACCCTGATCACGGTCTTCTTCCCTCGCGTGATCATCGGCGTGCGCAGCGTCGCCGTCCGGCGTGAATCCGCGGCGAACGCCCCGATCCCGACCGACGGCGCGGACGGAGACGAACCCGACGAATCCGAAAACGGCGATCCCGACGAGGGCGACGCCGACGAACCCGAACCGAAAGGAAGTGATGAAGACGGAACCGACGAAAACTGACGCGCGGGAAACCGACGCACCGATCTCGCGGCGCGACCGTTTTCTCACCCGGCTCTGGCTCGTTCTGATGCTTCTGCCGCTCGTCGGCGGGATGCTTCTGAACCTGGTCCTTACCCCGCCGAGCGAGGGGATCACGGTGACGGGAGCGCAGATCTACTTCACGCTCTCGCTCCCCTTTGAAAATCTCCCCGCCCCGATCCGCGACCTTCCGATCACCGAATCGCAGGTCAACTCGGCGCTCGTTCTGCTCTTCCTTTTCTTCTTCTGCCTGTTCCTGACGCAGGGGCTTCGCACCCGCGGCAAATCGGCGCGGCAGGTGCTCGCCGAATTCATCGTCGAGAAGGTCGAGGGATTCGTTTCCGGCACGATGGGCGCAGGCTACGACGGATTCCCGCCCTTCGTCTGCGCGATCCTGATGCTCTCGGCGTTTTCGAGTCTGCTCTCGCTGCTCGGGCTCTACCCCCCGACCTCGGACATCAACGTGGTCGGCGGTTGGGCGATCCTCGTCTTCTTTATGATCACGCGCTACAAACTCAAAGCCGGTTTCGGTTCCTACGTCAAGGGATTCCTCGAACCGATCCCCGTGCTCGCTCCCTTCAACGTGCTGAGCGAGTTTTCGACCCCGATCTCGATGGCGTTCCGTCACTTCGGCAACGTGATGAGCGGCGGCGTCATCGCCACGCTGGTCTACGCGGGGCTCGCCGGTCTCTCGACGATCGTCTTCGGCTGGCTGCCCGGATTTCTCGGAGAGATCCCCTTCTTTCAGATCGGGCTTCCCGCCGTTCTGTCGGTCTATTTCGACCTCTTCTCGGGGTGTCTGCAGGCGTTCATCTTCGCCATGCTGACGATGCTCTATATCTCGCTCGCCGCGCCCGAAAAAGAGAGCGCGTAGCGATCCAACCGGTCCATAACACAAAGTACAATATACGGAGGAACAATCAATGGAACTCGCAATCGCCCTTATCTTCGCCGGCTGCGCGCTCGGCGCCGGCATCGCCATGATCGCCGGGATCGGTCCCGGTATCGGAGAAGGTTACGCCGTCGGCAAGGCCTGTGAGATCATCGGCCGTCAGCCCGAGTGCAAGGGCTCGGTCACGACCACGATGCTGATGGGATGCGCCGTCGCCGAAACGACGGGTCTTTACGCCCTCGTCATCGCGATCCTTTTGATCTTCGTCGCCCCGAACCTGCTGGGCAACAAACTGATCAGTCTGATCAGCGAAAACAAGGATATGGTCAAGGAACTCGCCGAAGCGGCGGCAAAGAAGGGCTGATCTTCTCCCCCTGCCGCGCCGTCGGGCGGCACTTTCCCTTATCCGACGGAGAAAGAGGGTATCTGACATGACGCATCTGCTCTTTGCGGAGGGCAAATTCCTGGAAGTCATCTCGGTGAACTTCTGGCAGATGATCATCTCGATATTGAACCTCGTGATCCTGTATTTCATCCTGAAAAAGTTTCTCTTCAAGCCGGTGAAGCGGACGCTCGAAAAGCGCCGTCAGCAGGTGGACGACCTCTACGGTTCCGCCGAAACGGCGAAAGCCGAAGCCGAATCGGCGAAAGAGGAGTACACGGCGAAACTTGACCGCGCCGACGAGAGCGCGCGCAAGATCGTCTCCGACGCGACCCGCCGCGCGAACGAGCGGGCGGAGGAGATCGTCGACGAGGCGAAAAGCGAGGCGGACCGTCTCCGCCGCCGCGCCGACGAGGAGATCGCTCAGGAAAAGAAGAAGGCGCTCAACGAGATCAAGAACGACATCTCGGATATTTCGGTCGAGATCGCCGAAAAGGTGGTCGGACGCGAGATCCGGGAGGAGGATCACCGCGAGATGATCGACGCGTTTATCCGCGACCTGGAGGACGGGGACCGTGTCTGACGTATCGAAAGAATACGGCGCGGCTCTCTACCTGCTCGCGCGGGAGGAAAACGTCGCCGAGGAACTGTTGAACGAGACCCGGACGGCGGAGGACGTATTGCGGGACAATCCCGCCTATATCGCTCTCCTGTCTTCCCCCGACCTCTCGAAAGAGGAACGCTCCGCCGCCGTCGTCCGCGCGTTTGCGGGCGGACATCGCTTCCTTCTGAATTTTCTCTCGATGATTGTCGAGAGAGGGTACAGCCGGGAGATCGTCGCCTGCTTTGCCGAGTTCCGCCGGCTTTACCGCGAGGATCACGGGATCGCCGTGGCGAAGGTAATCTCCGCCCGTCCCCTGTCGGACGGCGAGAAAGCAAAACTGGTCGCCGCGCTCGCGCGCCGCTACGACGTGAAGGTCGAGGCGGAATATAAAGTCGACCCGACGCTTCTCGGCGGGATGAAGGTCGAGATCTCGGGTATGCTTCTCGACGGAACGGCGCGCCGCAGGCTCGACGGCTTGCGGGCGGATCTTTCCGCGCTCACACTCTGACTTATCCGCGGGCGTCCGGGCAGACGTCCGTACAGAACCCCCGTACGGGGACTGCCCAAATCCGAACGAAAGGATCATTTCACCTTGAAACTTCGTCCCGAAGAAATCAGCAGTATCATCAAGGAACAGATCAAGACCTACGACAACCGCGTCAGACAGGCGGAAGTGGGAACGGTCATCCTTGTCGGCGACGGGATCGCCAAGGTCCACGGGCTGGAAAACTGCATGGCGAACGAACTTCTCGTCTTTGACGGCGGGGAGACGGGGATGGCGCTGAACCTCGAAGAAAACGTGGTGTCGGTCGTGCTTCTCTCGGACGATTCCGGGATCAAGGAGGGCGACGTCGTCCGTCGGACGGGCAGCGTCGTCAGCGTCCCGGTCGGCGACGCGATGCTCGGCAGAACGGTCAACGCCCTCGGCGAGCCGATCGACGGCAAAGGTCCGATCGCCGCGGCGGGTCGCCGCCCGATCGAGAGCGACGCCCCCGGCATCATCAAGCGTAAGAGCGTCAGCGTTCCCCTGCAAACCGGGATCAAGGCGATCGACAGTATGATCCCGATCGGGCGCGGTCAGCGCGAACTCATCATCGGCGACCGCCAGACCGGGAAGACCACGATCGCCCTCGACACGATCCTGAACCAGAAGGGGAAGGGCGTGCTCTGCGTTTACGTCGCCATCGGGCAGAAGAACGCGACGGTCGTCCAACTCTGCGAGACCCTTCGTCTCGCGGGAGCCGCCGATTACACCGTCGTGGTGTCGGCGACCGCCGCCGATCCCGCGCCGCTCCAATATATCGCGCCCTACGCCGGGTGCGCCATCGCAGAATACTTTATGGCGCAGGGGAAGGACGTCCTGATCGTCTACGACGACCTCTCCAAGCACGCCGTCGCTTACCGCGCTCTCTCGCTGCTCATCCGGCGTCCGCCGGGACGAGAGGCGTACCCCGGAGACGTCTTCTATCTCCATTCGCGTCTGCTTGAGCGCGCCGCGCGGGTCGCCCCCGAATACGGCGGCGGTTCGATCACCGCGATCCCGATCATCGAGACGCAGGCGGGCGACGTTTCCGCCTATATTCCGACCAACGTCATCTCGATCACCGACGGGCAGATCTTCCTTGAAAGCGAACTGTTCCACGCGGGCGTGATGCCCGCCGTCAACCCCGGCATCTCGGTCAGCCGCGTCGGCGGCAATGCCCAGATCAAGGCGATGAAAAAGGTCGCCGGGACGCTGAAACTCCTCTACTCCCAATACCGGGAGTTGCAGGCGTTCGCGCAGTTCGGTTCGGATCTCGACGCAGATACGAAGGACCGTCTGGCGCTCGGCGAGCGGATCGTCGCGATCTTAAAACAGGATAAGAACGCGCCGGTCGCGGTCGAACATCAGGTCGCGATCATCTACGCGACGGTGAACGGGTACCTGAAAAACGTACCCGTGGCGAGCGTGCCCGAATACGAGGCGGGGCTCTTCCGCTTCCTTGATTCCAAATACGACGAACTGATGCAGATCATCCGCGAGACCGGGAACCTGCCCGACGAGGAGGCGCTCGCCGCCGCCATCGGCGCTTGGACCGCCGAGTTCTTGAAGACGATCTGACCCCCGTTCCCCATCCTTCCGCACGAGCGGAAAGAAAGGAGGCGCCGCCATGGGCGCTGACGTAAAAGCGATCCGAAACCGGATCCGCAGCGTGGAATCCACGATGCACATCACGAAGGCGATGGAACTGGTCGCCTCGTCGAAACTCCGTCACGCGACCGAGCGGATGGAGAACAGCCGCTTCTTCTTCGAGACGCTGGTCGCCTCGCTCTCGGACTTCGGAGAGGGGATCGCGGAGTGCTCCTTCGCCCCCCGCAAAGAGGTCAAACGGCGGGCGCTGGTCGTGATCGCGGGCGACCGCGGACTTGCCGGCGGGTACAACAACAACGTCTTCAAGACCGCGCTCGCCGCCGTCTCGGACGGACTTCCCTACGCCGTTCTCCCGATCGGTCGGCGCGCCGGCGAATACTTCCGGCACCGGGGTATCCCCTCCCTTTTTGAGAAAACCCCCACGCTCGAGGGCTTCTCGATGGAGGACTGCGCCAAGGCGGGACAGCTGCTTGCCGACGGATACCGCCGCGGGGAATACGACGAAGTGAAGCTGGTTTTCACCGACTATATCACGATGCTCTCGCAGAACCCGGCGACGCTCCCGCTTCTGCCGCTCGATCCGCATAAGGACGATGGCGAGGGGGAACGCGAAAGACGCGCCGAGACGATCTACGATCCCTCCGCCGCCGCGGTGCTCGACGCGATCACCCCCGAATATCTTTCCGGGATGATCTGGGGTGCGGTGTGCGAGAGTTTCACCTCGGAACTCGCGGCGCGCCGCACCGCGATGGACGCCGCGTCGAAGAACGCGAGCGAGATGATCGACACGCTCTCGCTGAAATACAACCGCGCGCGGCAATCCGCGATCACGCAGGAGATCACCGAGATCATCGGCGGCTCCGAACAACAGTAACCAATCGGAAGAAAGGAAACGAACCGATGGAAAAGAAACATATCGGTCGCGTCACGCAGGTCATAGGACCGGTCGTCGACGTGCGTTTCGAGGACGGAGAACTCCCCGCCCTGAACTCCGCGATCGAGATCGACCGACAGGGCAAGCGCCTGGTCGTCGAGGTCTCTCAGCATATCGGGGACGGCAGCGTGCGCTGCATCGCGATGTCCTCGACCGACGGACTGGTTCGCGGCGCGGAAGCCGTCGACACCGGACACGGGATCACCGTCCCGGTCGGAAAAGCGACGCTGGGGCGTATCTTCAACGTGCTCGGCGAGGCGGTCGACGATCAGCCCGACCCGAAGGACGCCGAGCGGTGGGAGATCCACCGTCCCGCCCCGACCTACGAGGAGCAGAAATCCGAGACCGAGATCCTCGAAACCGGGATCAAGGTCATCGACCTGATCTGCCCCTACTCGAAGGGCGGTAAGATCGGGCTCTTCGGCGGCGCCGGCGTCGGCAAGACCGTCATCATCATGGAACTCATCAACAATATCGCCAAACAGCACGGCGGTATCTCGGTCTTCACCGGGGTCGGGGAGCGTACCCGCGAGGGGAACGACCTCTACAACGAGATGAAGGAATCGGGAGTTCTGCCGAAGACGGCTTTGGTCTACGGTCAGATGAACGAGCCGCCCGGAGCGAGAATGCGCGTCGGTCTTTCGGGACTGACGATGGCGGAATACTTCCGCGATAAGGAGGGGCAGGACGTTCTGCTCTTCATCGACAACATCTTCCGCTTCACGCAGGCGGGCTCCGAGGTCTCGGCTCTGCTCGGGCGGATGCCCTCCGCCGTCGGTTATCAGCCGACGCTGGCGACCGAGATGGGCGCCCTGCAGGAGCGGATCACCTCGACCAACCGCGGCTCGATCACCTCGGTTCAGGCGGTCTACGTCCCCGCCGACGACCTGACCGACCCGGCGCCCGCCACGACCTTCGCCCACCTCGACGCGACGACGGTCCTTTCGCGTACCATCGCCTCGCAGGGGATCTATCCCGCCGTCGACCCGCTCGACTCGACCAGCCGGATCCTTTCGCCCGACGTCGTCGGCGAGGAGCACTACGAGGTCGCGCGCGGCGTGCAGAAGATCCTGCAGCGCTATAACGAGTTGCAGGACATCATCGCCATCATGGGCATTGACGAGTTGTCCGAAGAGGACAAACTGACCGTCGCGCGCGCCCGGAAGGTGCAAAGATTCCTGTCGCAATCGTTTACCGTCGCGGAACAGTTCACCGGGCTTCCCGGAACCTACGTCCCCCTGAAAGAGACCATCCGCGGATTCAAAGAGATCCTTGAAGGCAAGCACGACGATCTGCCCGAATCGGCGTTCCTGTTCGTCGGCACGATCGACCAGGCGGTCGAAAAAGCCGCGAAAATCCAGGAAAAGAAGTAACCGCCCCCTGAAATCGCGAGCCGCGCTCGCGATTTCATCACTGCGCCTCTGGCGCAACTTCACTGCGCCTCTGGCGCAACTTCACTGCGCCTTTGGCGCAACTTCACTGCGTCGCAGACGCAACTTCACCGCGCCTTTGGCGCAACTTCACCGGCGCCACCGGCGCGTCTTCACTTCCCGAAAGGAGGTTCCCGGAAAAGTGAAACCGTTTCATTTACAGATCGCTGCCCCCGACGGGCTTCGCTACGACGGAGAGGCGGATCAACTCTCGGTGCGCGGTATCACCGGGGATCTGGCGATCATGGCGGGGCATATCCCGTTTATGACCGCGCTCGCCAAGGGGTCCTGCCGCGTGTACGCCGACGGGAAGATCCGACACGCCAAATGCTCGGGCGGGTACCTCACCGTCACCAAAGAGGTCGTGCGGCTTCTGTCCACGGATTTTACGTGGGACGACGAGGAGAAGGAACGTCCGCTTTCTTGAAAGAAAGCGGAGCAAAGAACTTCCACAATGGGATATGTAAAGTGACCCGGCTCGTGACTCGCCGGGTCACGGTTTCAAAAACGGAACTGCAACGGTCAGATTTGCTTTTCAGAATATAAGGAGAGAAACTATGATCTTCGATCCCTGCCCCGAAAAAAACGAGAAACCTCTTGATAAACTCGATCCGACCGGGGGGTTTACCGCGATTTTCCGCACGATCGGGTGTATCGGCGACTCGCTCTCCTCGGGTGAGTTCGAGGGAACCGACCCCGAAACAGGCGGCAAAACCTATCACGACACCTTCGAGTATTCGTGGGGTCAGTTCCTTGCCCGGATGACCGGAAGCCGCGTGTGGAACTTCTCGCGCGGCGGGATGACGGCGCGCGAATACTGGAACGGTTTTGCCGAGAAAAACGGATTCTGGGGAAACGATAAACTCTGCGACGCCTATATTATCGCGCTCGGCGTGAACGATCTGACCAAGGCGCTCGGCGGCGGCGTCGGGATCGGCTCGGCGGACGATATTGACCCCGCGGACGGCAAAAACAACCCCGAAACGGTGCTCGGCTATTACGGCAGGATCGTCGCCCGCCTGCGGAAGAACCGTCCCGACGCCTTCTTCTTCCCCGTTACGGTTCCGCGCGACTGGCGTTATAACCCCGCGCGGGGAGAATTGACGGACAAATTGAACGAGGGGATCCGGCGGCTGCCCGACCTGTTCCCGCGTACCTACGTCGTCGATCTCGCCCGCTACGCTCCCCCGTTCGACGAGACCTTCGTCAAAAACTACCAACTCGGCGGTCATCTGAACCCGATGGGCTACCTTTTGATCGCCCGGATGATCGGTTCGTATATCGACTACGTTATCCGGCACAATATGAACGATTTTAAGCAGGTCGGCTTCATCGGAACGCCGTTCCGGAACACCAAGGACGGCGGCGCGTTTCTCCCCGACGGGAACAAGAACTGAAAACGCTTTCTCCGTTCGTTTTGATCCCCGCTCCACCCCGACGCCGCGTCCGCGCGCCGAAGGGAAAGGAGCGGGTTTTTTCGCGCGTTCAGGCGGAGGTCGGGTCAATCGGGAGCAAGTTTTAGGCAATTCGGTATGTTGAACCGGGAAAAACCGGTACGGTATAATGATTATATAAGATGAAAAGGAGCGTCTGCGGAGAGCCGTTTCCCCGCGCGTCGGCGGACGGAAAAAGCGGGCGCGCTCCGGGTGAAAGGGGACGTCCCGTGAAAAAACGAATCGTTCTGATCCTTTGCGCCGCGTTGCTTCTTCCCTGCCTTGCGTCGCTCGTCTCCTGCTCCGACGCGGGCGTCACGGAAAAAACCGCGGGAGATACCGGCGTGACCTACGTCGTCACGTTCCGGATCGAAAATAAAGAATACGCCGTCTCCGTCCCCGAAAACGCGGTGCCCGTCCTTCCGGAAGCCGCCGCGGCGGCGCTCTCCGCCGACAAAAATATCCTCCGTTTTATCGGATGGGATAAGGAGTTTGCCGCCGTGACAGAAGATACGACCTATACCGCCCGGTTCGGGAATTTCGCCAAGGTGCTGCCGGCGAAGGACGGCGCGAAGGGCATCTTCACGATGACCTACGACGACGGGCAGTACGATACCGCGAAATGGGTCTGGGAGGAAAACAAAAAATACGGGTTGACCGGCTCCTGTATGCTGATCGCGGGCAGAACGGCGCTCTCCGACAATCTCGACGGCTGGGCTGCGCTCTTTGCAGACGGGACGCTCGAACCCGAGAGCCACAGTATGAACCACGACACCCTCCCCGCGAAGTCGAGCGGCAAGTACGAGGAGAAAAAGGGCAACAACACCCAAGCCAAGTACAAAATCGAGTTGGTCGACGCGAGAGCGCGACTGCAAACCTTCTTCCCGGAGCACGATATTCTCTGTTTCGCCCCGGCGAGCAACACGCTCTCGACCGAGAGTTTCGGGGTCGGCGCCAACGGCGAAACGGATTTTTCCCGTCCTTTGAACGACGGGGGCGCGGAAGCGGTCGCGCGGGCGACCTATTACGCGATCCGGCAGGGGGCGCGCGGCATTCAGTCGTTCGATCCCACCTTCGGATCCGAGGCGGGCGGATGGTACAACCTCCGGATGCAGGGCTTCTCCTCCTTTGCGGAGGACGCCAAGCTGAGTGCGGGCAAGAGTTGGCTCGACGACGCGGTGAAGGGCGGCTGGCTGATCGTGATGTGCCACGGGATCGGCGGCCCCAACGCGAAGGGAACGTCCCCCGTCGAGATCAGCGAAGCCGACGCCGACGCCTTCTTCGCCTACGCGGGAAAGTACGTCGAGAGCGGCGACCTCTGGTCGGCGACCTTCGGGGAAGCGACCAAGTACCTGCGCGAGAGGCAGAACACGACGGTGTCCGAGAGACTGGTCCGCGGCGTCGTCTACCTCGATATGACGATCAACCGCACCGCAGCCGACGGTAAATACCTCGACGAAGCGGTTTTCAACTATCCGCTGACCGTTACGGTGCGCGTCCCCGACGGGTGGAACACCGTCGCCTACGTCGACAACAGGATCCGCAAAACCGCGGAAACCTCGGTCGGGGCGGACGGATACGTCTACGCGACGGTGAACGTCACGCCCGGCAAGGACGGGAAGGTCACGTCGACGGCGATCTACCCGATCGACTGAGCGGCAGATTCCGTCAGACCGTCGGCTGTCTTTCACGGACGGCGCAAACCGTTTACAACGCAAAACCGGAAAGGGGTTGCTCCTATGAAGAATCTGAAAAAAAGGGTGGCTCTGGCGCTATGTCTTGCCCTGCTTCTTCCCTGCCTCTCGCTGCTTTCGTCCTGCGTCACGACCGACGACGGGATCTACACGGTCACCTTCTCGATCAACGGGGAGAAAACGAAGGTCGAGGTCGCGCGGGGAGAGATCCCGGTCTGCCCCGAAGAGAAGCTTTCGTGGGAGACGTCGGAGCACTTCTATAAGGTGACGGGCTGGGACAAAGAGATCGTTCCGGCGGAGCGGAACGCGACCTATACCGCGACGGTCGGCGAATACGGGCTGACGATCTACGACGCGCGGTTCGTTCTGCCGGGGGATCGCGTCGTCAGCGTCAAAGTACACGAAGGCGAGCTTCCGACCCCGCCCGAGGGATACGAAACCGACCTGACCAAAACGGACAAGGTGGGCGCCTTCTCCCGGTGGGAACCCGAACTGGTCGCCCCGACCGCCGAAAATACGGAGGGCAAAAAGTATATGATCTATACACCCGTCTACACCTACTCGACGCGGTACTACTCCGTGACCTTCGACGTCCGGGGAACCAAACACAAGGTGTCGGTCGCCGCCAACGCCGTCCCCGCCTGCCCGGTCGATCCGACGGAGTACGGAGCGGGGCCGGATCAGTTCGTCGGATGGGACAAGACGGTCGTCCCGGCAAAAGAGGACGCGGTCTATACCGCGTGGTACGGGAGCGCCGCCGAGATCTTTTCGGTCAAGGACGGGGCGAGGGGCATCCTCACGATGACCTACGACGACGGACTCTACGATACAGCCGTCTGGGTCAATCAGAAGAACAAACAGTACGGACTGAACGGTTCGTGTATGCTGG
Organism: Clostridia bacterium; assembly: GCA_017961575.1. Taxonomy (GTDB): domain Bacteria; phylum Bacillota; class Clostridia; order Oscillospirales; family CAG-272; genus UBA1740. The sequence continues at coordinate 20,603 of JAGCXA010000036.1, read as the reverse complement.
TCGCAAGCAAACTGAACGCCGATTCGATCAGACAGTGGAAAACCCTTTTCGCCGACGGGACGCTCGAACCCGAATGCCACAGTATGACGCACGCCACCCTCCCCGCCGATTGGAGCAAACACTATCAGGATCAGGACAAACGGGCAAACAACAACCAGACGACGTACAAGTACGAGTTGGTCGACTCGAAAGCCAAGCTGCAAGAGTTCTTCCCGGGGCGCGAAATCGTCTGTTTCGCTCCGGGGGACAACACGCTCTCGACCGCCAGTTTCGCGCTCGACGAAAACGGGAAGGCGGATCTCTCCCGTCCTTTGAACGACGGGGGCGCGCAGGCGGTCGCCGACGCGACCTACTACGCCGTCCGGCAGGGGCGGTACGGCATCCAGTCGCTCGATCCCGCGCCGAACGCCGAGATCGGCGGTTGGTACAACCTGCAAATCCAATGGTTCCGGGAATGGATGAACGGGAACGCGAACGGGCTGACCTGGCTTGACGAAACCGTCGGGGGCGGCGGCTGGCTGATCGTGATGTGCCACGCCATCTACGGAGAGGGCGCCGGCAGCAGCGGAAGCAAAGACCTGACGACCGCCGACGCCGACCGCTTCTTTGCCCGCGCCGGGAGTTACGTCGCGTCGGGCGACCTCTGGTGCGCGACCTTCGGGGAGGCGACCCGGTATCTCCGCGAACGCCAGAGCGCGACGGCGTACCGCACGATGCGGAACAAAGTCCTCTACGTCGGTCTTAAACTCGACCGGACGACCACGGACGGCAAGCCGCTCGAAGAGAGCGTGTTCAATTACCCGCTGACGGTCAAGGCGCACGTCCCCTCGACCTGGCACACGGCGTCCTACGAACTGAACGGGAAGACGGTCACGACGTCCGTCTTCACCGATCCCGCCGACGGGCAGAAATACGTGGCGGTGAACGTGATCCCCGGCGCGGACGGGGCGATCGTGACGACGGCGGTCACGATGGTCGACTGACCGGGAACGAAAAAAAGTTCAAAAAACCTCTTGACAAGCGAAAAGCGTTGTGCTACAATGTGTCCATCAAAAGGCAATGACGAAGACGGCAGGGTCGAAAAACCTTCAGAGAGTCGGTGGCTGGTGAAAACCGACGGTCGATCGCCCGCACGCCCATCCCTTCCGAGCCGGAGAGCCGAACGCGAAAGCAAGTAAGCGCCTCCCGTGTCGCCGCGTTAAGGCAGAGGGATTGACTGATCCCCGAAAGAGGTCGTCGCAAGACGGCAATTTGAGTGGTACCGCGAGTGTTTTACACCCGTCTCAAAGGAAACTTTGGGACGGGTTTTTGCTTTGTCCCACAAAAAAGGAGAACCGTATGGCAAACACCGTCGAAACCGAAAAGCTGAAAGAGGTCGCCGTCCGTATCCGCGAGATGCGGGATATTTCGGGCTGTTCCGTGTCCGAAATGGCGAAAAAGACCGAGGTGACGGAAGAGGAGTATCGCGCCTACGAGAACGGCGAGACCGACTTCCCCTTTACCTTCATCCACAAATGCGCCCTCGCCTTCGGGATCGGCATTACCGATCTGCTCGAAGGGCAGAGCGCCCATCTGTCCTCCTATACCGTCACGCGGCGGGGCGAGGGGCAGGAGACGGCGAAGGAGGACGGGATCGAGATCAAGAACCTCGCGCCCTTCTTCCGCAAAAAGATCGCCGAGCCCTACTGGGTGCGCTACGAGTACAGCGAGGATTTGCAGGACAAACCCATCCACCTCGCCAAGCACTCCGGGCAGGAGTTCGACCTCGTGATGAAGGGGCAGTTGAAGGTGCAGGTCGGCGACCACACCGAACTGCTCTCGGAGGGCGACTCGATCTACTACAACAGTTCGACCCCCCACGGGATGATCGCCGTCGGCGGCGAGGACTGCCTCTTCGTCGCGGTGGTTCTGCCGGGCGAGGACGTCGAGGAGAAGGTCGTGCGGAGCAGTCTGGTGCCGAACGTCCTCCCGACCCATAAGACGGTCGGCGAGCAGTTCGTCGAGACGAAGGAGGACGAGAACGGGCTCTGCACCGGGATCTCCTTTAAGAACGAAGACAAATTCAACTTCGGTTTCGACGTGGTGGACGCGATCGCGAAACGCTCGCCCGACAAACTGGCGATGCTCCACATCGACCGCAACAAGGTCGAGCGCCGCTTCACTTTCAACGATATCAAGCGGGCGTCCAACCAATGCGCCAACTACTTCAAGTCGATCGGGATCAAAAAGGGCGACCGCGTGATGCTGGTCCTGAAACGCCACTACCAGTTCTGGTTCTCGATCCTCGCGCTCCACAAACTCGGCGCGATCGCGATCCCCGCGACCGATCAGCTGCAAAAGCACGACTACGAGTACCGTTTTGAGTCCGCGGGAGTGTCGGCGATCGTCTGCTCGACCGACGGCGACTCGGCGAATCAGATCGAACTTGCCGAGGCGTCGGTCGGACGGCTTGACCACAAACTGCTGGTCGGGGGGAGCCGCGAGGGCTGGCACGATTTCGACGCGGAATACCCGCTTTACAGCGCGCACTTCTACCGCACCGAGGAGACCCCCTGCGGGCGCGACCCGATGCTGATGTTCTTCACGTCCGGCACGACGGGATACCCGAAGATCGCCGTCCACAGTTACCAATACCCGCTGGGGCACTACATCACGGCGAAATACTGGCACGGCGTGTCCGAGGACGGACTGCACCTGACCATCTCGGACACCGGATGGGGCAAGGCGCTCTGGGGCAAACTCTACGGGCAATGGCTCTGCGAGGGCGCGGTCTTCGTCTACGACTTCGACCGTTTCTCCGCCGCCGACATCCTGCCGATGTTCGCCAAGTACCATATCACCAGTTTCTGCGCGCCCCCGACGATGCTCCGGATGATGGTGAAAGAGGACATCTCGAAATACGACCTCTCCTCGATCCGTCATATGACGACGGCGGGCGAGGCGCTGAACCCCGAGGTCTACTATCAGTTCGAGCGGGCGACCGGACTTCAAACGATGGAGGGCTTCGGGCAGACCGAAACGACCCTCTCCATCGCGAACCTGCTCGGCGGAACGCACAAGATCGGCTCGATGGGCAAGCCCAGTCCGCTCTACGACGTCGACATCGTGGATCCCGACGGGAATCCGGTCCCCGTGGGCGAGACCGGCGAGATCGTGATCCGTGTCGGGGAAAACCCGCCCTGCGGTCTGTTCCTCGGATATTATAAAAATGAAGAAAAGACCCGCGAGGTCTGGCACGACGGCTACTACCACACCGGCGACACGGCGTGGCGCGACGAGGACGGCTTCTTCTGGTACGTCGGGCGCGTCGACGACGTGATCAAATCGTCGGGCTACCGCATCGGGCCGTTCGAGATCGAGTCGGTCATCATGGAACTTCCCTACGTCCTCGAATGCGGCGTCTCTCCCGAACCCGATCCCGTCCGGGGTCAGGTCGTCAAGGCGAGCGTCGTGCTGGTCCCCGGCACCGAGCCGACCGAGGAATTGAAAAAAGAGATCCAGAACTACGTCAAAAAGAACACAGCCCCCTACAAATACCCCCGGATCGTCGTCTTCCGCGACAGTCTGCCGAAGACGATTTCGGGCAAGATCCAGCGCAACAAACTCTGACGGGCGGCTTTTTCGGTTTTTTTCGATCTCCCCTATTGACAAACCCGGCGTTGTGTGCTAAAATACCTTCATAATTTGAAAGGCTATGACGGAAAGGGCCGGAAAACACGACCTCAGAGAGATGGCGGAAGGTGCGAGCCATCGGCACGGTTTTCGGGTTGTAGTTCCGGAGCCGGAGGGAAGAAAGCCGCAAGGCAAGTAGAACCCCCCCGTGACTGCTGCGTCAAGGCATAGGGATTTCACGATCCCAAGAGAGGTCGTCGCAGGACGGCAATTTGAGTGGTACCGCGAGTGTTTTACACCCGTCTCAAAGCACAACTTTGGGGCGGGTGCGTTTTTTGACCCGTCCGCCGAGAGGAGAATACACGATGAGCAATCAAACGACCGATCTCGACTCCCGCATCCGGGAGATGGCGGGGCGAATCCGCGCCCTGCGCGAGATCGAGAACCTGACGCCCGAAAAGATGGCGGAACTGACCGGCGTTTCGACCGAGGAATACCTTGCCTGCGAGGCGGGCGACCGCGACCTGAACTTCGCGTTCCTCTACCGCTGCGCCGGCGCGCTCTCGGTCAACGTCACCGACATCATCGAGGGGTACAGCCCGACCCTGAAATCCTGCACCGTGACGCGGGCGGGCGAGGGACAGCAGATCGCCCACGCGCACGGGATGACCTACTTCAATATGGCGTACGCCTTCCGCAACCGGATCGCCGAACCGCTCTTCGTCGTCAGCACCTATTCCGAAGAGGCGCAGAACAAGCCGATCGAGCTGACGACCCACGCGGGGCAGGAATGCGACCTCGTGATCGACGGGCAGCTGCTCGTGCAGGTCGGGGCGCACCGCGAAGTCCTGAACCCCGGCGACTCGATCTACTACGACAGTTCGTCGCCGCACGGGATGATCGCCGTCGGCGGACGCGACTGCACCTTCTACGCCATCGTTCTGAACCCCACGGGCGAACCGATCCCCGAACTCTCCCCGGATAAGGCGGCGCAGTCCGAACCCGCGAAACCCGAACCGAAACGCGACGAGACGGGGATGATCTACCGCCGGTTCGTCGACGTCGAGGAGAACGAAAACGGCACCCCGACGAAGATCACGTTCAAGAATACCGAGCATTTCAACTTCGCCTTCGACGTGATCGACGAGATCGCGAAGAAGTCGCCCGACAAACTGGCGATGCTCCACGTCGACCGTGAAAAGGTCGAACGGCGGATCACCTTCAAGGATCTGAAACGCGGCTCCAACCAATGCGCCAACTACTTCAAGTCGCTCGGGATCAAGAAGGGCGACCGCGTGATGCTGGTGCTGAAACGCCACTACCAGTTCTGGTACGCGATCCTGGGGCTGAACAAACTCGGCGCGATCGGGATCCCCGCGACCAACCAGTTGCAGGAACACGACTTCGTTTACCGCTTTGATTCTGCGGGCGTTTCGGCGATCCTCTGCACCGCCGACGGCGACACCGCGCATCAGGTCGATCTTGCCGCCGAGAAGTGCCCGTCCCTGAAGCACAAACTGATCGTGAACGGCGAACGCGAGGGCTGGCGCAACTTCAACGAGGAGTACACGCTTTACAGTTCGCACTACGAGCGCAAGAGCGACGCGCCGGGCGGCGACGATATGATGCTGATGTTCTTCACGTCGGGAACGTCGGGCTACCCGAAGATCGCGACCCACAACTACAAGTACGCCCTCGGTCATTTCCATACCGCGAAATACTGGCACGCCGTCGATCCCGACGGACTGCACCTGACCATCTCGGACACCGGATGGGCGAAGTCGATGTGGGGCAAACTCTACGGACAATGGCTCTCGGAGGCGGCGATCTTCGTCTACGACTTCGACCGTTTCGACGCCGCCGACATCCTGCCGATGTTCGCCAAGTACCACATCACCAGTTTCTGCGCGCCGCCGACCATCCTTCGGATGATGGTGAAGCAGGACATCTCGAAATACGACTTCTCCTCCGTCCGCCATATGACGACGGCGGGCGAGGCGCTGAACCCCGAGGTCTACCGCCAGTTTGAAAAAGCGACGGGGTTACAGATCCGCGAGGGATTCGGACAGTCCGAGAGCACGATGATCATCGGCAACCTGATCGGCGCGCCGCATAAGATCGGCTCGATGGGCAAGCCCGCCCCGATCTACGACGTCGACCTGCTCGACCCCGACGGCAAGCCCGTCCCGGTCGGCGAAACCGGAGAGATCGTCGTGAAGGTTTCCGACGGCGCCCCCTGCGGTCTTTTCACCGGGTACTACCGGAACGAGGAGAAGACCCGCGAGGTCTGGCACGACGGCTACTACCACACCGGCGACACGGCGTGGCGCGACGAGGACGGCTTCTACTGGTACGTCGGACGCATCGACGACGTGATCAAATCGTCGGGCTACCGCATCGGGCCGTTCGAGATCGAGTCGGTGATTATGGAACTTCCCTACGTCCTCGAATGCGGCGTCTCTCCCGAACCCGATCCCGTCCGGGGTCAGGTCGTCAAGGCGAGCATCGTGCTGGTCCCCGGCACCGAGCCGACCGAGGAATTGAAGAAAGAGATCCAGAACTACGTCAAAAAGAACACCGCCCCCTACAAATATCCCCGGATCGTCGTCTTCCGCGACAGTCTGCCGAAGACCTCGACCGGAAAGATCCAGAGAAACAAACTCTGATCGGAGGGCGGAATGAAAGTCAAACGGATCACGCTCTTCGTCGGGCATTACGGAAGCGGGAAGACGAACATCGCCGTCAACTACGCGATCGCGCTCGCGAAGACGAGAAATCCCGTCGCGCTTGCCGACCTTGATATCGTGAACCCCTATTTCCGCTCGAAGGACAGTCTCGCCGATCTCGAAGCGGCGGGCGTGCGGCTGATCGCCTCGCCCTACGCGGGCGGGAACCTCGACATCCCGGCGCTTCCGCAGGAGATGTACGCCGTCACCGACGATAAGAACCTGACCGCGATCCTCGACGTCGGCGGGGACGACCGCGGCGCGCTGGCGCTCGGTCGGCTGACCCCGGCGATCCTCGCGGAAAACGACTTCGCGTGTCTTGCCGTCGTCAACCGCTACCGTCCCCTGACGCGGACGCCCGCCGATACGGTCGAGGTCCTGCGCGAGATCGAGGGCGCCGGAGGCGTGCCGATCACCGGGCTCGTCAATAACTCGAACGTCGGACGCGAGACCACCCCGGAGGACGTGCTCGATTCGCTCGCCTACGCCGCGGAGGTCAGCCGCCTGACCGGGTTGCCCGTCGTGATGACGACGGTCGACCGGGGGGTTTATCCCGCGCTTTCGGGGAAGATCCCCGATCTTTTCCCGCTCGATCTGCAAAAAAAGATCGGATAAAACAAATCGATCATACGAAAAGGAGTGCTGCATATGAACAAGTTGACCTTCCGCACCGACAACTGCAAGGGCTGCGGGCTCTGCGTCGACGTCTGCCCGAAAGGGGTACTGGCGCTCGCCGAGGACATCATCAACAAGAAGGGGCATCACCCCGTTACGGCGGTGAAACCCGACCTCTGCATCGCCTGCGCTTTCTGCGCGACGATGTGCCCCGACTGCATCATTGAGGTAGAGAAAGGAGTCTGACGATGGAAAAGAAAGTGCTGATGAAGGGCAACGAGGCGATCGCCGAAGCGGCGATCCGCGCCGGCTGCCGTCACTACTTCGGGTACCCGATCACCCCGCAGACCGAGATCGCCGCGTACATGGCGAAGCGGATGCCGAAGATCGGCGGAACGTTTCTTCAAGCCGAGTCCGAGATCGCCGCGATCAATATGGTCTACGGCGTGGCGTCGGCGGGGCTTCGCGTGATGACGTCGTCCTCCTCCCCCGGGATCTCGCTGAAAGGCGAAGGGCTCTCCTACCTCGCCGGCGCCGACCTTCCCGCTCTGGTCGTGAACGTCCAGCGCGGCGGACCCGGACTCGGCGGCATCCAGCCGAGCCAGTCGGACTACTTCCAGGCGACCCGCGGCGCGGGACACGGCGACTTCCGTATGATCGTTCTCGCCCCCGCCTCGGTACAGGAGATGGCGGAACTGACCGTCTCGGCGTTCGATCTCGCGGACAAATACCGGATGACCTCGATGCTTCTTGCCGACGGCACGATGGGGCAGATGATGGAGCCGGTCGCCCTCGACGACCTGAAAATCAATCCGATGCCCGAGAAACCCTGGGCGACCACGGGGACCAAGATGGAGCGGAAACGCAACATCATCAACTCCCTCTCGCTCGTCCCCGAGGAACTCGAACAGTTCAACTTCGCCCGCTACGAGAAGTACGCGAAGATCGAGCGCGAGGAAGCCCGCGCCGAGGAATACCGGATGGAGGACGCCGAGATCTGCGTCGCCGCCTTCGGGATCGCGTCCCGCGTTTCGCGCAACGCCGTCGACGCGGCGCGCGAGATGGGGATCAAGGTCGGTATGATCCGCCCGATCACCCTCTGGCCCTTCCCGAAAGAGACCTTCAAGAAATCCCTTTCGACCGTGAAAAAGTATATCTCGGTCGAACTCAATATGGGGCAGATGATCGAGGACGTCCGGCTTTCGACCGAATGCCGCCGCCCCGTCACGCTCTGCAACCGCGCGGGCGGGATGATCCCGACCCCGGAACAGGTGCTCGAAGCCATCAAGTCTGCCGCTAACGGAGGTGAAAACTAATGGTCGTATTCAAGAAACCCCACGCCCTCTCCGACGTGCCGCTGCACTACTGCCCCGGCTGCACCCACGGGATCGTTCACCGGCTCGTGGCGGAGGTCATCGACGAACTCGGCATCGAGGGAAAAACGATCGGCATCGCGCCGGTCGGATGCTCGGTTATGGCGTACAACTATTTTGAGTGCGATATGATCGAGGCGGCGCACGGGAGAGCCCCGGCGGTCGCCACCGGCGTCAAGCGCGCCAATCCCGACAATATCGTCTTCACCTATCAGGGCGACGGCGACCTCGCGTCGATCGGAACCGCCGAGACGGTACATTCCGCCGCGCGGAACGAGAACATCACGGTCATCTTCATCAACAACGCGATCTACGGGATGACCGGCGGACAGATGGCGCCGACCTCGCTTCCCGGACAGGTCACGCAGACCTCTCCCTACGGGCGCGACGTCAATCTCTGCGGGTATCCCGTCAAGATCTGCGAAATGCTCTCCGAACTCGAAGGTCCCGAATACCTCGAGCGCGTCACGGTCAACAGCGTCAAGCAGATCAAGAACGCGAAGCGCGCGATCAAAAAGGCGTTCCAGAACCAGATCGACGGCAAGGGCTTCTCGCTGATCGAAGTGATCTCGTCCTGCCCGACCAACTGGGGTATGACGCCGCAGGCGGCGCTGAAATGGATCGACGAGAAGATGATCCCCTACTACCCGCTCGGCGTCTACAAGGACCGTTCGGCTGAAAAGAAGGAGGCAGAGCAATGAGCACGACGAAATATCTGTTCTCGGGCTTCGGCGGGCAGGGCATCCTGTTCATCGGGAAACTCGTCGCCTACAAGGGGCTGATCGAGGATAAACAGGTCTCGTGGCTGCCTTCGTACGGACCCGAAATGCGGGGCGGCACCGCCTCCTGCTCGGTCATCGTCAGCGACGGACAGGTCGGTTCGCCGATCGTCTCGAACCCCGACGTTCTGGTCGCGATGAACCTCCCCTCGCTCGACCGCTTTGAATCGGCGGTCGTGCCGGGCGGCTCGGTCTACTACGACTCGTCCCTGATCGAGCGGAAGGTCAAACGGAACGACGTCAAAGCCGTCGGCGTTCCCGCCACCAAACTGGCGAGCGAGAACGGCTTTCCGACCCTCGCCAACATGATCCTGCTCGGCAAGATCCTCTCCGACCGCGGGGAGTTCTCCGACGAGGGGATCAAGGCGGCGCTCGGCAAGGTCATCTCGGCGCGTCACGCGGATATGCTCGAGGTCAACCTGCGCGCCATGCAGCTCGGCGCGAACTACAAAGAGTAAAGGAGCGGAAACGATGGAAATCAAGTATCAACTCGTGAAAGAAAAGAAAGCCAAGCCCGATCCCTCGACGCTCGGCTTCGGTCGGATCTTCACCGATCATATGTTCATGATGGACTACACGCCCGAAAAGGGCTGGCACGACGCGAGGATCGTTCCGTTCGGTCCCCTGTCGATCCATCCCGCCTGCACCGCGCTCCACTACGGCTCCGAGATCTTCGAGGGGCTGAAAGCGTACCGCCGCGCCGACGGAAAAGTGCAGCTCTTCCGCCCGACCGAGAACATCCGCCGGATGAACAACTCGGCGGAACGGCTCTGCTTACCGCAGATCCCGGAGGACGTGGCGCTTGAGATCCTGCTCGCGTTCGTCAAGACCGAGGAGGACTGGACGCCGTCGGCGCCCGGCACGTCGCTCTATCTGCGCCCGTTTATGTTCGGAAACGACGAAAACCTCGGGGTGCATTCGGTGCATCACGCGACCTTCCTCATCATCGCCTCCCCCGTCGGAAGCTACTATAAGGAAGGGATCAACCCGGTCAAGATCATGATCGAGGATCAGGACGTCCGCGCCGTCAGAGGCGGCACCGGTTACGCCAAGTGCGGCGGCAACTACGCCGCGTCCAACCGCGCCGGCGCGCGCGCCGAGGAGAAGGGGTATTCCCAGGTCCTCTGGCTCGACGGTGTGGAGCGGAAGTACATCGAGGAAGTCGGCGCGATGAACGTGATGTTCAAGATCGACGGCGAGATCGTCACCCCGATGCTCTCCGGCTCGATCCTGCCCGGCGTTACCCGGAAATCCTGCATCGAGATCCTGAAAAAAGAGGGATATAAGGTCTCGGAGCGTCTGCTCTCGGTCGACGAACTCGCCGCCGCGATGAAGAACGGAACGCTCGAAGAGGCGTGGGGCTGCGGCACCGCCGCCGTCGTCTCGCCGATCGGCGAACTCTGCTACAAGGACGTGAAATACACCGTCAACGGCGGGAAGATCGGCGAGGTCACCCAGCACCTCTACGATACTCTGACCGGGATCCAATGGGGCAAGATCGCCGATCCCTTCGGCTGGACGATGCCCGTCGACAAATAATTCAACAGCAGCGAAAGCGCCCGTTCGAGCAAACGAACGGGCGCTTTTTTCGTTCCGTTTTTCGTCTGCACGACCTTTTGAAGAGCCGTTTTGCCCCGATTTTCCGCGGTTTTTCACGCTTGATAAAAAAATTTCAAATCACGGTTGACAAAGCGGGGGGGTTGTGCTATAATCTTATGCATAAATGCGATGACGGAACCGTTCCATCGAAGAAAGCGCGCAAAGAGAACCGGCGGTTGGTGCAAGCCGGGGGCGCAGGAGACAGAACTCTCACTCCCGAGCAGAATCGCCGAGCCGGAAGGGGTAGGCGGTTACGGCTTGCCCCGTTACCAAGGCAAAGGATATGAAAGTATCCGACGAGCGCCCGTCAAAGACGGGAATCAGGGTGGTACCGCGATTATTTGATCGTCCCTGAAGCCGAAATCCGGCTTCGGGGACTTTTGTTTTCCGAAGCGAAAAGAAAGGACAAACCATGAAACAGATCGTCATCTCCGACCGCACGCTCTCATCCGAGCGCAAGTACAGTTTCAAGGAGAAACTGGAGATCGCGCGTCTCCTGGAAAAAGTCCGGGTGGACGTGATCGAGCTGCCGCCCGTGAAGGACGCGCGCGCCGATCCGCTCTGCGTGCGGACGCTTTCCGCCTTCGTTTCCGACGCCGTCGTCTCGGTTGAGGCGGGGCTTGACGCCGAGAGCGTCCGGCTTGCCGCCGACGCCCTCTCCGCCGCGAAAAAGGGACGGATCCGCATCGCGCTTCCCCTCTCGCCCGTCGGGATGGAATATACGGCGCATAAGAAGCCGCAGAAGATGATCGAATACATCCGCGAGATCGTGGGGCAGGCGAAAGCCGCCGTCCCCGACGTCGAGTTCGAGGCGTGTGATGCGACCCGCGCCGAGGAAGCGTTCCTCTGCGACGCGGTCAAAGCCGCCGTCGAGGCGGGCGCCGGATGCGTCACGCTGACCGATACCGCCGCCTCGATGATGCCGGACGATTTCGCCGCGTTCGTTTCGCGGATCGCCGACGCCGCCGGGGTCCCGGTCTTCGTTTGCGCGTCGGATCTGAACGGTCTTGCGGTCGCCTGCTCGCTGCTCTCGGTGCGCGGGAAAGCCGCCGGCGTCAAGACCGCCGTAGGCGGCGACGTCACCGACCTCGCGACCTTCTCCGACCTGATCCGCAACCGCGGGGGAGATCTCGGTCTTTCCTCCCGTCTTGCCGTCACCGAACTGCACCGCACCGTCCGCCAGATCGAGTGGATCGGCGGCGAACGCAAGGACGCCGCGCCGACAGGCGCCGCAAAGTCCGAAAGCGAAGGCGTGATCGCGCTCGATCCCTCGTCGGACGGCGAGGCGATCGCCGCCGCCGTCGCGCGGCTGGGCTACGACCTCTCGGACGAAGACCTCGCGCTCGTCTCGGACGAGGTGCGTCGGGTCGCCGGGAAGAAGACGGTCGGCGAACGCGAACTCGAAGCGATCATCGCCAGCGCCGCCCTGCAAGTCCCCGCGACCTATCAACTTGACAATTACGTCATCAACTCCGGCAATATCATTTCGGCGTCGGCGCAGATCACGCTGTCGGCGAACGGCAAATCGCTGCACGGCGTCGCCATCGGCGACGGTCCGATCGACGCGGCGTTCCGCGCGCTCGAAAACGTGATCGGGCACCGCTACGAACTTGACGATTTCAAGATCCAGGCGATCACCGAAGGGCAGGAAGCCGTCGGATCGGCGCTGATCCGGCTCCGCTCGGCGGGCAAACTCTATTCGGGCAACGGCGTTTCGACCGACATTCTCGGCGCGGCGATCCGGGCTTACCTGAACGCCGTCAACAAGATCGTATACGAGGAAAACGGATGATGAAACTCTCATTTTCAACGAAGGGCTGGCACGGCAGATCGTTCGATTCGCTCTGCGATATGGCGGAGGCGACCGGCTTTTCGGGCATTGAACTGCACAACATAAACGGCTCGCTCTTCACCGACCGCGACGGGGCGTTCTACGGTCGCGCCGCGGCGGCGACCAAACGCCGGCTCTTCGACAGAAAACTGTCGCTCCCGTGTCTGGACGTTCTGTCCGACCCGGCGGCGACCCCGATCGAGCAGGCGAAGGACGAGATCCTGCGCTGTCTCTCGATCGCGGGAGACCTCGGCATTCAGATGCTCCGCGTCCGCACCGACTCCCGCAACGCCGACGAGGCGCGCGTGAAGACCGCGGCGCTGATCGAAGCGGTGCTTCCCGAAGCGGAAGCGGAGGGTGTCACCATTCTGCTCGAAACGTCGGGGGTTTTTGCGAAAACCGAGGTGCTTCGCGACATTCTCGAACAGTTCGCCTCCGATCGGCTCGCCGCGCTCTGGGAGGTCGCCGAGGCTTATCTCGTCGGCGGCGACGATCCCGAAACCGTCGTGCGCAACCTCGGCGCCTATATCCGGCACGTCCATTTCTCGGACGTCAAGCGGACAAAAGGCGGCTGTGAACACGTCCTGATGGGCGAGGGCGAGATCCCGTTTTCCGACGTGATGCGCGCGCTCCGCTCGGTCAACTACGACGGGTTCCTGTCGCTCGTCTGGGATCCCGCGTGGTGCCCGGAACTGGACGATATGGAGATCGTGCTCGCGCAGTTCGAGGGGTATATGAAACAGTTCTCCGATCCCCGGAAGAACGAACGCACCCTCTACTGGAACCGGGCGCACACCGGCAACTTCCCGTGGAAAAAGGATCTACTCATCGACGCGACCTTCCCGGACGTGCTCGATAAGATGGTCGAGGAGTTCCCCGATCAGTACGCCTTCCGCTATACGACCCTCGACTATACCCGCACCTATACCGAATTCCGGGCGGACGTCGACGAGTTCGCGCGGGCGCTGATCGCGCTCGGCGTGCGCGCCGGGCATCACGTCGCGGTCTGGGCGACCAACGTGCCGCAATGGTACATCGCCTTCTGGGCGACGACCAAGATCGGCGCGGTGCTGGTCACGATGAACACCGCCTACAAGATCCACGAGGCGGAATACCTGCTGAAACAGTCCGACACCCACACGCTCGTGATGGTCGAGGGTTTCCGCGACTCGGATTACGCCGCCATCATGGCGGAACTCTGCCCGGAACTCGCCTCGGTGAAACCCGGCGCGCAGCTCCACGCGCGGCGTCTGCCCTTCCTTCGCAACGTGATCACGGTCGGATTCCGTCAGAAGGGGTGCCTCACCTGGGAGGACTCGCTCGCTTACGCAGAGCGCGTCCCCGCCGAGGAACTCCGCCGGATGGCGGCGAAGGTCTCGCCCGACGACGTCTGCAATATGCAGTACACGTCGGGAACGACCGGATTCCCGAAGGGCGTGATGCTGACCCACCGGAACATCGTCAACAACGGCAAGTGCATCGGCGACCGTATGGATCTGTCGACCGCCGACCGGATGATGATCCAGGTGCCGATGTTCCATTGCTTCGGCATGGTGCTCGCGATGACGGCGTCGATGACGCACGGCGCGACCCTGCTCCCGCTTCCCTACTTCTCCCCGAAACCCGCGCTCGCCTGCATCCACAACGAACACATCACCGCCTTCCACGGCGTGCCGACTATGTTCATCGCCCTGCTCGGTCATCCCGACTTCCCGAAGACCGATTTCTCCTATATGCGGACCGGGATCATGGCGGGAAGCCCCTGCCCCATTTCGGTGATGCAGGACGTGGTCGAAAAGATGCACATGACCGAGATCACGATCGTCTACGGGCAGACCGAGGCGTCGCCCGGCTGCACGATGTCGTCGACCGACGACCCGATCGAGGTGCGCGTCGGCACCGTCGGACGCCCGATGCCCGAGATCGAATGTAAGATCATCGATCCCGAAACCGGGGAGGAATGTCCCGACGAGGTGACGGGCGAATTCGTCGCGCGCGGCTACAACATCATGAAGGGCTACTACAAGATGCCGAAAGCGACCGCCGCGGCGATCGACGCCGACGGATGGCTCCATACCGGCGACCTCGCCGCCCGGACGAAGGAAGGCAACTTCCGGATCACGGGACGGCTCAAAGATATGATCATCCGCGGCGGTGAGAACATCTACCCGAAGGAGATCGAGGAATTCATCTACACGCACCCGAAGGTTCAGGACGTGCAGGTGATCGGCGTTCCCGACGAGCAGTACGGCGAGGAGATCATGGCGTGCGTCATCTTAAAAGAGGGCGAAACCATGACCGTCGAGGAAATGAAGGAATACGTCAACTCGCATATGGCGCGCCATAAGGTGCCGCGGTACGTCGACTTCGTCGACTCTTTCCCGATGAACGTCGCCGGAAAGATCTTAAAGTACAAGATGCGCGAGGACGCGATCAAGAAACTGGGGCTTGAAAAAGCCAGCAAGGTGGTAACGGCGTAATGGGTCGCAAAGGTTTCCGCGTTTTCGACGCGCATTGTCACATCTATCCCGAAAAGATCGCGGCGAAGGCGGTGGCGGGCACCGATCATTTTTACGGCAGTACCGCCGACTGTCTCGGCACGGTGCCCGACCTGCTCGAACGCAGTCGGGCGGCGGGCATCGACGGCTCGCTCGTTCACTCGGTCGCCACGACCCCGAAACAGGTCAAGAGCATCAACGAGTTCATCGCCCGCGAGGTCGCCGAGTATCCCGACCTGCTCGTCGGGTTCGGCACGCTCCACCCCGAGAGCGAAACCATCGAGGAGGACGTCCGTCACCTCGTCGACCTCGGGTTGCAGGGCGTCAAAGTGCATCCCGACATCCAGGGGTTTCAGATCGATCTGCCCCAATATGCCAAAATGTACGACGCCGTCGCGGACGCAGGTCTCGTGATGCTGATGCACACGGGCGACGTGCGCTACGACAATTCCAACCCCAATCGGCTGATCCCTTTGCTGAAACGCCACCCGACCCTGAAACTGATCGGCGCGCATTTCGGCGGCTGGTCGATCTGGGAGCAGGCGAGCATCGAACTTGCCGGCACCCCGAACCTGTGGGTGGACTGCTCGTCCTCGCTCGACCTCGGCGCCGGGTACGACGTGCCGGACTCCGGCACCCCGTATATCGGGTCGGAGAAGGCGCGGGAGATCATCGACCGCTACGGCGCGGAGCGCGTGCTCTTCGGCACCGACTTCCCGATGTGGGAGCCGGGCAAGGTGCTCGACGCCTTCTTCGACATTCCGCTCTCCGACGCCGACCGGAAAAAGATCCTCTGGGATAACGCGGCGGAACTGCTGGGATTCAAAAAGTAAGAAACCGAAAAAACGCTGCGGGAGGACGCGAAACACGTCCTCCCGCACTTGACTTTTCCCCTCAGATGATGTATCATTGAACTACCGAAAATCGCTTGGAAAGGAAAACTGATTATGGCATCCAAAAAATCGAAACAGGTCGCCAACGCCCTGATCTACGCGCTGATCTACATCGTTCTCGGCATCCTCTTCTGCATTTACAGGGGCTCCGTCGCCCGCTGGTGCGTGATCGGGATCGGCGTTCTCCTGATCGTGCAGGGGGTTCTCGATATGATGAACCGCCGCCTCGTGCAAGGGATCCTTGAAGCCGCGGTCGGCGTGCTCGCCATCGTTTTTGCCGCCGCCGTCGCCAAATACGCGATCATCGTGCTCGGCGTGATCCTGCTCGTCTGGGCGGTGCTCCGCCTCTTCGACAGTACGAAAAAGACCCCGCTCGCGCTCCTCTACATCGTCGGCGCCGCCGTCGTGGGCGTTCTGATGATCATCAACGCTTTCGCCGTCGCAAGTTGGTTCTTCCTCGTCATCGGCATCCTGCTGATCGTCGAAGGGATCCTGTGCCTCATCCCCGCCTCGGCGAGGAAGTAATCGTCCCGTAAAATCCGCGAATCCCCGCCCGACCGGGCGGGGATTCGTCACATTTGCCGAAAAGAACCTCAAAACGATCTTTGCAGGCGCAATTCTTTCGGTGATTTTTCACAAAATGCCTTTTTCACCGCAAAAAGGGTTGATTTTCTGCGCCGGATTGTATATAATAATATGGCTGACGCAAAAAGCGGTATCGCGGAGTAGAGCAGTTTGGTAGCTCGTCGGGCTCATAACCCGGAGGTCGCAGGTTCAAGTCCTGCCTCCGCAACCAACATCAAAGGGCATCCCCTCGTGGGATGCCCTTTGATGTTTGATTACGAAGCCCAACGGACGCGGAACCGAGTTTCGCGGCGCGAGCCGCGAAACTCTTGGCGTTTGCCCATCCAATACAGTCACCCCTTCCCTCTCCGTCAGGGCAAATGCCGTTCAACTTGTCCTGTCTCCGCAATCATAAAGAAACGGTTTTTGCGTTACGAGATTTGATTTCCGTAAAACGCCCGATCCGGGCGTTTTCTTTATCCTGTGTTTTTTTCGGATAAAAGCCGGTAAGTATTGACTTTTCGCTTCCGATGAGGTACAATAACTTAATCACATACTAAAATGATAGGTGAATTGCGTTATTTTCATAACGTACAGGATACCGTCGGGTGAAAAAACGGAGCCGTTTGCAAACCGGGCGGGATCGGCGCAATAAGGGATAGGATATGTTGAATCAGTTTTCAAGAACACAGCTTCTTATCGGAAAAGAAGCGATCGAAAAATTGCAGTCGAGCCGCGTGGCGGTCTTCGGCATCGGGGGCGTAGGCGGCTACGTCTGCGAGGCGCTGATACGAAGCGGCGTGGGCAAATTCGATCTGATCGACGACGACAAGGTCTGCCTGACGAACCTGAACCGCCAGATCATCGCCACCAGAAAAACGGTGGGACAGTACAAAGCAGACGTGATGAAAGAGCGTATGCTGGAAATCTATCCCGATGCGGAGATCACCGTGCGCAAATGCTTTTTCCTGCCGGAAAATGCGGACGAGTTTCCGTTTGACGAGTACGATTACGTCGTCGACGCGGTCGATACGGTCTCGGCGAAACTCGAACTTGTCATGCAGGCGCAAAGGCACAACGTGCCGATCATCAGCTGTATGGGCGCGGGCAACAAACTGGACGGCAGTCAGTTCCGCGTCGCGGATATATACCAAACACGGATGTGCCCTCTCGCGAGGGTGATCCGCACGGAACTGAAAAAGCGCGGCGTGAAAAAACTGAAGGTCGTCTATTCGGAAGAACAGCCGACAAGACCCATCGAGGATATGTCGATCAGTTGTCGGACACACTGTATTTGTCCTCCCGGAGCAAAGCACAAATGTACCGAACGGCGTGATATACCGGGCAGCGTTGCGTTCGTCCCGTCGGTCGCGGGGTTGCTGATCGCGGGGGAGGTCGTGAAGGATCTGACGAAAAACACGAAAACCAAAGAAAGGTGAAAAATGAAATCGCTACTGATCAAGGATACAACGCGCGAGGAACGCGCAGAAATCGTGCGTCGGGCGCTCTACGGCGACTGCGGAGCGGAGTGCGAGTTCTGCTCCGGGTGCGACAATCGCGGGGGCGGAAGGATCGACAGCATCTATCAGGCGTATATTGACGGGGAAAAAGAGTTGAGCGAGATCAACGCGGAGTTTACCGCTCCGTTCATTCGTTAAAGTAAAAAACGGCAGCGACAGGTGGACGAAATGAAAGCCGATCATCTTTTTATGGAATTTGAAAAGGACGAGGAGGTCACCTCGCCGGAGATTTACGAACTGAATATCATCAGCGGCGGATGCCGGCTGTACGGGTATCTTCTCGCACCCGATAAAAGAATCGAAAAGCCCTATCCGACCGTGATCACGTCGCACGGATTCCCCGGATACACCACGAATAACGATCTGGAACTCGCGCTGATGCGCGCCGGATGCGTCGTGATCCACATGAATCACCGCGGTGCCTGGGGCAGCGAGGGAAATTACCTGTTTACCAATCTGAAAGACGATCTGATCGCGATCACAAAATGGGCGAAAAACCCCGCGATCGCCGATCAGTACGGTATCGACCCGGACAATATATTTTTGGTCGGACACAGCATGGGCGGTCAGTCGGTTCTGAACGCGGCGAAGGAACTTCCGTTCATCCGCGGCGTGGCGGCGCTCGCCGCCTACGATATCGGCGCCGCTTTCCGGTATCATCTGGAAAAGGAACTGTTTCTTATGATCGAAACAGAGGGACAGTGCCTGAAAATGAATTCCGCCGCGGAAGTTTACGAAAACGCGCGTGATTTTCGGGGTGAACTCGGTATCCTGAATCAATACGAACGTCTTGTCTCGATCCCCGTCCTTCTCGTGGAAGCCTCTCTGGATTCCGTCGCGCCGGCGGACAAAATGATGCGCCCGCTGTGGGAACAGTTGAAAGAGTCGTCCGCCCCGGTGACGTACCAAGTGATCGTCAGCACACACAGTTTTGCCGGACAAAGAATGAAACTCGCGAAAACCGTAGCGGAATGGATCGAAAAAACAGCAGGATAGTATCGAGGGCGACCGTTGTGATTGAAGAAATCAGCGTCAAAGATTTAGGAGAAATAAAAGAAAAATATCGGATCATCGACATCCGGGACGAGATCGATTTTCGCTACGGCAGCATCCCGGGCGCCGTCAACATTCCGCAAAAAGAAATCAAGCGGGCAGCCGAAGAGTTTGACCGCGATACACTATACGTCATTGCGTGTAAAAGCGGCATAGTAAGCGACGGCGTCGCGGGAGAACTGCGGGACGCGGGATTTCGCGCGGTCAATCTGAAAGAGGGCTACTACGGGTTCATGCTGGAGGATCTGAAATCCGACAGGCAAAAATCCGATGACATTGAGAAAAGCATAGAAAAAAAGTTCAAGAAGACAATATGGAGCAAATTCGTCGAGGCAATCAACGAGTATCGGTTGATAAAAGAAAACGACAGGATCGCGGTCTGCATTTCCGGCGGGAAAGACAGCATGTTGATGGCAAAACTGTTCCAGAAGCTTAAAAAGCACAACAAATTCCCGTTTGAAGTCGTCTTTCTCGTTATGGATCCCGGTTACAGCCCCGAAAATCGCACGATCATAGAGCAAAACGCAAAGGTTCTCAATATTCCGATCACGGTTTTTGAGTCAAACATTTTCGAATCGGTCTTACATATTGAAAAATCCCCGTGTTATATCTGCGCCAGAATGCGCCGCGGATACCTGTACAGCAAGGCGAAGGAACTCGGGTGCAACAAGATCGCGCTCGGGCATCATTACGACGACGTGATCGAGACCATTCTGATGGGAATGCTTTACGGCGGTCAGGTGCAGACCATGATGCCAAAACTACACAGTACCAATTTTGAAGGAATGGAACTGATCCGCCCCATGTATTTCATACGCGAGGACGACGTAAAACGCTGGCGCGACTATAACGGTCTGCATTTCCTGCAATGCGCCTGCAAATTCACCGATACCTGCACTTCCTGTAATCCGGACAACGCCTCGAAGCGGCAGGAGATCAAAAACCTGATACGGGAATTGAAAAAAACGAATCCATATGTGGAAAGCAACATATTTAACAGCGTTCGGAACGTAAATTTCGATACGATCATCGGTTATAAAAGGAAAGGGACGGTTCACTCTTTCCTCGATTCATACGACGAAGAAGAGCAAACCTTTTTTGAATGATCGGCGCGATCAAATTACGGGAGTATGATTTATGAATTATGATTTTGATACGGTCGTGGACAGAAGAAACACGGACTCTGAAAAATGGAACGTCAGGGAAAACGAGCTTCCCATGTGGGTGGCCGATATGGACTTTACCCTGGCGCCGGGGATCCTCGACGCCCTGAAAGGGAGAATGGAACACGGGATCTTTGGATATACGGCAATACCCGACGCGTGGTATCAGGCGTATATCGAATGGTGGCAGCGAAGGCACGGCTTAAAGATGAAAAAAGAGGAACTTCTTTTCAGCGCGGGCGTCATACCCTCCATTTCATCGATCATCCGAAAACTTACCACCGCCAATGAGAACGTTGTGATCCAAACGCCCGTTTACAATCACTTTTTCAATTGTATTGAAAACAACGGATGCCGGGCGTTGGAAAGCCCCCTTT
>JAGCXA010000035.1 GCA_017961575.1 Clostridia bacterium | reverse complement strand
AGGTCGGACGCGAAGCGCACGCGGACGTAGAGCGACACGCCCTGCGAGACCATCCCGCCCTCGTAGAACTCGTTGCGCGATTCGATATACTGCTGATAGAACCGCCCGGCGATGAAGTCCCACCAGCCGGGGTACTCGTCGTAGATCGCGATGGCGAACGCGAGGTAGTCGCGCATCAGCTGATACTCGCACCCGTGCCCCGCGACGGCGTACTGCTTCTCGGGCGGGAAGCCCATTTCCATATGGCTGCCGTTGACGATCTTATGCTCGACGCCCGAAACGATCTGCAATTTGTCGGCGGGGGAGAGCAGATCGTAGCACCAGTCGTAGACGCAGGCGGCGGTATACATCACCGCGCCGTACTGCCGCTCGGGGTCGCTCGTGACGTCCACGATTTTCAGCGTCAGGATGTAGTTCTTGATGGCGAGGATCGCCCCGTAACCCGAGATCTTGTTCCCCGTCAGCTGATAATCGAGGGCGAGCGACTGAATGTCTTTCAGCATCTCGTCGTCGTAGTTGTAGGTGCAGTTCGGGATGTACTTATAGGTTCCCTTTTCGTGCTTGACCGCCGGACCGAGTTCGCCCGTCGGGAGAGAGACGACCCCGTCGAAGAAGCGCTTGGCGGCGGCGCGGTTCCGATCCTCTTTCAGAGCCGTCCGGATCCCCTCGAGATCGCTCTCGTTCAGCAACACGCGCGGATGCTGCGCGATCGGGGTTTCCGGCGGGGCGGCGAAGGTCTTGGTCGCGACGGACGCGAGATCCGCCGTCACGTTCGGTCCGCCGAACTGCCCGATCGTGAATTCGTTTACTTTCGCCGACAGCGCTTTTACCTGCCGATTGTACTCCAGAGTTTTCATGGAAACGGTTCCTCCGGTTTTTCCGCATTTCGTGCAAATCCGTTCGCATTCCCCGTCGGTTCCGCCCGCGGGGATTTTGACGAGGCGCGATTCCTCGGTCCAGACGTGTTCTTTCTCGAACGGCTCGGCTTTGGTCTCGCCGCAGACCGTGCAGACGTAGACCGTCTCGCCCTCGCAGAGCGTCCGGTAGTTTTCCGTGCCGTCGTCCCAGACGTGGACGTGTTCGGTTTCCGCCGGGGTTTTCTTGCCGCACGCCGTCAGAACGGCGAGAAGCATAAGAACGAACAGAGCGGCGACGAGAAGACAGTTGCGTTTTTTCATGGGTTTTTCCTCCGTAGTCCGTTTTTGTTTCCGGGAAAGGAGTTTGCGCACCGTATTCGCTTGCTTTCATTATAGCACCTTTTTGCCTGATATGCAAGGTTTTTTCGGTCAAAAGCAAAAAACTTGGCAAAACGGAGCGACGACGCCGAACCGCCCTCTCCCGGGCGTCTTTCCTTTTTGCTTTATTCCGTGTTATTCCGTGCGCGCGAAGCGCGGACGGTTTTTAAAAAAACCCTCTTGACAATTCCCCGCACGTCTGCTATAATACGTTCCGTCAATGCGGCATCGCCAAGCGGTAAGGCAACGGACTCTGACTCCGTCATCACCTAGGTTCGAATCCTAGTGCCGCAGCCAAAGAGAGCGCCACCCCCTCGTGGGGCGGCGCTCTCTTTATCTGCGGCACCGTCGCTTCGCGCCTTGTTCTTTCCTCCGCGCAACGGAGGAAAGAATAGGTTCGGTTTCTCGCCGAAGCCGTCCGGGAACTTGTTCACGAGCGGCGAGGCGAAGAATCTTCCGCGGCAAGCCGCGGAAAATCCACCCCCGGTCTTCGGTCGCTTTTGCGCCACCCCCACGCGGGGCGGCGCTCTTGTTTCTCCCTCATTTTTCTTCCGCGCTCTTCCCTTTCGTCGCGTTTTGTTGTATAATGGAACCGTGCCCGGCTGCGCGGCGTTT
>JAGCXA010000034.1 GCA_017961575.1 Clostridia bacterium | reverse complement strand
GAAAATCATTCAGGGGCGCGGCAAAAACGGGCTCTACGATCAGGCGCTCGCCGAAGAAGGAAGAATCGAAACCGAACTCCGCGAAGCGAAGGAGGCGGCGAAAAAACTGCCCGCGCTCCGGGCGGAGTACGAAAAGACGGCGCGCGACCTGACCGCGCTCAACGCGCGCAAACTCTGGGCGTCCTACGACGATCTCGTCGCGCGGGAAAAAGAAGCGGAAGAAAAGAGCGCCGAAGCGAACGCCCGGTTCAAAAACGGCGTTCCCGACGCGGAAACGCTCGACGCCGTCGAAGCGAAGATCGCGGCGCGCGAGAAAACGGCGCACGACGCCGAGACAGGGTTCGCCCCGTCGGCGCGGCAGACGGAACTTGCCGCCCGGTTCGACGGCAAACGCCCCGACGAGGCGGCGCTCGCAAGAATGGACGACAAGGCGAAAGAGATCCGCGAGGCACAGCAAACGGCGCTCCCGACGACGGCGCAAAACGCCCCCGCCCCGGCGAAGCCGAAAACCGCCGGGTGGGTTCTTCCCGTCGCGGCGGGAGGGGGTATTGCCTTCCTTGCCGGGCTGATCCTTCTGATTCTTTCGTATACGCTTCCCGGCGCGATCCTGCTTGCCCTCGGCGTGGTCGGGCTGGGCGCGGGGCTCTACTTCCTCTTCCAGGGGAAGGTCAACGCGCTGGCGCGGTCGATCGCCGTCGCCGACCCGAACGGCGCGGAACGCGCGCGGCGCGCGCAACTCGACGCGGATCTCTCCGCCCTGCTCGTCCCTTACGGCTATTCGTCCCGGGACGGCGCGCTCGCGGCGCTCGCCGATCTGAAACGCGATCTCGCCGATCTTGACGCGGCGGAGAAAGAGAAAGCCGACGCCGCGAAACGGCAAGAAAGCGCGAAAGAGCGCCTTGCCGCGCTGGACGCGGAGTTGACCGCCTTTTTCGCCGCATACGCGATCCCGACCGACGACGGCTGCCGCTCCGCGATGAACGGTCTCCGCGACGCGATCCGCGACCGGAAAGCCGCCGCCCAAAAAGTCGAAGAAGCAAAGCGCGCCGCCGCCGACTTCGCCGCGAAACAAGGGCTGACCGAGCGCCCCGCGAACGGCGGCGAAAACGCCAATCCCGAAGCGATCGCGAAATTGGAAAACGGCAGAGACCGTCTTCTTGTGGAGATCAGCAAGGTCGAAGCCGAGGCGAACGGCGTGCCCGCGCTCGAAGACGAACTCGAAAGAGCCCGTGAGAAGGTCAAGGAATGGAAGACCCGCCACGACCGCCTCACGGCGGCGCGCGATCTGTTGAAGACGGCGCAGACGAACCTCGTCAAACGCTACGTGGATCCGGTGAAAACGTCGTTCGTCGGATACGCCGACGCGCTCTCGTCCTTCCTCGGAGAGAAGGTCGCGCTGAGCCCGCGTTTCGAGTTGACCTACGAAGCCGACGGCGCGTACCGGGACGTCCGGCACCTGTCCGCCGGGGAGCGAAGCGTCGCCGCGCTCTGCCTCCGGATGGCGCTGTCCGACAGTCTCTACGAAGGGCGGGAACAGCCGCCCCTGATCCTCGACGATCCGCTCGTACACCTCGACGAGAATAACCTCGAAAAGGCGAAGACCCTGCTCCGCGACCTGGCGAAAAAACGGCAGATTCTCTGCCTGACCTGCCACCCGAGCAGAGCCGTATAACGGCTCTGCAATGCTGTCGCCGCATCTCCTGTCTGCGGCGAATGATGTCGGGCTACGCCCTAATGATGTTTTCCCGCCGACGGCAGGAAAATGATGTGCCGCGCAAGAGGCGCGGCATAAGAAGGATCCGAAATCGCCGCGGGCGGTCAGACCAACTGCCACGGTTACGTTTGCTTGAAGGTACGTTTGCCATATACCTCTTTCCAAAAGTCCTGCCCGCCGGAGTTCCGGCGGGCAGGCGTTTTATGATTCACTCAAAAAGCGAACGATTCCACCGCAGTCGCGTTTTTGAAACCGCGGTGCGATGAGTCACGAATCGCACCGCTGACTTCCCCATTCAATGAAGTTCTTTGCCCCGCTTTCTCCGAAAGAAAGCGGGATCGTTCCCTCGGTGAACTGAATCATCCGATAAACATTTGCGTCCAGTAATTCCCGTCCGCGACGTAGCCGACGCCGATGACGGTAAAGGCGGGGTTCAGGATATTTTTCCGGTGCCCTTCCGAATTCATCCACCCGTCCACGACCGACTCCGGCGTCGGGTAGCCCATCGCGATATTTTCGCCCGCGGTGCGATAGGCGAGCCCGAACGCGCGCATCATATCGAACGGCGAGCCGTAGGTCGGGCTGGTATGCGAGAAATAGTGCTTTTCCTTCATATCGCGCGACTTATAGCGGGCGACGCGCGACAGTTCCCAATTCTCGGAGAGCGCCCCGAGCCCGCGCGAAGTGCGGATACCGTTCACGAGATCAACGACGGCGCGCTCGTAGGACGAAACCGCGTCGTCGGGGAGCGGAACGTGCAAAACGTCCCCGGGATAGATCCAATGCGGATCCTTGATCTGCGGGTTGGCGGCGATGATCTCGTCCAGCCCGACGCGGTATCGCACCGCCGTTTTCCACATCGTGTCGCCCGGCACGACGACGTGATCCACCGTCGCCGCGTGAGCGGGCAGAGCGAGCGCTCCGGCGATCAGCAGGGCGAGGGCGGCGAAGCGAAGCCGCTTCTTCTTTCTTTGTTCCATTTTCATTTTCCTTTCCGCGTGTTACGCGAGAATAGTCTGCCCCGGCACGACGGCGGAAAAGCAGGAGAATGGAGGAACGGGCGCCACACGTTTCCGCCCGCGGCGAAGCGTTTATCCGGCTTCGCCGCCTCTTGACAGCGATCGCCCCGCCGTGCTATAATTTCCGGTGTGCAAAACCCGCGTTTTCAGCGTGTAAAGGAGAACGAATATGAAGTTCGAAAACGAAACCGTCCCGGCGTCCGCCGCTTCGCGGACGGCGATCCCCGAGGGGCTTCCCCTCGCCGCGAAAAAGGGCGAAAAACTCTTCTGCCGCGACCCGTTCATTCTTCCCTGCGGCGGGGTCTACTATCTCTACCGCACGGCGGAGGCGAAGGGGGTCGAATGTCTGCTCTCGACCGACCTTGCAAACTGGTTCGGTCCCGTCCCCGTTTTCGAGAAGCCCGACGACTTCGATGGCGAGGGCAGTTGGTTCTGGGCGCCCGAAGTTCACTTCTATCGCGGGGCGTTCTACCTCTTCACGTCGGTGCGCGCCGCAAGCAACAAGCACCGTCAGATCTCGGTCTACCGGGCGGAGGATCCGCTCGGCCCGTTCGTCCGTCTGTCGGTTCTGTCCCCTCTCGACTGGGACGCCATCGACGGGACGTTGTT
>JAGCXA010000033.1 GCA_017961575.1 Clostridia bacterium | reverse complement strand
GGGGGGATCGGTACGGGACTTCTCGCGCGTTACGAGACGCTGGTCTGGGACTTCAACGGGACGCTGCTCGACGACGTGGATCTCGGCATTCTTTCGGCAAACGAGATGCTTGCCCGACGGAACCTCCCCCTGATCCCCGACCGAAAACGGTACTTCGAGCTTTTCGGCTTTCCGATCATTGATTATTACCGCCGACTCGGCTTCGATTTTTCACGCGAACCCTACGAGGCGCTGGCGCACGAGTGGATCGCCGAGTACCGCGCCCGCGAGCGCGACGTTCCGCTCCGTCCGGGCGCCGTCGAGACGCTTGCCGCCGTGAAACGGGCGGGGGTGCCGCAAGTGATCCTGTCGGCGACCGAATCCGCAATGCTGAAAGAACAGCTTGCCGATCTCGGCATCCTCGGCTACTTCGACGAGGTGATCGGGCGGGGCGATATTTACGCGCCCGACAAGACCGGGCTCGCCCGCCGCTGGGCGGAGGAGCGCAAACCGGGGCGGTGCCTTTTGATCGGGGATACCGAGCACGACCTCGCGTGCGCCGAGGCAGCCGGGTTCGACTGCCTGCTCGTCCGGGGAGGACATACCTCGGACGACGATCTCGACCGGATCGATTGCCGCGTTCTGCCCGACCTCTTCGCCGTGAAGGAGGTGCTGTTCGGTGCTGAAAATTGACCGGGAAGGCGAGGAATTCGTCTTCTCAAACGATTGGGATATTCTGATCCCCGTCGAGATCGTGAACGTTCCCGAAACGGGGCTGACCCTCTCGGTGATCCCCCGGCTCCGCGCGGTGGGGAAGCGGTTTCTGAAACTCTTTTCCGACCGTCCCTTCTCGGACGGGGCGATCGCGTGGCTGTGGAACGAGATCGCGCCGGAGGGCGAGGCGTGGGGGTATCTGCGTACCCGTTACGCGACCCGGCATTGCCGGATCTTCCGCTTCCCCGCGGATGCGCCGTTGCGTGCGCCGCTGCCCGGCGGCAGACCCCTGACGGCGGAGGACGAGAAGAACAACCGCACCACGTTTGACCTCGCCGAAACGGTCGCGGACGGGCGGCTCTGCTTCGGACAGATCGAAGGGGGCAGGGTCGTGTCGGTCGCCGTGACCCACGCCTCGCCCGACGAGCGGGAACCCGGCGGGACGCTTGAAATCGGGGTCGAGACGATCCCCGAAGCGCGTCGGCGCGGCTACGCCGCGTCCGCGCTTGCGGGGCTGACCGGGGCGATCCTTTCGGCGGGGCTGGTCCCCGAATACCGCTGCACGTACTCCAACGTCGCGTCGGCGAAGGTCGCGCGGGCGGCGGGCTATCGGCAGATCGGGGAGGCGTGCTCGTTCGTTATGCGGAAAAAGGGGCGCTGAAACGCCCCGCTTCAACAGATTTTGAACCGAAAGAAAAAGGCAGAATAAGGCGGAAAGGAGGGAAACCGTATGGCGTACGACGCCGGGATGCTCCGCGCGGCGCTCCACGAGATCAACCGGGAGACGGGCGAGGGCGCGAAACTGGAAAAAATCTATCAGCCGGCGCGCGACGAAGTGACGCTGACGCTCCGGATGGGGAAGGCGATCAGGCGGCTGGTCGTCAACGCCGGGACTTCCTCTCCGCGCGTTTGCCTTTCCGATCTTTCGCGCGAGAATCCGACTGTGGCGCCGATGTTCTGTATGCTGCTCCGCAAGCATCTTGCGGGGGCGCGTCTGATCAGAAGCGAGCAGATCGGGTTCGAGCGCGCCGCTCGATTCGTTTTCGCGGGATACGACGAGATGGGCTACGCCACGGAAAAGACGCTCGTCGCCGAGGTGATGGGGAAGTACAGCAACCTGATGCTCCTCGACGGAGAGGGGAAGATCACGGCGGTGCTTCGCCCGGTCGATTTTACGACCAGCCGTCTGCGGCAGGTGCTGCCCGGAATGAAGTACGAACTCCCGCCGCCGCAGGACAAGGCGTCGCCGCTTGACGAGACGAAGGAGGGGTTTTTCGCAAGGTACGCCGAATACCCCCCCGAATCGGCGGTGGACAAGTTCATCGTCTCAACCTATCTCGGGACGTCGCGGCAGGTGGCGCAGGAGATCGCGTACCGCGCGGGCGGCGCCGACGCGACCCTCTCGAACACGACCGCCGAGGCGGTGTGGGCGGTCTTCTCGCGCTGGTTTGCCGACCTCGACGCGGGGCGGGTGACGCCGACCCTCGTCTCGTCCCCCGACGGGGCGCCGGTCGACTTCGCCTACGCGCCCGAGACCTATCGCGGCGCGGGATACACGAATACCGCGTACCCCGATTTCGCGGGGCTCTTCGACGCCTTTTTCGCCGAACGCGACCGCGTGGAACGCACCCGGCAGCGGGCGCAAGATCTGTTTCGCCTGCTTTCGGCGGCGCGGGCGCGCCTGACGCGAAAACTCGACGCGCAGACCGAGGAACTTGCCGACACGGCGAAGGGCGAGGAGTACCGCCGGACGGGGGATCTGATCATCGCGAACCTTTACCGTCTGCGGCGCGGGGATCGCGTGGTCTCTCTGATCGACTATACCGCCGACCCGCCGTCCGAGGTGACGGTCGAACTCGATCCGCGGCTCTCGCCCGCCGACAACGCCGAGCGGTTCTACAAGCACTATCGCAAGGCGAAGACGGCGAAGGCGGTCCTTTCGGAGCAGATCGCGCGCTGTCGCGCCGAGATCGAATACCTCGAGTCGGTCGAGAGTTTTCTCGACCGCGCCGAGACCGAGCAGGATCTTTCCGACATCCGCGACGAACTCTATCGCGCGGGCTACGCTTCCCGGATGAAGAACTACGCTCCGCCGAAGACGAGCAAGCCGTCGAAGCCGACCGAGGCGGTGACGCCGGGCGGGTACCGGGTGCTTGTCGGGCGGAACAATCTGCAAAACGATCGGCTGACCTTTAGGGTCGCCGCGCGGAACGATCTTTGGTTCCACGCGAAGGGGGTGCCGGGGTCGCACGTGATCCTGCTCTGCGACGGCGCGGAGCCGTCCGCCGAGGACTACACCTTCGCGGCGTCGCTCGCGGCGGGCTACTCGAAAGCGAGCGCCGCCGGCGGGGCGACCGTCCCGGTGGATTATACCCGCGTCTCGAACGTGAAGAAACCGGCGGGCGCGAAGCCGGGGTTTGTGATCTATAAAACCAATTATACGGCGTTCGTTCAGCCGGAAAGGATCGGGGAATGGCAAAAGGGTTAAACAATATGGTCGACCTGCTCGAACTGCAAAAGCGGTTCATCCTCGCGCACCTTCGTCCGGGGGACGTCGCCGTCGACTGCACGATGGGGAACGGAAACGACACCGCGTTTCTCTCGGAGGCGGTCGGTCCCGGGGGGCGGGTCTACGCCTTCGATATTCAGGAGGCGGCGCTTGAATCGACCCGCGCGCATCTGGTCTCGCTCGGACGCCCGGAAAACTATACGCTGATCCACGCCTCGCATCACCGGATCCGCGAGTTCGTGAAGGAGGCGCCGAAAGCCGTGATGTTCAACCTCGGCTACCTGCCGGGAAGCGGGAAGAAGCAGGTAACCACGATGCGGGAAACGACGATGGAGGCGGTACAAGGCGCGGTGGAATTGCTCGATCACGACGGGATCCTGCTCGTCGCCGTCTACCCGGGTCACGAGGAGGGACGGCTCGAAGGCGAGATGCTCGCCGCGTATTTCGCCACGCTCGACCGCCGCCTGATCTGCTGCTCGTGCTTCAAGATCATCAATTCCCCGACCTCGCCGTATTTTTACATTGTGGAGAAGAAATAGAGACGGGGAAGAACGCCCACTTTCTTGGTGGCGTCGCCCGCAACCCACGGGCGGGCGCGGTAAGGAAAGCGGGGCAAAGAACTTCAATAAAAAACTTATTGAAGAGCAAAACGCCGAGCCCTTTCGACTCTCGGCGTTTTGCGGTTCTATAGCCGCGACTTTGCCCTTTCGCTTTGCTCTCCGAAAGCGGGACGTCGTGACGCCGTCCCCTACCGCTCGCGCGACATATCGAATTTCGCGGAACGCGAAATATATCGAAATTGCCGCACCGAACGGCGCGGCAATTATATCGAACGGCGCGAACGCGCCGTATATCGACGGGGCGCGTCCGCGCCCGAACCTCTCGCCGTTTTGCGGTTCTATAGTCGTTTCTGCAATGGTTTTCCGAGCTTTTCTTGTACGTACCGCGGATTACGCCAAATCACAACGGTTTTCCTTTGTCGCTTCACGCCCGCAGGGACCGAGGGTTCCCGCGAGGCACATCATTGGGCGCGCCGCGCCCACATCATTAGCCCCTTGGGGCTGCATCACGTTGCGCAACGCGCAACACGTCACAGCGTACCGCGCCCCGCTTTTGCTCGTCCGACGCAAATTTTTTCAATATATATTAAAAAACACTTGACAAACCCGGCGCGGTACGCTATAATAGTGCCCGTTCCTAAGACAGCAGGTTACAGTAAAAGCGAAAGCCACCCTGCCGAGGAGAGAAGAATCGACGCTGAAACCTTTGCGTTTATCGTGCATTCGTCCTTTCCCGTCTTGTGGGGAAAGGATTTTTTCTTTTCTTCCCTCTTAGCGAATAATCCAAACGGAGGTGAACTCAATGCCCAGTCAGAAGATTCTGGAATCCAAGCAGGAGATCGTCCGGAATCTTGCCGAGAAGATCCGCGGCAGCGCCGCAGGGGTTCTCGTCAAGTACGAGGGGATCACGGTTGAGGATGACACGAAGCTCCGTGCCGCTCTCCGCGCCGCAGGCGTGGAATACTGCGTCATGAAGAATTCGCTCACCGGCCGCGCCTGTGAGGAAGTCGGATACGGCGATCTGAAGCAGTATCTGGTGGGAATGACCGCGATCGCGCTCTCCGAGAAAGATCCGGTTGCGCCCGCAAAAATCATCAAGGAGTATGCCGACAAGATCGAAACCTTTGAAATCAAAGCGGGTTTCGTCGACGGCGGACTGCTTGATGCGGCAGGGGTCGGCACCCTGGCAAGCATCCCGTCGAAGGAGACGCTGATCGCGAAGATGCTCGGATCCATGATGGCTCCGCTCTACTCGTTCGCGCGCGTTCTTCAGGCGAAGATCGACAAAGACGGCGGCGCTCCCGCCGAAGCCCCGGCAGAGGCCTGATCTGCTCGACAAAACCACATCTGAAAAAGAAAGAAAACGGAGGAATCTATCAATGGCTACCGAAAAGACCACCCAGATCCTTGACCTTGTGAAGGGTCTCACCATTCTTGAACTCGCCGACCTCGTGAAGGCGCTCGAAGAGGAGTTCGGCGTTTCCGCCGCTCCCGTCGCCGTTGCCGGCGCCGCCGGCGCTGCTCCGGCTGCCGCCGCTGCCGAGGAGAAGACCGAATTCGACGTCATCCTTGCCAACTTCGGCGAGAAGAAGCTCGACGTCATCAAAGCCGTTCGCGGCATCACCGGTCTCGGCCTGAAAGAGGCGAAGGACCTCGTCGAGGGCGCTCCCAAAGCGATCAAAGAGGGCGTTTCCAAAGAGGAAGCCGACAAGATCGCCGAGGAACTCAAAGCCGCCGGCGCGACCGTCGAGATCAAGTAATTTTCCGAACGGAAAAAAGAAAGACAGGGTACACAAGAGCCCTGTCTTTTCTTTTTATCTTTCCGTTCCTTCCCTTTGCCGGAGGCAAAACTTCACGTTTGCCGCTTTCGGCAAACACTTCGCCTGCCGCGTATGCGGCAACTTCGCTTCGGGGCGCGGAAACGCGCTTCGAAACTTCGTTCTAAAACCGGGGGGCGGTGCATAGAATATACCAAAACACCGAAGGAGTTTGCAGATGAAGAAGGAGATCTATCAGGGCTTTCACGGGGTGAAAGACGTCGCGCCCGACGCCGTGCGCGGGGAGTGCGTGATCGACGCGACCCTGCCCGATTACCAACCCGAGATCCGACGGATCTATTCGGTTTCGGCGACGGCGCGCCCGAGCGGGAAGTACGTTTCCGGGGGCAAGGCGGAGTTCGCCGGGACGGTCGTCCATACCGTCCTCTGCGGGAACGCGGACAGGGGCGTTTCGGTTCTGTCGCTTCCGGGAGATTATCTTTTCTCGTTCCCCTGTCCCGACGGGTGCGATCCCGTCCCGCTTCCCGTTGCGGTCGATTCGCCGATCTGCCGACTGACGGGACCGCGGCGGATTTCGATCCGGACGCCCCTTTCCGCCGTCGCCCGGTGTTACGAGGAGAAGGAGAGTTCTCCCGCGTCACCGACGCTCTGCGCCGACCCCGACGCGGTTCCGCTGATTCACGAGATTCCGCTTCACCGCGTCGAAACCCTTTCGCTCCGCGACGTCCGGCTCGGCGACGCGATCCGGACAGACGGAGAGACGAAGGTACTTTCCGCCGAGGCGACGGCTTGCGTCCGCGACGCACAGCCGACGCCCTCCGGTGTGGAGGTGCGCGGGGAGGCGGCGATCGTGCTGAAACTCGACCGGGGGGACGGCGTTCCGTCTACCGTCCGGCGGCGGATCCCGTTTTCCGATCTGATCCCGTGGGAGGGAGAACCGATGACGGGCGGGTACGCTTCGGCGTGGGCGTGCGTGACGTCGCTTGACGCCGCGCCGTCCGAGGGCGAGATCGCCCTTGATCTGACGCTCGATCTGTTCGCCGAGGCGGTTTGTCAAAAGAACGAACGCGGTCTTGTCGATCTCTTTTCGGTCAAGGAGCCGCTTGCCGTCCGTACCGAGAAGATCCCCGTGACCGACGTCTGCTTCTCGGGCGGCGGGGTCTTTACGCTCGAAGGCGACGCGGGGCGGAGCGAGTGCAACTGCGAGGACGCGATGACGGTGCTCGGCGAGTCGGCGACGCTCTCGGTCGCGGACGCCTCGGTCGGGGACGGCGGCGCGACGGTCTCGGGCGAGTGCCGGGTGTCGGCGACGGTCGGCTCGCCCTCGGGCGACGCCGAAGGCGGGACCGTCTATTCCGCCGTAAACTTCCGGTTCCCGTACTCGGTCGTTCTGCCGATCCCCGCCGAATGTCGGGGGGCGGAGAGGGTCGACGCGACGGCGACGCCGCTCTCGGTCTCGGTGCGGCTCGATCCCTCGCGTCTGCTCGCGTCGGTTGAGGCGGCGATCACCGTCCGGCTCTCGGACGAACGTGAGGTGACGCTCGTGTCCGACGTCGGGCGCGGGGAAGGCGAACGCCCCGCGCGCGCGCCGGGGGAGATCGTCGCGGTCTATCCCTCGGGGGGCGAGACCCTCTGGGACGTCGCCGAAAAGTACGGCGTTCCGCCCGAAACGATCGCGCGGCAAAACGGTCTGCCGGAGGGGGTCGGGGCGACGCCGGACTCGCCGACCTCGCTTGACGGATGCGTCCGGCTTCTCATCGGATAACGCCGTGAAAAAAGTGTGCAAGGGGAGCAAAAATCCCCTTGCATTTCTTGTTTTTATATTGTATAATTGTATTATGAAATAGAATGCGCGTACTGTACGCCCGCGGGCGGGTGCGCGAAGAAAACAAAGGAGGGCGACGATGGAACGGATCTATACCATCCCGGTAAACGAGGCGTTCGACGACTCGCGGGATCATCATGACGTCGGCTGCCCTCTCTGTACGCTTTATCGCAAACTCGAGGAGGACGAACTGTCCCTGATCCTCGGCGCGTCGATGATGGAGCCCGACGTCCGCGTCCGCACCAACCGCGAGGGATTCTGCCCGACGCATTTTACGGCGATGCTGAAACGCAAGAACCGCTTGGGGCTTGCCCTGATGCTGGAAAGCCACCTCGCCGAACTTGCCCCCGCGCTCTTTCCGCGCGGGCTCGCCGCCCTCGGCGGGCGGGAGAAGACGGTCGCGCGGCTCGCGGAACTCGAACGAGATTGCTACGTCTGCTCGCGGATCGATTTCAGTCTTTCGCGGATGATCGAAACGGTGGTTCTCCTCTACGAGGAGGACGCGGCGTTCCGCGAGAAGTTCCGCTCTCAGCCGCATTTCTGCCTGCCGCACTATCGGCGGCTGCTCGCCGTCGCGCGCGATCGGCTTCCGAAAAAGGTGCGCGCCGAGTTCAACCGCGAGATCGGGGAGGTCGAGGAGAGGTGGTTCGCGTCGCTTGAAAACGACGTGTCGGCGTTCTGCCGCTCGTTCGACTACCGCGCAGAAGAACCCCTGACCGAGGAGCAGAAGTCCTCGGTCGAACGAGCCGTCAAAGGATTATCCGGGTTGGAGGGAAGAGAGGTCAAACCGTGCTGATACTGGAAGTTAAGGTCAAACATTTCGGTTTGCTTGACTATTTCGAGGTCAAGTTCGGCGACAAACTCAACGTCATAGAGGGATCGAACGAATCGGGCAAGAGTACCCTTGCCGCCTTCGTCCGGTTCATGCTCTACGGCTTCACGCCCGATCCCGCGGGGCTTGAAGAGAGGCGCAAGCGGACGAGTTGGGAGACCGGCACCGCCGAGGGCGAAATGACGGTTCTCGTCAAGGGAAAACGCTACCGCATCGACCGCTATTCCGCGATCATTCAGGAGAACGGGCACGAGGTCTTCCGCGACCGCACCCGCGTCGTCAATCTCGAAGAGGGCAGTCTCGTGACCGAGAAGGACGCCGGGGAGTATTTTCTCGGCGTTCCGTCCGACGTCTTTTCCAGCTCCGCCTACATCAGTCAGATGGACGATACGCACGTCGGCGAGGAGAAGATGCGCGAGACCATCTCGAACCTGCTCTTCTCGGGGAACGAACAGCTTTCGGTCGATAAAGCCGCCGCCGCCATCAACGCCCGGCGGGTCGCCGAGACCGAGGAACACGGCGTCGGATCGCGCACCCTGCTCGCGCGCGCGGAGGAACTGCTCGCCGAGGAGCAGCGCTCGGTCGAGATCACCGAGACCCTGCTCGACCGCGAAAGCGAACTGGTGAAAAACCAGAAGGAGCGCGAAAAACTCGAAGCCGAGATCGCCAAACTCGAAAAATTGAAGGGCAGTTTCCGCGCCATCGCCCTGCTCAACAGTTTCGACAAACTGCACACGCTCGAGCAGGAGGAGCGCATCCTCGCCGCCGAAGAGGCGGAGTTCCGGATGAAACATACCGGGAACGGCTTTCTGCCCGACAATTCCTACCGCACCGAACTGACCATCAACCTCCGCGTGACGGCGGACGCTTACCGCACCTACCGTTCGGCGGCGGAGGAATGGAAACAACTGAAAGAGAAGATCGAAGACGAGCGCGAAGAGGAAAAACTGCTCCATCGGATCGACCGTCACGGCGGCGACGCCGTCGTATCCCGCGAGGTGCGCGAGGCGCGCAGAAGCGGGTTGCAAACCTTCCTGCTGATGATCCTCGCCTTCGGGCTCGCGGTCTTTCTGCCGATCCTCGGGGCTTTGCTCGCGTGGAAACCCGCGACGGCGCTCTATCTCGTCCTTGCGGGCGTCGCGCTGATCGGCGGGGGCGTGCTCGCCCTGCTCTACCGGGGACGCTTCAAGTACGCGCGTTCGCTCGCGTCCGAGTACGGGTTCAAAACGGCGGCGTCGTTTGCCGCGTTCCTTGCCGGAAACCCCGAACGCCGCGCGGCGATCATCGAGCGCGAAGCGGCGCTCCGCCACGCCGAGGACGTCGTTGACCGCACGAAGAAGACCTACCTCGCGACCTATTCCTCGCTCTCCGCGACCGTCGCCCGCTGGGGGCGCACTCTTCCCGAATCGGGGATCGGCGGTACGATCGACAAGATGATCGAGGAGATCGACGCGATCCTCGCCAAGGAAAACGAGTTTGCCGAACACGAGAAGAATCTCGCCGCGGAACTGAACGCCCTGCGCGGGAAGCTGTCGGGCGAAAACGAGGAGCATCTGCGCCGCTCGCTTTCCCCCGAACTGCAAAACGCGCTCTGCGATATGTCGTTCGAGGACCTTCTCGCCGGGATTGCTCAGCGGAACGAACAGAAAGAAAAACTGGAAAAACATCGGCTCGATCTCGAAGACGAGATCGCCGGGCTCCGGCAGGGGGCGTCCAACCCCGTCGAGATCCGCGAAAAGATCGAGATCCTTCGGAATCGGATCCGCGCCGCAAGCGAACTGAAACACGCGCTGGATCTGGCGTACACCGCCGTTTCGGGCGCCGAGGGGAACCTTCGGCGCGAGATCACGCCGCGCCTCTCGTCCTACGCCGGGCGACTGATGGCGGCGATGACCGACGGCAAGTACGGTCAACTCGGGGTCAATCAGGATCTGTTCCTCGACTTTGCCCGCGAGGAGGGCGACCGCTACTCCGCCGAGTATCTGTCGGGCGGTACGCGCGACCTTGCCTACATCGCCCTGCGCCTTGCCTACATCGACCTGCTCTATAAAGACGAGAAGCCGCCGCTCTGCTTCGACGAGAGTTTCGCGCATCAGGACAACTTCCGCGCCACCTGCACGATGCGCGCCCTGCGCGAACTTGCCGAGGACGGGGTGCAGAGCTTGATCTTCACCTGCCGGAGCCGCGAGTCGACCATCGCGCGCGAGGTGGATCGGAAGTACCACCACATCAAGATCGAAAAACTCCGCGCCGATCAGGCGCTCGCCCAGATCGAGGAGGAGCGCGCCCGGCGTGAAGCCGAGGAGGAGCGTCGCCGCCGGGTGGCGGAGGAAGCCCGCCTCGCCAGAGAAGCGGCGACGGCGCCGCAGCCGACGCCCGCGGTTTTGCTCCCCGGGATCGATTATCCCGAAACGGCGGAGGAACACAGGATAGCCGAAGACGCTCGCCGCGCGGAAGAGGAACGGATCGCGCGCGAGAAGGAAGAACTCCTGTTCGGGGAGGATCCCGCCGCCGAATCCGTGCCGCAGGATGAAACGGCGGAAGCGCCGGCAGCCGAAGAGGAATCCGCCGGATTGACCGAGGCGGAGGAATCCGTCGGACCGGACGAAGGGTACGCGGACGAAACCGAAGAAGAACCGCCCGAAACGGCGGAGGAATCCGAGGACGCGGAAGAAGCCGAAGAAGAGCGGGAAGAGGTCGCGGGCGAACCCGGGGAACTCTTTGCGCCCTTTGATCTTTCCGCTTCCGAGGAGTCGGAGGAAGAACCCGAAAAAGAACCGGAAGACGAACCCGAAGTGATCGTCGAGGACGAGCCCGAAGAGGAAGAGGAACCGGAAGAAGAGGAAGAATCCGAAGAGGCGGAGGAAGAGACCCCCGAACCCGCCGCGGCGGACGATCTGTTCGCCCCCTTCGACCTGCCCGCCTCCGACGGTGAAACCGACGAAGAACCCGAGGAAGAATCCGAGGAAGAACCCGAAGAAGAACTTGAAGACGAATCCAGGGCGATCGACGAAGACGCGCCCGAAGTGATCGACGAGAACGCGCTCGCGGAAACCGAGGAAGAAACCGAGGAAGAAACCGGGGAGATCCCCGGCGGGGAGAACGCGGGCGAGGGCGACCTGTTCGCTCCCTTTGATCTCCCGGATCAGGCGACCGATCACGCCGATATGCTCTCCGAACTGATCGCCGAGCAGGGCGGCGCGGCGTACGCCTTCCGCCCCGAGAACGCGACCGACGAGCCGGATAACGGCGAAGAAGAAACTGCGGAAGAAAACGAAGAAGGATCCGGGGACGAACCCGATGAAGAGGACGCGCCCGAGGAGGCGCCGTCCGACGACGACGCCGAACGGCGGCGGCAGGAAGCCCTGGAAGCCGCGCGGATCGCCCGCGAGAAGGACGAGGAAGAACGCCTGTTCGGATTCGGCCCGAGACGGGACGACTGATCCCACTTGACGAAAGAGGTGAACGAGATGGCAGACGAAGCAAAGCGCGTCCGCATCCTGACGATCGGGAGCGCCAATATGGATATGGTGCTCCGGATGAAGCGGGTCCCGGCGGCGGGCGAGACGATCGTCGACCGGGAGGGAGGACTCTCCTACATCCCCGGCGGTAAGGGCGCCAACTGCGCCGTCGCGGCGG
This sequence comes from Clostridia bacterium, assembly GCA_017961575.1. Classification (GTDB taxonomy): domain Bacteria; phylum Bacillota; class Clostridia; order Oscillospirales; family CAG-272; genus UBA1740. Next base: position 47,286 of record JAGCXA010000033.1, on the reverse strand, counting down.
CGAAGATGGGGGCGATCTCCCAGTTCTGCGCCCGGCTCGGCGCCGACGCGAACGGAAAGTGCCTCTACGATACATACGTCGAGGCGGGGGTCGACATTTCCTACGTGCGGGTGGACAAGACCACCAACACCGGGATGGCGTCGATTCTCGTCGAGGCGAACGGAAATAACCGGATCGTCGTCTATCCCGGCGCGAACCAGACGCTGGTCCCCGCCGACGCGCAGGAGGCGATCGCGTCGAAGCCCGACGCCGTCTGCCTGCAATTCGAGACGCCCTACGAGGTGACGCTTGAATGCGCCAAGATGGCGTCGGCACGAGGGATCCCCGTGATCCTCGACGCCGCGCCCGCCAGCCGCGCGATTCCGCTATCCGAGTTCCCGACGGTCGAGATTTTCTCCCCGAACGAGATCGAGACCGAGATCTTCACCGGCATCGCGCCGACGAACGTCGAATCCTGCATGCGCGCCTGCCTTGCCCTCTCCCGGATGATCAAGGCGAAGTATTACGTCCTGAAACTCGGGAGCCGCGGCGCCTTTTACTTCGACGGGCAGCTCTGCAATCTGATCCCCGCCTACCGCGTCGCGGCGGTCGATACCACCGCGGCGGGCGACGCGTTTACAGCCGCCCTTGCCGTCCGTTACTGCGAGACCGGCAACCTGATCGGCGCGATCCGATTCGCCTGCGCCGTCGGCGCGCTGACCGTTACCAAATGCGGGGCGTCCCGCTCGATCCCGACGCGGGAGGAAACCGAGAATTTCATCGCGTCGAACCCCGCGCTCTGATAAAACCGTCCGTCCTCTTCCATCAAAAAGAAAGGAAACGAACGAAATGATCGAGATCACCGAAGCGAACCTGTTCCGTTTCCCGTCCTCCGACGGGATCCACACCGTGGCGGGATACCGTTTCCCCGTCGAGAATCCGCGCGCAGTCGTGCAGATCTCGCACGGGATGATCGAGCATATCGGACATTACACCGAACTGATCGCGCGGATGAACGCCGCGGGGATCTCGGTTTACGCCAACGACCATCTGGGTCACGGCAGGACCGCCTCCCCGGATGAATACGGGTACTTCGGCGCCAAGGGCGCGCGGGAGTTCGTTCTGCGCGACCTTCGCTTCGTGACCGAACTTGCGCGGAAGGAAAATCCCGACCTGCCCCTGATCTTCCTCGGGCACAGTATGGGATCGTTTCTCGCGCGCCTCTACGCCGTCCGTTGGGGCGACGAACTCGACGGGCTGGTGATCCTCGGCACCGCCGGCCCGAACCCGATGCTCCCGGCAGCGAAAGCGCTCGCGGCGCTCTCCTCGGGTCTGCTCGGGGCGAATCACCCCGGCAAGGTCCTCACGAAACTCGCTTTCGGCGCCTACAACTCCCGCTACGAGAAGGGGGTGCCCGAAAAGGCGTGGATCACCCGGGATACGGCGGAACTCGACCGCTTCAAGGACGATCCCGCCAGCAATTTCAAGTTCTCCGCCGGAGGATTCCGCGAACTCTTCGCGATGCTCGGGGAGATCAACAAAAAGAGCTGGGCGAAGAAACTGCCGAAAGACCTGCCGATCTTTCTCGCGTCGGGGGATATGGATCCCGTCGGCGGATGGGGAAAGGGAGTGAAAAAAGTCGCGAAGAGGATGGAGGACGCCGGGCTCGAAAAACTGACCTTCCGGCTCTATCCCGGATTCCGGCACGAACTGCACAACGAAATCGGGTGCGACGAATTCTACCGCGATCTGCTTGCCTGGGCAGAGGGGCTGATCCCGTGAATCGACCCGCGCTTGCCGTCGTGGGACCGACCGCGTCGGGGAAGAGCGCGCTTGCCCTCCTGCTTGCCGAGCGTTTTTGCGGCGAGATCGTTTCGTGCGACTCGATGCAGATCTACCGCGGAATGGACGTCGGCACCGCCAAGCCGAGCGCTGCGGAACGAAAACGGATCCCGCACCATATGATCGACGTTCGCGACCCGAACGAACCGTACAGCGCCGCCGACTACGGCGAGGAAGCGGCGAGGGTCGCAAACGATATTCTGGCGCGCCGCCGTCTGCCGATCTTCTGCGGCGGGACGGGGCTTTACCTCTCCGCCGCCCTGACCGGGCGGCACGACGCCGCGCCGCCCTCGGACCCCGCACTGCGCGCGGAACTGCTCGCGCGCGGAAAGACCAACGCGGGACGGCGGGAACTGTACGAGGAACTCCTTGCGCTCGACCCCGCGTCCGCCGCCGCCACCCACGAAAACAATCTGCGCCGCGTGGTGCGCGCGTTGGAAATCTACCGGCTGACGGGAAAGCCGAAAAGCGAATTCGACAGCAAAAGCCGGGAGCGCGTTCCTTTCTTCGACTGTCTCGTTCTCGGACTTGATTTTCCCGATCGGAAGGATCTGTACGCAAGGATCGACCGTCGGGTCGACGAGATGATGAAGGCGGGACTTTATCGGGAAGCGAAAACGCTTTGGGAGCGCGGATACCTCGCCCCCGGCGCCACCGCGGGACAGGCGATCGGGTATCGCCAGTTTCTCCCCTGCTTCGCGGGAGAGACGACCCCGGAGGCGGTCGCGGAGGAGATCAAGATCGCGACAAGACGCTACGCCAAACGGCAACTGACCTGGTTCAGGGCGCAGCCCGGAACCGTCTGGCTCGACGGGGGAGACCCGGAACTTTACGCCCGCGCCGAAGAAACCGTCTCGGCGTGGCTCAAAAAACGCAATTATGATTTTTAATTCGTCGGAGGACAATACACCGCATGAACGCACAGGAACTCATCAAAAAACTGGAAAGCGGCGCGCTTGAAAAGCACGCCGATCTGTACCGCGATATTCCCTCGGAGACCGAGCGGTATATCAAGGCGATCAAACGCTTTACCGAACTGTTCGGGGAGCGCGACGACGTTCGCCTCTTCTCGGTTCCGGGACGGAGCGAGATCTCGGGCAACCACACCGATCACAACCACGGATGCGTGCTTGCCGGGGCGATCGACCGCGACATCATCGCCGTCGCGGCGAAGACCGACGACGGGACGATCCGCCTGCAAAGCGAGGGGTATCCCGAAGATCGGATCCTGCTCCCGGAGACGAGCGACCCCGCGTCGCAGCCCGACTTCACGAGCGGCGCGCTGATCGCGGGGATGGTCGACGGGTTCCGCAAGAGAGGGCTTCCCGTCGGGGGGTTCGTCGCCTACACCGTGACCGAAGTGCTGAAAGGGTCGGGCATCTCGTCTTCTGCTGCGTTTGAGGTGATGGTGGGGAATATCCTGAACCACCTCTACGGAGAGGGCAAGACCGATAACGCCGAGATCGCGCGGATCGCGCAGTATTCAGAGAACGTCTGGTTCGGGAAGCCGAGCGGACTGATGGATCAGACGGCGTGCGCCGTCGGCGGATTCGTCTTCATCGACTTCGCCGACCCGACGTCGCCCGTGATCGAGCCGATCCCCTTTTCGCTCTCCGACGCCGGGTACGATCTGATCATCGTCAATACCGGAGGCAACCACGCCGACCTGAACGAGGATTACGCCTCGATCCCGCGGGAGATGAAGGCGGTCGCCGCCTACTTCGGTCGCGGGACCCTGCGCGGAGTCGGCGAGGGCGATCTTCTTGCGAACGCCCCGGTCCTCCGGCGCACCGTCGGAGATCGCGCTCTGCTCCGCGCCCTGCACTTCGTCCGTGAGAACGCGCGGGTCGCGTCTCAGGCGGCGGCGCTCCGGGCGGGCGATTTTCCCGCCTTCCTCGACGGGGTGAACGAGTCCGGCCGTTCGAGTTTCATGTATCTGCAAAACGTCTATACCAATCAGAACGTCGGCGAGCAGGGGCTTTCGCTCGCGCTTGCCGTGAGTGACGGGCTGCTTTCAGGGAAGGGCTGCGCCTTCCGCGTTCACGGCGGCGGGTTCGCCGGAACGATTCAGGCGTTCGTGCGCCGCGAACTTACGGCGGGATACGTCGAGGTCCTCGATTCGGTCTTTGGACGCGGCAGCGCGATGCGGCTTTCGATCCGTCCGCGCGGCGCCGTGGAGATCGCGCTTTAAAGTCCGTTTTATTGCACCTTGCCTGCGGTACAATGTAGGCGTAAAACAAAAAACAAGGAGACGAACACAATGGCAGCAAAGAAAACGACAGCGAAAAACGAACCGGTGGCGACGGGCGACAAAAAAGCGGCGCTCGAAACCGTCATTTCCCGGATCGAACGCGACTGCGGCAAGGGTTCCATCATGCGGCTCGGCGAGGTCGCCAATATGAACGTCGAGGCGGTCTCGACGGGCAGTTTGTCGCTCGATCTCGCGCTCGGCGTCGGCGGTATCCCGAAGGGACGGATCACCGAGATCTACGGGCCCGAATCTTCGGGTAAAACGACCGTTGCGCTCCACGTCGTGGCGGAGGTGCAGAAGGCGGGCGGCGAAGCGGCGTTCATCGACGCCGAACACGCGCTCGATCCCGTCTACGCCAAGCATCTCGGCGTCGATACCAACAATCTCCTGATCTCTCAGCCCGACTGCGGCGAGCAGGCGCTTGAGATCGCCGAGGCGCTGGTCAACTCAGGCGCCATCGACATCATCGTCGTCGACTCGGTCGCGGCGCTGGTACCCAAGCAGGAGATCGACGGGGAGATGGGCGCGTCGCACGTCGGCGTGCAGGCGCGTCTGATGAGCCAGGCGATGCGCAAACTGTCCGGCGCGATCGCGAAATCCAACTGTATCGTCATCTTCATCAACCAGCTCCGCGAGAAGGTCGGCGTGATGTACGGGAATCCCGAGGTCACGACCGGCGGTAAGGCGCTGAAATACTACGCCTCGGTGCGGATCGACATCCGTAAGACCGAGTCGCTGAAAAACGGCGCCGAGGTCTACGGCAACCGCGTGAAGTGCAAGGTCGTGAAGAACAAGGTCGCCCCCCCGTTCCGGATCGCCGAGTTCGACATCCTCTACGGGAAAGGGATCTCGAAGGGGAGCGAGGCGCTGGACCTCGCCGTCGGGTACGGCATCATCGAGAAGAGCGGATCGTGGTTTTCGTTTGAAGGACAGCGGATCGGGCAGGGCAAAGACAACGCCCGGATCTACCTTGAAAGCGAGCCCGAAGTTCTGAAACGGGTGCAGGACGCCGTGCGCGCCGCCGCCGCGAAAGCCGACCCCGAAGAGGAGTTTGACGCGGGCGAAGAGGAGTTCGACCTCCGCGACTTCGAAGTGGCGGACGAGAACGTCTGACCGTGAAGGAACTCGGATCGGGGATCGTTCGCTCGGTAAAACGGGCGGGAAAGGACGCGCTCCTCGTCACCGTCGCGCTTGACGCCGGGGGCGAGACCGTCCTTTCGGTCCCGCCTTCGCTCTACGAGCGGATCGGGTCGCCCGGCGCGGGGGACGCGCTCTCGGACGCGGCGACGTCGGAGTTGGCGCACGAGTCGGAGTATCTTGCCGCCTGTCGGCACGCGCTCCGCATCCTCGAATACGGGGACAACAACGCCCGCACCCTCCGCGACAAACTTGCCCGGAAGGGGATCTCGCGCGAGGTCGCCGGCGAGGCGGTCGAACGGATGGTCTCGCTCGGCTATATCCGCGAGGGCGAACAGGCGCGGCGGCTTGCCGTCGGCTACGCCCGCAGGAATCTCTGGGGCGGGCGCAAGATCGTATCCGCCCTGACGGCGAAGGGGTACTCCCGTACCGACGCCGAAACCGCCGTCCGCGAAGCCGTCGACGGGGGCGAGATCGATTTCACCGAGGTGAAGCGAACGCTCGTCAAGCGCTGCAAGGCGCGCGGGATGGAGGACGACAAGATCCGCGCGACCCTCTGGCGTTACGGGTTCGGAAACGGGGAATGACCCCGGGTTGCATCGAAAAACCCCCTTTGCGGCGCACGCCGCAAAGGGGGTTCGTTCATTCTCGACGACGGCGCGCCCGACGGCGCGCTTTTTTCGTCGGGTCAGAAAACGATGGTTTCGCCCGGCATGATACGGTAGACCGTTTTGCCGAAGAGGAACCAGAGTTCGGTGAAGGTCGGATTGGTCACGCGATCCATCTCGACGCTCCAGACCAGCCGGTTGTACGCCTCGGTATAGTCGTAGATCTCGCCGTTCGTCGCGTACCAGATCAGATCGTCGTGTCCTCCGACGAGGTCGCAGAACGCCTCGATCACACCCCAGTTGTCGTTGTCGTCGAATTCGTAGCTGTGTCCCCAGAGGTAGAACAGCTGCGGGTGACGGGGGTTCTGCAAACCGAGAAAGTTCTTCGCCAGTTCCATCAGGCGCGGGTTGCCGTGGTGGCAGGTCGCGGGGAGCGCCAGCCAGTTTTCGGGCATCGAGAATTTCTCGGTCGAGACCGTCGTGCGGCAGTAGACGATGCCGGCGGCTTTCAAGGCTTCGATACATTTTTCGCCCGTCACGCCGTAGGGCGCGGCGGAACCGCGGATCGTGCGGTGAAAGATCTTTTCGAGGTTGGCGCGGTCGCGGATAATATCGTAGGTCGCAGAAGCGAGGGGCATCTGATTCCAGAAGGGGTGGATCGCGCCGTGCACCGCGACCTCCATCCCCTCGTAGACCTTGACCGCCTCGGACGCCGAAAAGCGCGTGCCGTTCCGGGGAAGCGACGGGTCGTCGGGCGAGAAGAGGTCGGAGTTGATATTGAAGGTCGCCTTCATACCGTGCGCTTTCAGGATCGAGATCAGGCGGGCGTCGGGGTTTACGCCGTCGTCGTAGGAGAGGGTGAGGGCGCGGTCGCGTCCCCCGGGGAAGCGCATAAACAGAGGTCTTTTCATTTCGTATCTCCTTTTGAAAAATCAGGGAAGCGGAGCGGTCAGCGCGCGCACGAAGGCGGAGAACGCCGACGGGATCGCGTAGCGCGACAAAAGATCGTCGGTTTCGGGCATCACGAAGCCGTCTGGGGGCGGGGAGTCGGGCTCGGCGACCAGCACGAGATAACCCGTCATCTGCCATTCGATATGGGTGAACAGATGCCTGGCGGGTTCAAGCGGACGCAGACGGATCGGATCGAAACCGAGCGCGCGCACCGCGTCGAGCGCTTCTTTTTCGGTAAACCCCCCGGCGTAGTTCGGGAATTCCCAGAGCCCGGCAAGCAGTCCACGCGCCTGCCGCTTGTGCAGCAGCGTGCGCGTCCCCGAACGGATCAGGAGAACGGTGCGCCGGTCGAGTTTCCGTTCGGGCTTCTTTCCACGGACGGGAAGCGTCCCCTCGCACCCCGCGGCGCGCGCCCGACAGAGGGAGCGGACGGGGCAGACGTCGCACTTCGGCGGACGGTTGGGGAGGCAGATCAGCGCCCCGAGTTCGATCAGCCCCTGCCCGAAGTCGCCGGGGGCGTCCTCCGGGACGAGGGACGACGTGAAGGCGGTCAGCTTTCCCCGGACGGCGGGAGACAGGACGTCCCCCGGCTCCGCCGTGATCCGCGCCGTTACCCGCAGGACGTTGCCGTCGACGGCGGCGACCGGTTTCCCGTAGGCGAAGGCGGCGACGGCGCCCGCCGTGTACGCGCCGATGCCGGGCAGCGAGAGCAGGTCGGGGATCGACGAGGGGATCGAGCCGCCGAAGCGGTCGACGACCTCGCGGGCGCACTTTTTAAGGTTCCGCGCCCGGCTGTAATAACCCAGCCCCTCCCACAGTTTCATCAGCCGTTCGTCGTCGGCGTCGGCAAGCGACCGTACGTCGGGGAAGGCGGAAAGGAACCGATCGAAGAAGGGCTTGACCGCCTCGACCCGCGTCTGTTGCAGCATGATCTCCGAGACCAGCGTCCGATAGGGGCTGACCTCCTCCCGCCACGGAAGGCGGCGGCGGTTCTCACGGTACCAAGAAACGACAAGACGGGATAGATCCGCAAAGGCGGGATCAAACGGGGGGCGGTCGTGATTTTCTTCGTTATTCCGGCGGCTTTTTCGTGCCATATCAGTCAAGCGTGACCGACTTGATCCCGACGCGGACGCGCGGTTCGTCGCGGAATCCGGTCGGGGTCGCGGCGATCTCGTCGACGACGTCCATCCCCTCGACGACCTGCCCGAATGCGGCGTAGGCGCCGTCGAGATGCGGCGCGTCGGCGTGCATAATGAAGAACTGGCTCGACGCCGAGTTCGGGTCGTAGGCGCGCGCCATCGAGATCACGCCGCGGGTGTGTTTCAGGGTGTTCTGCGGAAAGCCGTTCTGCCGGAACTCACCGACGATCTTCTCCTTCGATCCGCCCATTCCGTTCCCCTGCGGGTCGCCGCCCTGGATCATAAAGCCGGGGATGATCCGGTGAAAGGTCAGCCCGTCGTAGAAGCCCTCTTTCACCAGTTTTTCAAAGTTGGCGACGGTCTTCGGCGCGTACTCGGGTTTGAGTTCGATTTTGATCTGTTTTCCGTTCTCCATCGTGATGGTGACCATGGTTTTCTTCCTTCTCTTTCTTTGTTCGCCGCGCCCGTTCTTCATACGGCGGACGGCGGCGGGATATACTGATAGTAAAAACGAGGGGAGGGATCGTGTCGGTGGACGGTATCGTCGAAAAATACGGGCGCCCGTTTCTTTTCGCGCTTGCGGCGCTGATCGGACTTCTCTTCCTGCGGTTCTTCGCCGCGAGGATCCTTTCGGTCCTGCTTCCGTTCGCGTTCGCGTGGCTTTCGGCGCGTCTGACGCACCGTCCCGCGCGTTTCCTTTCGCGGAAAACGCGGATCCCGGCGCCCGTACTGTCGGTCTTTCTCACGCTTTTGTTCTTCTTCTCCATCGGATTCGGGACCTTTTTCCTTTTGCGGCAAGTGATCGTCGAGTGCGGCGAGATCCTGTCCTCCGCGCTCTCGGATCCCGTTCTCCCGTCGAAGATCGCCGGGGCGCTCGAATCGGCTTCGTCGTTCATCCTGTCGCATCTGCCCGGCGGGGCGGGGAGCCCGCTTCTCTCGGAGGAGGATCTCGCGGGGATGGTGCGCGACGGCTTTTCGTCGCTCTTTTCGTCTTTTTCGCGTTTCGTCGGCGGCGTGCTCTCCCGGATCCCATCGTTTCTCTTCGCGCTTCTCGTTTCGGTCGTCGCCGCGGTGTGGTTTTCCGCCGATCCCGACGGGCTCGCGCGCGTCAGGGGGCGACTGCTCTCCCCCGCGTGGCAGAGGAGGGCGGAGAAAATCGGACGGGGGCTCACCCGCTACGCGGGGACCGTCTTTTACGCCTACGGGATCCTTTTTTGCCTCACGTTTCTGATCCTGCTTGTCGGACTGTCCCTCCTCGGCGTCCCCTACGCGCTGCTGCTCTCGCTTCTGATTTCTCTCTTCGACCTTTTGCCTGTACTCGGGGCGGGCGGGATCCTCGTCCCGTGGGGGATCGTCTCGATCGTTTCGGGGAGAGGGGCGTTCGGGGCGTGCGTTCTCTTCCTCTCGTTTTCGATCTTTTCCGTCCGGCAGATCCTGACGCCGAAACTCGTCGGGCGCGGGCTCGGGATCCATCCCCTGCTCGTTTTCTTTTCGGTCTACGCCGGGCTTCGGCTCGCGGGGGTTCCGGGTATGATCGCGGGGCTGTTCCTGTCGGTCGTACTCTCACGCGCGCCCGGCGTCGAGGGGGACGCGGGGGCAAAGACAGAATAAGGGACTCCGCCTTCCTCGGCAGAGTCCCTTATACGACCAACGGAAAATCACGCACGGGTGACTTTGCCGGAACGAAGGCAGCGGGAGCAAACGTAAACGGTCTTGTGGGTTCCGTTGACGATAGCCCGAACCTTACGGATGTTTGCCTTCCAGGTTCTGTTGGTTTTGCGATGCGAGTGGGAAACGCTGTTCCCGAACGCGATCTTCTTATCGCAAAATTCGCACTGAGCCATAATTGTTCACCTCCATAAAACGCGACCGATCGGACGAATCTATCTGATCATTTTTTCAAAAACCTATAAATCGGCGTTGCCTATTATAACACAGTCGGAAAAGAATTGCAAGGGTTTTTTCAAAAAAATATTGTCGCGGGGGGGAAAATGCGGCGAACCGGCGGCGCGCGGGCGGGGGAGCGCCCCCGAAAATCCGACGATTTACGCCCGCCGTCTTGATTTTTTGCTTGCGGTATGGTATACTTTTCCCGAACGAATGCGGCTTGCGCCGTCGGGCGGCGACGCCCGGAAAGGAGAAGATATGCCGGAAGTTTTGCAGATCGTCGGCAGCGTGGTGCTGCTCGTCGTCGGGGTGGCGGTCATCCTCTACGTTCTGTTCCGCAAGAGTCCCGTGAAGGAGGACCCGAACGCGCAGACGACGGCGGAGGACGAAAACGCGGAGGCGTCCGAGGGGGACGAATCCGAGGACGACGAGATCCCGGACGGGGAAGAGCCCGCCGAGGTCACAAGAAAAGACGAATAATCAAAAGCCGAAGAACCGGGCAAGGCGGAGCGGGCAGTTTTTGCCCGCTCCGCCCGTCTTTTGACTCTGCGTGTTCAGAGTTCTCCCCGCATCGAGATCGCCGCGTTCGATTCCGCGTCGATCAGGCGGCGGCAGAGCGCCTTCGATCTCTCGTCCGCCGCCGCGTACTGATTGAGATAGCGCGAGAGCGACTTGACCCCCATATTGCACCCGTCGGTCATCAGACTTGCGATCGTTTCGTCCGAGCGGTCGAAGGTCATCTCGACGTTCGTTTTGATCCACGACATGGATTTAGCCACCGGATTCGGCTTTTTCCCCCCGTCGTGGTACTCGTCGAGCAGACCGCGTACTTCGTTTGCGAGCGATTCGTGTTCCTCCCGGCAGCGGGACAGCGTTTCGCGGAGCGCGTCCCCCTTCACCCGGTCGATCACCTCGTTGATGGAGTCCAACCCCATCCGGATCCCCGCGTCGCACTCGCGCAGCAAGCGGACGGTATCGTTTTCGATCATTTGTTTGCCTCCTTGTGTTTTTTCGCAGTATGCCCGCCCGCGGCGGGCTTTATACAGGGGCGGCTTGCAATGCGGCGCGATCGGTGGTATAATCTATAATGAAAAGAAAAGGGAAGGGGACGGGCGATGACGGACGGCACGGCGAAACTCGTTACGACCGACGGGGGTCTTGCGCTCTCGGACGGGAAGAATTCCGTGCGGGGCGACTTTGCACGCCTTCTGCCGCGGATCCGCCGCGGGAACCTTTCGCGGGAACTTCTGGTGCGCGCCGTGAAGATCAAGGGCGTCGACGAACCGTTCGTCGCCGACGCGACGGCGGGGCTCGGCGAGGATTCGTTTCTGCTGGCGGCGGCGGGATGCCGCGTTCTGCTTTTTGAACACGATCCCGTGATCGCCGACCTGCTTTCTGACGCCATCGAACGGGCGAAGCGCGACCCCGAAACGGCCGAGATCGCCGCCCGCATGACCCTGATCCGGGGGGACAGCGTTCCCGCTCTGCCCCTGCTCGACCCGCGCCCCGACGTCGTTCTGCTCGACCCGATGTTCCCCGAACGGACGAAATCGGCGCTGGTCAAAAAGAAGTTTCAGTTGCTCCACCTGCTCGAACGCCCCTGCGAAAACGAGCGGGAACTCCTCGACGCGGCGTTCGCCGCCCGCCCGAAGCGGATCGTCGTGAAGCGCCCCGCGAAGGGGCCGTACCTTGCCGGGGTGAAGCCGTCCTACTCGCTTTCGGGGAGCGCCGTGCGCTTCGACTGCATCGTCCCCTGACAAAAACAAAAAAACGCCGTTCTTTCTACTTTCCGAAAAAACCGACGAACAGAACTGCGGAGGATACCTTTATGAAAAAGCGGAGAATTCTGACCGTTCTTATCCTCGTTTTACTGGCGGCACTGATCGCGGCGATCCTCTTGACCGCAAACGGCTGCCCCGCAAGGATCAAGGAAAAGGATCTTGCCGCTACTGCCCGGATCGTGATCCGCGAACGGACCTACGGGGATAACGGGGAAGTGGTCGAGGAACGCGAGACCATCGACCCGGACGTGATCGCTGAGGTCTTGGCGACGATGTCGTCGCTCAAATTAAAAACGGTCCCGAAAAAATGGCTCAGGATCGGGGACAAGAAGCCGTCGACCCCGCCGCGGTACGAGCTGCTGTTTTACTACGCGGACGTTCCCGTCGACTTCACCTCCATTTCGGTGTTTCACGACGGCAAGATCACCCACAACGGGAAACGATATACCGTCCGGGACGATTTCGATCTGTTCGCCTACCTCGCGGGAGTGTTCGACGCGGCGGTAAAGACCGAAACGCCCGCCAATCAAGTCACCCAACCGTAAAACAGCGTTCGGCTGAAAACGAAAGAGAAACCCCCTCCGCGAAAGGTGCGGAGGGGACGTTTTTTGACGGTCAGGCAAGGGACTTCAAGACGCGGACGGCGACGCCGCGGATGAGGATCGCGTCGAAGATCAGGTCGGGGTACGCCGTTTTGTCGTCGTTTGCGGCGCGCAGAACGATTTTTCTGCGTTTGGGATCGGGCAGAAATATTTTCAGGGTGGCTTCGTCCCCGATCAGGGCGGCGACGGTTTGCCCCGGGTCGGCTGTCGGCTGCCGCCGGATCAGCACGTAGTCCCCGTCGTCGACCCCGACGTTCACCATCGAGCGCCCGCGCGCCCGGAGCCAGAAGTATTCGCCCCCGTCGGAAAAGCCCGCGGGGAAGGGGAGCGTTTCGTTCTGCGTTTCGTCGACCAGGATCGGCGCGCCGCAGGCGATCTCCCCCGCGATCGGAGCCGCGCGCGCGCCCGTCCGTCTCTGCCTTTCGGCGATGGCGGGGGTCACGATGTGCCGCCCGGAGAGGGCGATCCGTCCGCTCTCCGCCATCCGGTGCAGGTATTTGTGCACCGTCCCGACGGCAAGCGAGAGGGCGTCGGCGATCTCGGCGATCGTCGGCGTGTAGCCGTTCTTTTCGTGGTAGCGGTCGACGAAAGCGATCAGGTCGTTCATCGTCTTCTCGGAAAGATAACGCATCGCGCCCCCCTTATCGTGAAGTAATTTTCACTATAATGATAGCACGGCGGGCGGCAAAAAGCAAGCCCTCCGCGGCTTTTTTTCTTAAAAATATGGCGGAATGACCGAAAGACGGCGACAAAAGCCGCCTTTTTTTCGCAAAACGGAGAAAACGGAGAAGATCGGGACGATTCTTTGCAAAAACGGTTGCAAAAAATTGCAAAAAGCAGTATAATAAAGAAAGTCTGAACGCCGATTCTGCAAGATTGCGGAACAAATTATGCAAATTCCGGGAGAACGCCATGCGATACAGCGAAATGAAGCGCGCCGAACTGCTCGAGGAGCGGGACAGTCTTCGGCTGCTGCTTGAAATGTATAAAACCGAGGGGCTGAAACTCGATCTGTCGCGCGGAAAACCCGCCGCGGATCAACTCGACCTCTCGACCGAACTTCTGAACCGTCCGCTCGCGGAGAGCGAGTACGTCGTCGACGGGTTCGATTGCCGGAACTACGGCTGCCCGTGGGGACTTCCCTCGATGCGCCGCTTCTGGGGAGAATTGCTCGGTATCCCGGCGGAGCAGGTCATCGTCGGCGGCAACTCGAGTCTTGCCTTGATGTACGGGACGATCGCGCGCGGAATGATCTTCGGGCTTGCCGATTCGCCCGCCCCCTGGTCGACCGTCGCGGACCGTAAATGGCTCTGCCCGGCGCCGGGCTACGACCGGCACTTCGCCATCACCGAGAAGATGGGATTCGAGTTGATCCCGGTCGATATGACGCCCGAGGGGCCCGATATGGATCAGGTCGAAAAACTCGCGCTTGATCCGACCGTCAAGGGGATGTGGTGCGTGCCGAAGTACGCAAACCCCACCGGGATCACCTACTCGGACGCGACCTGCCGTCGTCTCACGAATATGAAGACCGGGGCGCCCGACTTCACCGTGATGTGGGACAACGCCTACGCCGTCCACGATCTTTGCGACGAGGGCGACGAACTACCGAATATCTTTGACCTCGCGCGCGAGGCCGGCACCGAGAACCGCTTTATCTGCTTCTCCTCCACCTCGAAGATCACCTTCCCCGGCGCGGGCGTTTCGATGATGGCGGCGAGCCCCGCCAATATCGACGCGGCGAAGAAAGTGATGGCGGTCGAGACGATCGGTTACGACAAACTGAATCAGGTCCGGCACCTGATCTTTCTCCGGGACCCCGCGGGCGTGAAGCGGCAGATGGCGCGCCACAAAGCCCTCCTGTCCGAAAAGTTCCGTGTTCTCGAAGAGCGGCTGTCGGAAGATCTCGACGGACTCGGGATCGCCGAATGGACCCATCCGAAGGGCGGGTACTTCGTCAGTCTCAACGTCTCCGACGGCTGCGCCAAGCGCGTTCATGAACTCGCAAAAGAGGCGGGCGTCACCCTGACCTCGGCGGGCGCGACCTTCCCCTACGGGCTCGATCCGCGCGACCGCAACCTCCGGCTCGCCCCGACCTGCTGCACGGTCGACAATCTCAGAGAAGCCGCTTCGATTCTGACCGTCGCGGTCCGGCTCGCGGCGCTCGAAAAACTGCTCTGAACCGTTTTCCCGTCCGACCCGCCGGGCGTCCCCGCCGGACGCCCGGACGAAGCGGGTCGATCCTCGCTTTCCCGCCGTGCGATCTGCCCGGCGGGTTTTCTTTTTGCAAAAAGTCTCTTATCGTGTGACTTTTTTCACAAAAGGGGTTGCATATCGCGTGCTTTTGTGGTAGAATGGGTTGAAACGAATCAAAAGGGGGCGACGGAATGGGACTGGGACAGAATATCAAAGCGCGGCGCAAGGCGCTGAAAATGACGCTGGAAGAGGTGGCGGCGGAACTGGGGACGAGCAAACAGACGATTCAACGCTACGAGAGCGGACAGATCGCAAACGTTCCGCAGGAGAAGATCGAGCGGCTGGCGACGGCGCTCGGTACGACCCCGGCGGCGCTGGTCGGTTGGGAGGACACTCCTGACGCGGAAGGCAAACTCTTTCCGATCCGGGTGCGGCGGGTGCCGATGCTCGGCAGGATCGCCTGCGGCACGCCGATCTACGCCGAGGAGGAATACGGAACCTATCTCGCCGTCGACGAAAAACTCGACGTCGACTTCTGCCTGCGCGCCTGCGGGGACAGTATGATCGGCGCACGGATCAACGACGGCGACCTCGTGCTCGTGAAGAAGCAGGAGTCGGTCGACAACGGCGAGATCGCCGCGGTCGTGGTCGAGGGGGAAGCGACCCTGAAACGGGTCTACTACTACCCCGAAAAGCAGAAACTCATCCTCACGCCCGAAAACCCCCGGTACGAACCGCTGGTCTATATCGGGGCTGAACTCGACCGGATCCAGATCCTCGGGAAAGCGGTGGCGTTCCAAAGCCGGCTTCATTGACGATCAACAAGTGCACCCGATCGTGTCAGAACGGATTTGTTTAGTGTTCACTTTGTCTTTGAAAAACAATAAAAAGCCGGGCGTTTTGCCCGGCTTTTTTGTTTGGCACTAAAATGTACTATTTTTTAAAAGTCGAAACCTTATTCCAATTGAGCGGGAAACCCATATAATTGTATAAATCGTTTTCACTCATTGCATAAGTGGATTTAACATAATTGTTTAAAACTCGAATGAGGGCAGTTTTAAAGATTTTGAAATCTTGGTCAGGCAATAGATACCTGAAAGCGATTACAATTGAAAACAAATCTTTTTTGCCTTGACTATACTGTGTTCCCGTTTTTGGGATTCCTAATTTTTGATGCAACGTCATATCAGGGATATCGTTGCGGGCTTTAAATAAAAAGAGGCGTTCGTTATGTGCACATACATTTCTGAATTTTGTGATAACCGATAGAAACTGTTCAAGTTGTTTTTCATTTACTTTGAAAAAATGCTTAGAAATTTTGACCTGTATATCCTGCGTAAGCAACGAGTAAAGTTTGGATAGAGTTCCAAACGTGGTATAGTTCACAAGAATCCATAGAGGAACGTTACCGTATGCCGTTCGTTGATGTACAATAAACGGATAATCCTTGTTTTTGTTCGCAAGGTCATTAAGAGTTGAAATCAGTTTTGCAACATCATTTGTAGATCGAGTATTATTTGTATAATTGCTAGGATTCAAATAATTACATTGCTGTTCTCCATATTTGTCTGAAAAATAATAAGACAGCAGGGAGCGAATTTGGCGTTCAATCCGCAGTATATATTTCAAAAAGAGTTCTCTGAGTTCTTCGTCAAATTTGTAGAGCAGAACAATCTGCTCAAAGGTCGTCCCATCCCTGTATTTTTTTGTCGTGCTATTCTTAAAAGGAGCTTTATATCCTCCGATCAAACTGGAATAACCGATTTGTTCGAGAATAGTTTTGGCTTGAACAGGATCGGTGATAACTAAATTCTTTTTTTGCTGCAAATAATCGATCTGTTCATCGAAAGTTAGAAAAGTTTTTGACGGATTTGACATTTTTCTTGCTCCTACAAAAGAAAAAGAGGAGTTCCCGCAGGAACTCCCCCGGTCACAGGCCTCGCGGGTTTCTGTAACTCGATCACTGAACACATTATACACGATAAAAAACGGTTTGTCAACCCCTTTTTTATAGAAATGTGTTCAGGAGTAGTATATGCAGTAATTAGCGATTCTATTCAAACAAAAAACGCAGATATAGCAGACATAATATAATGCAGTCAATAAAAAGGAAACGCCGCCCGCGGGCGGCGTTTCCTTTGCGTTGACGTGTTATTTCCGATACTTTTCCAAGACGGCTCTGTACGCGGCGTTGTTTTTGACCAACTCCGCGTTGTGCGGGTAGGTCCACGACAATCTGCCGTTGATTGCATCGGCGAGCAGACCGTCGGCGCCGGAGCGCTTGGCGGCGGCGTCGCAGAGCGGCGCGTCGGTTTTCGCGCACTCCGCCAATTTGGCGACGGCGGCGAGGTATTTGTCGGTCGTTCTGATAATGTCTTCGTCGGTTCCCCCGCGCCATTCCCGGGCGATCAGGTCGTTTGTCAGTCTGCCGAAGATCACCTTTGCCTGCAAGATGAAATACCCCTCGTTTCTTTCGCATCCGAGCCGATAAAGTTCGTCGCCGCAGGTTTCGGCGCGCCTGACCATTTCTTCATACGGGATCGCCGTATCAAAGAAAACCGATTTGACGTATTTGTCGGCGGCGTAATCGATCAGCTCGTACATATTGCGCTTCGCCCAGTAGAGGAATTCCGGGCGGTCTTTTCGGAAGAGTTGTTCGTTCATCTGCCCGGTCGACAGATACCAGTCCCCGAACTCTTCTGCGTGGATTTTCAGCGCGTCGTCGGTCTTTCCGTCCGCGTGGAGAAGGATCGCCTTCATTTTCCACGCCATGAGGCAGAGATGAACGTCGGTACATTCCGAAATGATCCTATCGCAGAGCGGCATAAACTCGCCGATGTGGGCGCGCGCGGCGTCGGGATCGGGTTCCGCGTCGGGGACATGTGCGTACATATAGTCGAGCATGATCCGATAATCGTTCGGATAGTCCCGGTACGCTTTTTTCATAAACCGCGGCGCTTCGCGCCAATCCTCCCGCATCAGTCTCCGGTATTCCGCGTGTACGCGCCCGATCTCCTCGTCGATCTTCTCTTTGTCGTAGCCCATCAGAGAATCGAGCGAGACGTCGAAATAGAAGGCGAGCGGTTGGAGCAGCGTGACGTCGGGGAAGGTTTCGCCCCTTTCCCACTTGCTGACCGCGGCGCAGGAGACGTTCATCGCCTCCGCCAACTGTTCCTGCGTGATCCCTTTTTCCCTGCGCAGCCGTTTGATATTGGCTCCGATCGTGATTTTCATGATCCTTTCCTCCTGTTGATTTGAATGGAAACCGGCGCCCGCTTCCGATTTCATTATATCACGTCCCGGCGCTTTGTACAGGTACCGTTCGGACAGTTCGGGTAAACCGCAGGTTGATTTTTTGTAGTGACGGTTTCGGTGAAACGCAAAAAAGAGCCGGGCGGATGCCCGGCTCTTTTTTATTCGGGGTGCGTCAACCAATAAATTTGCGAATTAATTCAACCTGTTTTTTCACCGACTCCGGCGAGGTTCCGCCCTCGCTCGTCCGGCGGGTCACGCAGCGGTCGAGGTCGATTGCTTGATAGATCCCCTCGTCGAAGAGGTCGGAGTATTCGCGGTAGACGGCGAGCGGGAGCGTGTCGAGTTCGCAGCCGTCGGAAATACAGCGCGCGACGATCTGTCCCGTGATCTTGTACGCCGTGCGGAAGGGAAGTCCCTTCGCAGTCAGGTAATCGGCGCAGTCGGTCGCGTTGATAAAGCCCTTCGCGGCGGCGGCGCGCATATTGTCCTTCCGCACCTTCGCCGTTTTCAGCATCGGCGGGAAGACGGTCAGGCACTTCAAGAGGGTGTCGACGCTGTCGAAGATCGCCTCTTTGTCCTCCTGCATATCCTTGTTGTACGCCAAGGGAAGCCCCTTCATGATCGTGAGCAGGGCGATGAGGTCGCCGTAGGCGCGCCCGGTCTTGCCGCGGATCAGTTCCGCCATATCGGGATTCTTCTTCTGCGGCATAATGGACGACCCCGTGCTGTACGCGTCGTCGAGTTCGAGGAACTTGAATTCCCACGACGAGAAGAGGACGACCTCCTCCGAGAAGCGCGAGAGGTGCATCATCGCGATGGCGACGCAGGAGGCGAGCTCGATCGCGAAGTCACGGTCGGACACGCCGTCCAGACTGTTGGCGGTCACGCCGTTCATTCCGAGTTTTTTGGCAACCGCCCCCCGGTCGGTCGGGTAGGTGGTCCCGGCGAGCGCGCAGGAACCGAGCGGCGAGACGTTCATCCGGGTCAGGGCGTCGATGAACCGCTCCATGTCGCGCTGGAACATCATGGCGTACGCCATCAGGTAGTGTCCGTAGGTGATCGGCTGCGCCCTTTGCAGGTGGGTGTAGCCGGGCATCACGGTGTCGGCGTGTTCCTCGGCGAGATCCGCGAGCGTGCCGAGCAGGGCTTTCAGTTTTTCGAGGATCTCCATCCCCGCGTCGCGCATGTGGAGACGCACGTCGAGGGCGACCTGATCGTTCCGGCTCCGCGCCGTGTGGAGCCGCCGCCCGACCTCGCCGAGCCGCTTGGTCAGTTCCGCCTCGACGAACATATGCACGTCCTCGCCGCCCGCAGAGAAATCGAGTTTCCCTTCTTTTATGTCGGAGAGGATCCCGCCGAGCCCGTCGATCAGGGCAGCCGCGTCCTCACGCGCGATGATCCCCTGCTGTCCGAGCATGGCGGCGTGCGCCATCGAGCCGCGGATATCGGCTTCGTACATGCGCGAATCGACCGCGAGCGAAGAATTGAATTCGTCGGCGACGGCGTCCAGTTCCCCTTGGAACCTGCCCGCCCACATTTTGTCGGTCATGGTAATCTCTCTTTCGTTCAGTCGGTGATCGGAAGTTCTCCGTAATCGAAGGTGATCGAGTTCAGGATGAATTCCTGCGCTTTCTTGGACGCCAGCTGCGTGTAGATCTCCTCCACGGAGATCCCGGCGAGGATATCCGCCGGGGTGACCTTATCGGCTTCCTCCCCCGACTGCGCCGCCGTCTGATCCGCCTGTTCCTGCTGCGATTGCATCTGTTCGCGGACCCACGCCTTCACGTCCTCCTCGGTGACGGTAAGCCCCTCGAGTCGGGCGATCATATTCAGCACCATCGTCTGCCGGACGATCCGGAAAGATTCGGTGTGCTGGTACGCCTCCCAGTCGGCGTCGAAGCGGAGCCCGTAATAGGACCGTCCCGCCTCGTCCTGATCCTCGAAGCAGACGTAGCCGTAATACATATAGTACATATAATTGTAGTACTGATAATAGGAGATGACGTCTTCAAACATCAGTTCCTCGTACCGCTCCTGCTCCCCTTCGGGATAGGCGTCCTTGAATTCCAGGACCTTGAAGAGTTCCTCCATCGTGCGGATGAGTTTGTGCGAATCGAGGTTGCCGACCTTGTTCTCGCGCATCCAGTTCTTCACGTCGAGGCGGAGCGCAGCGACGACGTCGGCTTCCTCGGTCTCGAATTGGAGTTTTTCGGTGACGAATTCCGGCGTCAGTTCGGGAATATTCCAGGCGTTGTCGAAGATCCCCTTGATCACGACGTCGAAGCGCGCCGGTTTGCCCGCGAGGGGATTGCCCTCGTATCTGCCGTCGGTGGGGAAGGTCACGTTGATCGTGTGGGGCGCCTCGTCCGAGGTCTCGTCGGGACGGACGCCGATCAGCGCTTCTTCAAAGCCGGGAATGAACGCTCCCGACCCGATCCCGAGTTCGTAGGGCTCCTCGTCGCCGACGTTGCTTCCGCCCGAGAAGGCGTAGTTGTCGGCGTACCCGGTGTAGTAGACCGAGACGGCGTCGCCGGGGGCGATCGCGCGGTCGGTCACGAGGTCGTCTCCGTCGACGATCCCGGCGATCGTGATCTTGAAGCGGACGGTCTTGCCGACCAGTTTTTCGTCGGTGTAGTCCTTGGTTTCAAAGCTCGGAACGACGGTGTCCTCGGGGAAGACGACGTCGTCGATGGTCAGGGGATGTTCCTTCGAGGTCTCGGACGGGATCTTGCCGATCAATTGGTTTTCCAGATCGGCGAAGAAGAAATCGCCCGAGCCGATAACGAACCGCGCGGGCTCGTCGTCGTCGGAGTTGCTCCCCTCGACGAAGCGGGCTCCGCCGATCGAGGAGGCGTAGTAGAGCGCGACGGTGTCGCCCTGAGCGATCGCGCGGTCGGTCACGAGGTCGTCTCCGTCGACGATCCCGGCGATCGCGATCTCAAAGTGCGCCGTCAGACCCGCGATCCCGAGACCTTCGTACTCGATCGCCTTGGCGAGCGGAACGAAGTGACGAGCGGGGAAAACGACGTCCTCGGTCGTCAAGGGATTCTCCGTCGACGTGTCCGCGGGGATCTTGCCGACCAGTTGGTTCTCAACGTCGGCGCAGAAGAAGTCGCCCGATCCGACGACGAAGGTATAGGGCTTATCGGCGTTTTGGTTGCTCCCGTTGTCGAACGGGAAGTCGTCGGTGTAGCCGGTGTAGTAGATGTAGACCGTATCCTTGTCCGCCACCGCGCGGTCGGTCGCCATGACCGGGGTGCGGTAGGAGGGGAGCAGGTGGTCGTTGACGTATTTCTCGACGTCTTCGTCGGTGACGTCGAGTGAAACCCGCAGGTTGAGGTAGTTGTCGCGGGTGATGGTCAGGTAGTCGGAGAGGTCGGCGCGGTAGTAGTCGAAGATCGGATCCGCCGTCGATACGAGGTCGAAGTCCACCGGGGCTTCGCCGGTCGTTTCAGCCGCGTTCTTATTCTTCTTCTTGCAAGCGGAAAAAGAGAAGAGGATGGCGACGGCAAGCAGAAGGGAGAGGGCGGAGAGCAGTCGTTTCATCGGTTTCATTTTTCGTTCCTTTTCTTTTCGGATTCCCCGCGCGCGTCGACCGCCGGGGTGCGTCGGATAAAGGTAAAGACAGTATAAGTATAGAGGACGGCGTGTCAAATGTCAAGCAAAAAGTTGTGAACAATCGTAACCGACGGGAAAAACGGCGAAGGATGGCGGACGCTTCTGCTCCTTTTTTTGAAAAAAACTTGCAATCAAAACCGACCTTTGCTATAATGATGTAAAAGAACCGTTTATATCCGCCAACCGAGAACGGAAGAAGGAAACCGATGTCTGACCGTATCATTTCCCCGGAGAGGGACCCGTTTGCCTATATCGCCGAAAACGTCGAGCGCGTCCTCGGCGAACTGTCCGCCGCCGCGAGGACGGCGGGCGTACCGACCCCGCGCCTGATCCCCGTGACCAAGAGCGCGACGCCCGAGGAGTTCCTTGCCCTGACGCGGATCTTTCCGTACGCGGCTGCGGAGAACCGGGTGCAGGCGTGGCGCGAGCGCGAAGAACTGCTCGCCGCTGCGGGGCTTCCCGCGCCCGAATGGCACCTGATCGGCTCGTTGCAGGTCAACAAGGTCAAGTACGTGACGGGCAAGGTCGCCCTGATCCAGTCGGCGGACAGCGAAAAACTGATCCGCGAGATCGGCAGGATCGCCGAAGCGCGGGGCGTGCGGCAGGATATTCTGATCGAGATCAACAGCGGACGCGAGCCGGACAAGGGCGGGGCGATGCCCGAAGCGGCGCCGGCGCTCGCGGAATTTGCCCGGACGACGCCCGGCGTGCGGCTCGTCGGGCTGATGACGATGGGCCCGGTCTTGCGTGACCCCGACGCCTACCGTCCCTATTTTGCCGCCACGCGCAAACTCTTAGAGGAGATCGCCGCGCGCGGGCTCTTTGAGACCGATTCTCCCGTCCTCTCGATGGGGATGAGCGACAGTTATCTGCCCGCCGTTTACGAGGGCGCCACGATGGTTCGCGTGGGGCGGGCGCTCTTCCGGCACGAAAACGACTGATCCGCCTTCCGGCGGGACCCGATGAGGGGAAGAAAGGACAAGCCATGAGTTTTTTCAAAAAAGCGAAAAACGACGGTAACGACGGATACGCGGGGTATTACGACGCGCCCGCCGTCACCCCCGTGCAGCCGTCCGGCTCCTCGGTCGGCGACATTCCCGAGAAAACGCCGGGCACGACCCTCAATCTCGGCGGGAACAATATGGAACTCAAAGTGATCTATCCGCTCGCCTTCGGGGACGTGTCGGAGATCGCCGACCATCTGCTCTCCGGGCGGACGGTGTTTCTCAATCTCGAAAGGACCGACCGAGAGGTCAGCCGTCGGGTGATGGACTTCGTGTCCGGGGTCGCCTACTGCATCGACGGGAACATCCGTCGGGTCGCCGCCTCGACCTACATCGTTTCTCCCAAGTCGGTGGACGTGTCCGAAACCGGCGAGGAAGCGGCGCCGGAGGATCCCGACTTTACCTGATATGCACGTCTTTGCTTTGCTGATCTCCCGGACGGTGCTCGCCGCGCTCGGGATCATTGAGATCTGTATGCTTTTGCGGGCGATCCTGTCGTTTTTCGTCGATCAGGAGAGCGTTCTGCTCACCTTCTGCATCGCCGTGACCGAGCCGGTGATCCTGCCCTTCCGGGCGATGCTCTCGCGGTTCGAGTCGCTCGAACGCATCCCCTTCGACATTCCGTTCCTCGTTACCTACGTCGCGCTCGCGATCCTCGGCGGGTTATTGCCCGTCGTAACCTGACGAAAGGAGATTTCGCGCCGGATGAAGAATAATAAATGGTTCAAGCGTCTGCTTTCGCTCGGCGCGGTCGTCCTCGGCGTGCTCGCCGATTACCTCACGAAACTGCTCGCCGTCTCGCGTTTGCAAGGGGAGGACCCGGTCCCGTTCGTTCGGGGGGTTCTCCGTTTTTCCTACGTGGAGAACCGCGGCGCGGCGTGGGGAATGCTTGAAAACCACCGCTGGGTGTTCATGCTCTTTTCCGCCCTCGCCATCGTCGTGATCGTGATCTATCTGATCCGGCGCGATCCGCCGCTCTCGCTCTTCCTCTCGCTCTCGCTGATCCTTTCGGGCGGGGTCGGGAATATGATCGACCGCACCTTCCGCGGGTACGTCGTCGATTTCATCGAGTTTTATCTCTTCGAGTTCCCGGTCTTCAACCTCGCCGACTGCTTCGTCGTCGTCGGCGCGGCGTTGCTCGTGATCTGGCTGATCGCCGACACCGTGCGGGAACGGAAGGCGCGGAACGAACAAAACGGGGAAACCCCCGACCGGGAGACGAAGGAATGATCCGCCGGGTCGGGGAGGAAGAAGCCGGATTGCGGCTCGACGTATATCTTTCGCGGGAGGACGGGGACGAGTCTCCCGCTCTTTCGCGTTCCGCCGCGGCGAAACTGATCGAGCGCGGCGAGGTTTCGGTCAACGGGAAGCCCGCCGACAAGAAACTCCGGATGACCCCGGGGGATCTCGTCGAATACGCGCTCCCCGATCCCGAACCGATCGACGCGCAGCCGGAGGATATTCCGCTCGACGTCGTGTACGAGGACGGGGATCTGCTGGTCGTCAACAAGCCGTCGGGGATGGTGGTGCATCCCGCGCCGGGCAACCCGTCGGGGACGCTCGTCAACGCGCTGCTCCATCATTGCAGCGGGCAACTGTCGGGGATCAACGGGGCGCTCCGCCCCGGGATCGTCCATCGGATCGACAAGCAGACGAGCGGGCTTCTCGTCGTGGCGAAAAACGACGAAACGCACCGCCGCCTTTCCGCCGAACTCGAAGGGCATCACATCACGCGCGAGTACCACGCGCTGGTGCAGGGCGGCTTTTCGTCGGATTCCGGGACGATCGACCTGCCGATCGGGCGGAACCCCTCCGACCGCAAGAAAATGGCGGTGATCCGCGACGGGCATACGTCGCGCCCCGCCGTCACGCATTATACCGTCGCCGAGCGTTTCGGCGACGTGACCTATCTGATCCTGCGGCTCGAAACCGGGCGGACGCATCAGATCCGCGTGCATCTTTCGGCGACGGGGCATCCGCTGCTCGGCGATACGGTGTACGGCGGGGGAAAGACCGCGTTTGAGAAGCGGCACGCAAACCTGTTCGACGGGCAGTGTCTCTTCGCCGCGCGCCTGACCTTCGTGCATCCCGCGACCGGGGAGGAGATGACCTTTTCCCGTCCTCTTCCGCCGGATTTCACGGCGCTGCTCGATCTTTTGCGCCGGGAGCGGGGACAGTACGGCGACGGAGGGAACGTATGACGGTACTCAGCGTCTCGGGGCTGTGTCTCTCCTTCGGCGCGACGCCGATATTGGAGAACGTGACCTTCGGGATAAACGAAGGCGAACGGGTGGGGGTCATCGGCGTCAACGGCGCCGGAAAGACCTCCCTTTTCCGTTTGCTTGTCGGGCGGTACGCCCCCGACGCCGGGAGCGTCACGCTCCTGCGCGGCAAAACGATCGGACTGCTTGAACAGAACGTCGATCTCTCCGCGCTCGGAGAGACGTCGGTCCTCGACTATATGATCGCGGGATTCCCGCATCTTCTGGAACTCGAAGCCGAGATCGCCCGTATCGAAAAAGAGATCGGCGGGCTGTCCCCGTCCGAGGCGGTCTCCGCCGGGGCGAAACTCGACGCGCTACACCGCCGGTACGCCGCGGAGGGCGGGCTGGAATACCGCGCCCGCTGTCGGAGCACCCTGCTCCGGCTCGGCTTTACCGAGGAGCAGATCGGGGCGAGCGTCGCGACGCTCTCGGGCGGACAGCACACCAGGATCGCTTTGGCGCGCCTGCTCGCGCAGGAGCCCGACGTCCTGATGCTCGACGAGCCGACCAACCACCTCGATATTTCCGCCCTGACGTGGCTGGAAGAGTTTTTGTCCTCTTACCGGAAAACCGTCCTCGTGATCTCCCACGACCGTTACTTCCTCGATCGGGTCACGAACCGGACCCTGCTCGTCGAGCGGCGGCGCGCGACGCTCTACCGCGGCGGCTATACCGAGGCGAAGGAACAGCGGGAGAGGGACGCCGAGTCGCAGGAACACCGCTACAAAGAGCAGCAGAAGGAGATCGCGCGCATCCGGGCGAACATCGACTTTCAGAGGCGGTGCGGTCAGGAACATAACTTCGTCACCATCCGCGCCAAGGAAAAGCAACTCGAACGGATGGAAAAGGTCGAGCGCGTCCCGAAGGCGGGACGGAACGTTTCGATGTCGTTTTCGTCCGACGGCGGGATCGCGAACGACGTTTTGTCGGTGAAGGATCTGTCCTTCTCCTATACCGGGACGCCTCTGCTCTCGCACGTCACCTTCTCGGTCAGGCGCGGGGAACGGGTATTGCTCCTCGGCGACAACGGATGCGGCAAATCCACCCTGCTGAAACTGATCCGCGGCGGGCTCGTCCCCAAGGGCGGCAGGATCGCGTTCGGCGAACGGATCACCTACGGCTATTACGATCAGGAGAACCGTGACCTTTCGGACGGGAACACCGTCTTCGACGAACTGCGCGCCGCCTATCCCGGGAAAACCGACGGCGAGATCCGCTCGACCCTCGCGCTCTTCCTCTTTTCGGGGGAGGACGTGTTCAAGTCGGTGGGATCGCTCTCGGGCGGTGAACGCGCCCGTCTGACGCTCGCCAAACTGATGCTGAAACCGGTGAGTCTTCTGATCCTCGACGAACCGACCAACCATCTTGACATCGGCTCGCGCGAGGCGCTCGAAGCGGCGGTCGCGGCGTTTGACGGCACCGTCGTCGCCGTGTCGCACGACCGCTATTTCATCGACCGCGTCGCGACGCGGATCATTGAACTCGACGGCGCGTCGGACGGCGGGATCGTCGAATACCCGGTCGCGGACGCCCCGTCCGCCTACGCCGCATATCTCCGCCTGCGCGACGAGGCGCGGGAAGGGAAGACCGAGGCGCCGCCCCCCGCCCCCGTCAGCCGGCAGAAGGAACTGTTTGAAGCGAATCGCCGCGCCGCCGCCGAGGCGCGCGCCGAAGCCAAGCGCCGCGAGAGGGCGGAAAAGCGCATCCCCGAGATCGAAAGCGAACTCGCCGCGCTCGAAAACGAACTCTATACCACCGCGTCGCGCGACTACGTGCGGGCGGGCGAGATCGAAAACCGGAAGGCGGAACTCGAAGAAGAACTGCTCGGTCTTTACGAGCTGACTATGTAGGATCGTCGGTCGGTTGGATCGAGATCCCTTCGTAGACGTTTTCGAAGCATCCGTCCCCGCCCTCTCCCATCGCGCGTACGCCGAGGATATGGATGAAGCGCACGAAATCGTAGTCGTAATCGTCGAGCCGCTTGCCGTACACGTCGAGCGACTGCGCCGCGACCAAGGGCGTTTCGTCTTCGTCCCGCCCGACCGACAGCATCGAGTGAAAAAATCCCTCTCCGTCGCGCCCGATCTGCACGACGTCGCCGGGTTCGAGCCGATCTTCCGCGACCTCCTCCCCGAAGGGACCGAGCCCCCGGTTCCCGGTGAGAAAACGGTAAAGATAATCGACGCCGGTCCAGGACGCGGTGCGCTCGTTCGGGGTGACGTAGTACCAACCGAAAACCGGCGTGTAGTTCATCACGCACGAGCCGGCGTAGAGCGCCTGGCTGACGAAGTTGGTGCAGTTTCCGCCGACCTCGGTGAAGTCGTAGAAGATCGGATTCCGCATCGTCGCCCAGCGTTCGGCGTACTGCACCGCGCGTTCGCGGCGATAGGGTCGGATCACGAGCATTTTCGGTTTTTCCCCCTTGTCAAAAAAAAGTAAAATCTTCGCCCAACCTCTTGCATTTTCCCGTCGGATGATGTATAATAATCCCATCTTTTTTCCGGGGCTCCCGAAACAAGGATATGCGGCGGAACCCGGCTTGGTTCCGCCCCGCCTTTTTTCGGTCCCGAGATCAATAATATTGGAGGAACAGCCCATGCAGAACAACGTCCGTCCCGCAACCATGAAACGCATCAACACCCCCGAACTCGCCAAGGCGTTTATCGACGAACAGGTCGCCGCACTCAAAGAACAGATCGGGGACGGGAAGTGTCTGCTCGCCCTGTCCGGCGGGGTCGATTCCTCGGTTTGCGCCGCGCTCCTGATCCGCGCGATCGGACGGAACCTCGTCTGCGTGCACGTCAACCACGGTCTGCTCCGTAAGGGCGAACCCGAGCAGGTGGTCCGCGTTTTCCGCGATCAGCTCAACGCCAACCTCGTCTACGTCGACGCCGTCGACCGCTTCCTCGATAAACTGGCGGGCGTCAGCGATCCCGAACAGAAGCGCAAGATCATCGGCGCCGAGTTCATCCGCGTCTTCGAGGAAGAGGCGAGAAAGCAGGAGGGGATCAAGTATCTCGGACAGGGAACCATCTACCCCGACATCCTCGAAAGCGACGGCGTGAAGGCGCATCACAACGTCGGCGGACTTCCCGCCGATCTGCAATTCGAGCTCGTCGAACCCGTCAAGTTCCTCTACAAGGACGAAGTGC
Organism: Clostridia bacterium; assembly: GCA_017961575.1. GTDB lineage: Bacteria > Bacillota > Clostridia > Oscillospirales > CAG-272 > UBA1740. The sequence continues at coordinate 19,617 of JAGCXA010000033.1, read as the reverse complement.
GCTGCGTGGGCAAGGAACTGGGGCTTCCCGACGGGATGGTCAACCGTCAGCCCTTCCCGGGTCCCGGACTCGGCGTGCGCTGCACCGGCGCCATCACCCGCGACCGCCTCGAAGCGGTGCGCGAATCCGACGCCATCCTCCGCGAGGAGTTCGAGAAGAACGGGCTCGCCGGCAAGGTGTGGCAGTACTTCACCACCGTTCCCGACTACCGCTCCACCGGGATCAAGGACAACAAGCGCACCTGGGCATGGCCGGTCATCATCCGTGCGGTCAACTCGGTCGACGCGACCAGCGCCACCATCGAGGAAATCCCCTACCCGCTCCTGAAACACATCGTCGACCGGATCCTCGCCGAAGTCAAGGGCGTGAACCGCGTGCTGTACGATCTTTCGCCGAAGCCGGTCGCTACGATCGAGTGGGAATAAGCAAAACGCAACGCGTTTTGCAGTTATGATCGCCTCCGGCGAGTTATGAGTTATGGTGCGCTTCGCGCAGTTATGAGTGCCTGACGGCACGTTGGAAGTAACCGGCGATCATATCATAACGTTCGGCGCAAGCCGAACCCATAACTTTCGCCGGAGGCGAAATCATAACTCTAAACTAAAAAGCCGGGTGGCTCGTCTTTCGGCGAGCCACCCGGTTTTTTTTCTTTTTACCCTTTTATGAACCGCACGACCTCGCCCATCACGGCGTCGTCCTGCACCGTCATTTTCGACGCGGGTCTGTCGGAAAAGAACGCCCGCTTTTCTTCGAGGGTTTGGAGTTTGCCCTCGGCGACGAGCCGGTTGAAGGTCCCGAACGACTCCTGCATAAAGGCGAGGGCCTCGGGGGTGTAGTTCGGGTTGTGTTTTTTGTTCTCGACGGTCAGAAACGAGAGGTTGTCGTTGCCGAGCGTCTGCGCCAGCCCGGCGCCGATCGAGTAGGGAACCGTCGGATCGTCCGTTGAGGCGATGAAGAGCAGGCGGTCGGTCGTGCTTTTCAGATACGCGGCGTTGTCGGCGCGCGCGATCTCGGGGTCGCACTTCCTTTCGGCGCGGTCGACGATCGCGTTGACCAAGCGGCTCTTGATGAACTGCCCGAGCATCTTCCTCGATTGAAGGAAGCCCGAGAGGATCACCGCGCGTTTGATCGGATCGCACATCCGGATCACGTTCAGCGCGGTATAGCCGCCGAGCGAATGTCCGACGACGCTCACCTCTTCGGTCGGCTTCATAAAGTCGAGCAGTTCGAGGACGTCCCGGCTCGGACGGTTGACCGAGAGCATCCCGTCGCCCCCCGACTTGTCGCACCCGGTGTAGTCGAGGGTCAGCACCTGCAAACCGTTGTGGCAGAGGTATTCGATCTCGGCAAGATACGCCGTGTGTCCGGCGCCGAGACCGTGGCAGAAGACGACGAGTTTTTCGGGATCGTAGTCCCCGTAGCGGTAGCGGAAGAACGCGACCTCGACCCCGGCGGAGTTGACGAACGACCCCGCGTCAACGGTCAGTCCCGGAAAATCCGACGCCGAAAGGTAGGGCGTGTACCCGTCCTTGTCGTAGCGGCAGAGCAGCTGCTTGCGGTATTTGTTTGCGATGAAGCCCATATTTTCGATCCTCCGGCGCCAGTTTTCGTTTTCATCAGTATATCATAAAAACAGGGAAAAAGCAATCAACCCGTGGGGAAAACGAGCGTCCGCCGTTTTTTTCGTTTTTTTTCGGTTTCCTCTTGACAAACGCAATACTTCGTGATATGATGTATTCCACGAAGGGAGGTATGGAATGGATATTCAACTGAAACGCGGGCTGCTCGACGTGTGCGTGCTTGCCGCGATCCAGGACGGCGAGTCCTACGGCTATCGGATCATCAAGGAGATGAAGCCGTATCTTGAAATGTCGGAATCGACCCTCTATACCATCCTGAAACGCCTGGAAACGGCGGGGATGCTGACGGTGCGGACGGCGGAACACGACGGACGGCTCCGCAAGTATTACCGGATCACCGAGAGGGGACGGGCGCGGCTCGCCGAGTTCCGGGAGGAATGGAAAGAGATGATGACGGTGTACCGTTTCGTCATCAGGGAGGAAAACGGAAAATGAAGAAAAAAGAATTTCTCACCGCGCTCTCGCGGGGGCTGTCGCGCCTGCCGCGGGGGGAACGCGAGGAGCGGGTGAACTTCTACCGCGAGATGATCGACGACCGCATCGAAGAGGGGATCCCGGAGGAGGAAGCCGTCGCGGGCGTCGGGACGGTCGACGGGATCGTCGCGCAGATACTTGCCGACCGACCCTCGGTCGCGTCGGCGCCCCCGAAGAGCGGAAACGGCGGAAAGGTCGGGCTGATCCTTCTTCTCGTGCTCGGGTTTCCGGTCTGGCTCCCGATCCTGCTCTCGGTTTTCATCACCGTCGCGTCGGTGATCTTCTCGCTTTTCGTCGCGCTCTGGGCGATCGAACTGTCGCTGGCGGCGGCGGCTGTCGGCGGGGTCGGCTCTTTCTTCGTCCTGCTCTTCACGGGGCAGTTGACGACGGCGCTCCTCACGCTCGGCGTGGCGCTCGTATCGGGCGGGTTTGCGATCCTGCTCTTTTTCGGGGCGGTCGCCGTGACGAAGGCGCTCGGTCGCGGGATCGCGTGGATCCTGCGCAAACTTTTCGGTTGGTTGAAACGGAAGGAGAACAACAATGACAAAGTCGCTTAAAATCATCATCGGGATCGCGCTGGCTTTGGTGATCGCGGGGGCGGTACTGACGCTCGTCGCGTTCGCCGTCACCGGATTTGACGCCGGACGGATCGGCACGGGGAAAATGGAGACCAAGACCTATCCGATCACCGAAACCGTCGAGCAGGTCGGGATCAACGTCCAGACCGCCGACGTGACGTTTTTCGTCGCCGAGGACGGGGAAGCCCGGGTCGAATGTTACGAGGACGAAAAACAGCCGCATACCGTCGCGCTTGAAAGCGGGCGCCTGACGGTCAACGGGACCGATCAGCGGAAGTGGTACGATCGGATCACGATCATTTCCAAGACCCCGAAGATCAAGATCTATCTTCCCGCGGGGGAGTACGCCGCTTTGAACCTGGAAACCGACACCGGCGACGTGAACGTCCCCGAGACGGTCACGTTCGGCACGGTGAAGATCAAGACCGACACCGGCGACGTGGCGCTTGCGGGCGGCTCTCCCGCGACCGTCAATATTGAGACCGACACCGGGGACGTGGTCTTCTCGTCTTCGACCCCCGGCGCCGTCGGGATCGAGACCGACACCGGAGACATCAAGGTGAACGGCGTTTCGTGCGGCGATCTGTCGGTCGAGAGCGACACCGGAAAGGTGAAGATGACCGACGTTTCGTGCGCGGCTCTGACGGTCGAAACCAACACCGGGGACGTGATCTTAAAGCGTGTCGTCGGAACGGGCGACGCGAAGATCGAAACCGACACGGGAGACGTCGAGTTCGACCGCTGCGACGCGGCGAACTACGAGATCAAGACCGATACCGGCGACGTGGAGGGAACGATCCGCACCGGGAAACTCTACACCGTTTCGTCGCGCACCGGAGACGTGAAAGTGCCGGAGCACGATCCGGCGGGCGGCGCGTTCAAGGCGACGACGCACACCGGGGACGTGAAGATCCGGATCCAAGAATAAACGAAGAACGGCGGGACGGATCCGGCGCCGCCGGATCCGTTATGATCGCCTGCGGCGAGTTAAGAGTTATGAGTCGCTGCGCGACGTGATGAGTGCCCGACGGCACGTTGAAAGTAACCGGCGATCATATCATAACGTTCGGCGGCAGCCGAACTCATCACTTTTGCCGCAGGCAAAATCATAACTTACGGTTGTTTTTCCGCTCTGAAAAATCCCTTGCAATCCCATCCCGTCTGTGCTACAATAGAAAAGGAAAAGACCATCCCGGAAAAAGAAAGGGAAGAGTGCTATGGCAAAAAAGGAAGAGACGACCTACTCGGTCCCGCTCTCGAAGATCATCAACGACCGCGCGTTTGAGACGGTCTATCTGCCCGATCTGCCCGAGAACATTATGATCTCGAACGCGGGCATCAACCGTCCGGGACTTCAATTCGCCGGGTTTTACGACCACTACGAGGCGTCGCGGTTGCAGATCATCGGGAAGGTGGAGCATCTGTATCTGGCGACCCTCTCTCCGGAGGAGCGCGCCAAACGGCTGGAAGCGTTCTACGCCTCGCGTCCCGTCGGCGTGATCTACACCTCGTCGCTCTCGATCGGGGAGGACGCCCGTCGGTTCGCCGAAAAGTACAGCGTTCCGATTCTCCGAAGCTCCGATCTGACCTCTCCTCTGATGGCGGCGCTGATCGCTCTGCTCTCGACCGAACTCGCTCCGCGGCTGACCCGGCACGGCGTGCTGGTCGAGGTCTACGGCGAAGGGATCCTGCTTCTCGGGGACAGCGGGATCGGTAAATCCGAGACGGCGATCGAACTCGTGAAGCGCGGGCATCGGCTGATCGCCGACGACGCCGTCGACATCCGCCGCGTATCCGCCAAGGCGCTGGTCGGGCGTTCGCCCGAGATCATCCGCCACTACATCGAGCTGCGCGGGATCGGGATCGTCGACGTCTGCCGCCTCTTCGGTATGGGCGCGGTCAAGGAGACCGAGAAGATCGACCTCATCATCAACCTCGAACCCTGGGAGCAGGGCAAGATGTACGACCGGCTCGGACTGGAAGACCAATATACCGACATCCTCGGCATCCGCGTCCCCTCCATCGTGATCCCGGTCCATCCCGGGCGCAACCTCGCCATCATCATCGAGATCGCCGCGATGAACAACCGTCAGAAGAAACTCGGTTACAATACCGCCGAGGAGTTCAACAAGCGGCTGATGGAGCAGATGGGGATCGGCAACTGAGTCACCCGCTCCCGTCCCTTCGCATATTCTGTTAATGCAGGGAGAATCCCCGCAAAAAGAAAAGGAAGGGACGAACGTAAATGGGCAACTGTCTTTGCCGCATCCTCGACGACGATAACGCCTGGATCTGGATCCTCGCCGCCGTGGTCATCTGCTGCTGCTGCAACAACCGCTGAACATACCTGCCGGTTGACGGCGCGCCCCTCGGATCGGGCATAATCCGGCGCCCCCTGTCATAGATTGTACCATCTTGACAGGGGGTGTTTTCCATGTTCATCTGTTCGGTTCGCGCGTCTACCCTTCGGTTCGTCGGGGTGGCGGTGCTCTGCGCCGTCCTTCTTTTCGGCACGCTGATCTTATCGGACGGTCGCCTCGTCGCCGCGGCGTCGGGAACGGCGGTCTCCTTTACCGGGGCGGACACCGACGCCGGACGGATCGACTTCCTCGAAAAACAGGGGTGGAGCGTGAAACGCGAGGTCGTCGACGAGGCGACCTTCACCCTGCCCGAGAATTTCGACCGGGTGATGCAGGGCTATAACGAGATCCAGAAAACGCAGGGGCTCGACCTCTCGCGCTATCGGAAGAAGAAGGTGACCCGCTATACCTACGAGGTTACGAACTACCCCGACTACACGGGAACGGTCTACGCCAACCTGATCGTCTACCGGGGTCGGATCGTCGCCGCCGACGTCTCGTCCGCCGATCCCTTCGGCTTCGTTCGCGGCGTGATCCCCGCGACCTGACTCAGAGCAGGCGGAGCCGGCGCGCGATGGCGAGTTTGCACATCCGCTTCCGGATCTTGTACGACCCCTCCGCGAACTGCCAGATCTGGGTGTAGTGCGCCCCGCGACGGAGCGCGAGATCACGGCGCATTTCCTCGCGGATCGCCGGCTCGCAGCTCTCTTCCAGCGCGTCGTCGACCAGGTCGTTCAGCCGACGGTATTCGGCGAGGGTCGCGGGGTCGCGCTCGCCGCACTCGATCTCGTGCTTCCTCCTGGGATAGTCCTCGCAGATCGCCGAGATCAGATGTTCGATCCCCGGAGGGATCCTTCTTTGCGATTCGTTCATTTTGCGGTTTTTCCTCCTAAAAGTAACCTGTTGCGTGACTATTATAGCATATTATTTGTCACCCGTCAAGTGATTTTTTGGAAAAAGTTGAAAATAAGGAGAGAAAAAGTAAAAAAAGGGGTGTCGGGGGGTGGAAATCCCGTCGCGGGTGTGCTATAATAACCTGTAAATCAGGGAAAAGTCCGAAAGGAACGGAAGTATGAAAGAACAACTGACAGCCGTCCGGCGGCTTTACGAGGATTCCGCCGCGCTCGGCGGCAAGACCGTCACCGTCGGCGGATGGGCGCGCTCGATCCGCGACAGCCGGGCGTTCGGTTTTATCGATCTCTACGACGGAAGCTGCTTCAAGACGGTGCAGGTCGTATTCGAGCGCGAGAAGATCGCCAACTACGACGAGATCGCGTCCCAGAACGTCGGGGCGGCGCTGATCGTGACGGGAAAACTCGAACTGACCCCCGGGGCGAAACAGCCGTTTGAGATCAAGGCGGAAAAGGTCGAGGTCGAGGGAACGTCGACCCCCGACTACCCGCTGCAAAAGAAGCGGCACACCGTCGAATACCTGCGCGAGATCGCCTACCTGCGCCCGCGCACCAACCTGTTCTCCGCCGTCTTCCGCGTGCGGAGCGAGGCGGCGTACGCCATCCACAGTTTCTTCCACGACCGCGGCTTCGTCTACGTCCACACGCCCCTCATCACGGCGTCGGACTGCGAGGGGGCGGGCGAGATGTTCCGCGTGACCACCCTCGACCTCGAAAACCCGCCGAAGACCGAGGAGGGCAAGGTCGACTATTCGCAGGACTTCTTCGGCAGAAGCGCGAACCTGACGGTTTCGGGACAGTTGGAAGGCGAGACCTACGCGATGGCGTTCGGCAACATCTACACCTTCGGTCCCACCTTCCGCGCCGAGAACTCGAACACGGCGCGCCACGCCGCCGAGTTCTGGATGATCGAGCCCGAGATCGCCTTCGCCGATCTTTCCGACTGTATGAAACTCGCCTGGGATATGATCCGGCACATCATCCGGCACGTGCTGGATACCTGTCCTGCCGAGATCGAGTTCTTCAACAACTTCGTGGACAAGGGGCTTCTCGAACGGCTGAACAAACTCGTTGAGAGCGACTGCCGCGAGGTCAAGTACACCGAGGCGATCGAGATCCTTCAAAAGAGCGGGGAACCCTTCAAATATCCCGTCTCGTGGGGAATGGATCTGCAAACCGAGCACGAACGGTATCTGACCGAAAAGGTGTTCGGCGCCCCGATCTTCGTCACCGATTATCCGAAGGAGATCAAGTCCTTCTATATGCGGCAGAACGACGACGGCAAGACCGTCGCGGCGATGGATCTGCTGGTCCCCGGGGTCGGAGAGATCATCGGCGGCTCGCAGCGTGAGGAACGCTACGATCTCCTGATGAAACGGATCCGGGAACTCGGGATGCGCGAGGAGGACTACTCGTGGTACCTGAACCTCCGCCGCTTCGGCGGGGCGCGCCACGCCGGCTACGGACTCGGCTTCGAGCGGATCATCATGTACCTCACCGGCGTCTCGAACATCCGCGACGTCATCCCCTATCCCCGGACGGTCGGTTCGGCGGAATACTGATCGTCCGCGCGGGCGCGAACGAAGTGAAGTTTTGCGCAGGAGCGCAAAGTGAAGTGATCGCCGGTACTCCGAAACGGAGCGCCGGCGATCGTGATGTTTTTGCCTTCGGCAAAAGTGAAGTGCCGCGCGCCGGAAAACCGGCGCGCGGATACTATGACCGGTTCACTCGAAAAACGCCCGGTCACAGTCCCGCTTCGCAAAAAACGCCGCCGCGGTCTGACCGCGGCGGCGCTGCTTTGTTTTGGGGTTATTCGGGGATAATCAGTCCGTATCCTCCGTCCTTTCTTCGGTAGACGACCCGCGTTTCCTGATCCACGTCGTCGACGAAGACGAAGAACTGATGTTCGAGCAGGTTCATTTGCAGGATCGCTTCCTCGACCGACATCGGGCGGATCGGATAGGTCTTGGTGCGGATCTCGAATTCGGGTTCCTCCTCATAGTCGGGTCCCTCGGGGAAACTCGGTTCGGCGAACGCCCCCTCGCGGATCCGTTTCTGCAACCGGGTCTTGTTCCTTCTGATCTGTCTTTCGAGGGTATCGACGGCTTTATCGAGGGCGGTGCGGAACGTGTCCGCGCCCTCTTCGGAGCGGAAGAGCGTATTCCCCATCCCGATCGTGACCTCGATGATCTCGGTGTCGCGACGGACCTTGAAGGTCACGTTCGCCGTCACGTCGTCGGAAAAGTACTTGTTCAGAGCCGACAGTTTCTTTTGCGCCAGTTCCCGGAGATCGTCGCGTACGCTCATTTGTCTTCCGCTGCAAACGATTTTCATCCCTTGTTCCATCCTTTCGATTTTTGAACCGGGAGAACAACCGGTTTCCCGGTTCACTTATATGATACCATAAAAGCGGGGAAAAGGGAAGAGGGTTTCGTAAAAAAGTACAAAGAATTTTTGAATACGCCCTCGTTTTGCGTGAATATATACAAAAGAAACCGTATTTTCGCAAAAAAGTCCCGGCAAGCGGTTTTTCGCCTGCCGGGGTCAAGTCATTGTTTCGCAGTTAAGAAACCTTCACGGTAGAGCAGTTCGGCGATCAGGACCGCGCCGCCTGCGGCGCCGCGCAGGGTGTTGTGCGAGAGCCCGACGAACTTGTAGTCGAAGAGCGTATCTTCGCGGAGCCGTCCGACCGAGACGCCCATCCCGCCGTACAGGTCGCGGTCGAGCGCCGCCTGCGGGCGGTTGTCCTCCTCAAAGTAGGTGATGAACTGCGCGGGGGCGGAGGGAAGTCCGAGCGTCTGCGGCTTGCCCTTGAAGTCGCGCCACGCCGCGAGGATCTCGTCCTTTGACGGCTTTTTCTCGAAGTCGACGAAGACGGCGGCGGTGTGCCCGTCGGTGACCGGGACCCGGATGCATTGGGTCGTGATCAGGGGGGCGTCGGCTTTGACGATCTTGCCGTCCTCGACTCTGCCCCAGACGCGGAGCGGTTCCTGCTCGCTCTTCTCTTCCTCGCCGCCGATGTAGGGGATCACGTTGTCGATCATTTCGGGCCATTCGCGGAAGGTCTTGCCCGCGCCGCTGATCGCCTGATAGGTGGTGGCGACGACGCGCTTGATCCCGTAGGGGAGAAGCGGGGTCAGGGCGGGAACGTAACTCTGGATCGAGCAGTTCGGCTTGACGGCGATAAATCCCCGCTTGGTGCCGAGCCGCTTTCTCTGCGCTTCGATGACGGAAAGGTGCGCGTCGTTGATCTCGGGGATCACCATCGGGACGTCGGGCGTCCAGCGGTTCGCCGAGTTGTTCGAGACGACGGGGATCTCGGCGCGGGCGTAACGCTCTTCGAGCGCCTTGATCTCCTCTTTCTTCATATCGACCGCGCAGAACACGAAATCGACGAGCGAGCCGATCGTTTCGATATCCTCCGACGAGAGGACGGTCATTTCGGCGACGTCCTCGGGCATCGGGGTCTTCATCTTCCAGCGTTCGCCGACGGCTTCACGGTAGGTTTTGCCCGCCGAACGGGGGCTGGCGACGAGCGCGGTCAACTCAAAATAGGGATGCTCGCGGAGCAGGGTCACGAACCGCTGTCCGACCATTCCCGTCGCGCCGACGATACCGGCTTTCAGTTTCTGCATAACGAATCCTCCCATCGCGGATAACGAAGTAAATACAATATCGTATTATAGCAGAAGGGAAGCCGTCTGTCAATCGTTCGGGGGTGAAAAACCGCTTTATTTTCGGATGATCGTCACGTTTTGCGGCAGGATCCCGGTCTGTTCGTAGACGATGGTGCAGATCCGGGCGTTGTCGGCGCCGGTGAGTTCCGCGTCGTGAGAAACGACGACGCTCGCACGGTCGCCGTTCACGACCGCCACGCAGGGCGAAAAGCCCTTCGCCTCGACGAGACTCTCGATATTCGCCTCGCGTTCCATATTGACGGCGATGTCGGAGATGCCGGAGAGGGCGGAGACGTGCTCGGCGCTGTCCTCCTCCGTGTTCCGCGCCACGGTTTGCAGAACTTCGATCGCCTCGTCCCTCGTCTGTTTCCGGGAGAGCTGCGCCGCCGTGAAGTAGTCGGCGTCTCCGGCGTTCGCGCCGCCGTTTACCTCCGTTCCGGCGTCGACCGCGTTGTTGTCGCCGTATCCGATCGCGTCGGCGGGGTCGTAAAACCACAGATAGTTCAGATAGACCGCCGCGCCGATGAGCAGGACCGCCGAGAGAATGATCCAGTTCCGTCGTCCGACTTTGCCGAAGAACCGTTTGATACCGCTGAGTTTTGCCATAATGATGCCTCCCATCGAGTTTTTTGTTTCATTCTATGCGGGGGTTTCGCCCCGTATGCGCTACCGACGGCGTTCCGAGACGGTGACGCGGTTGGAACCGATCCCGAGAAGAGCCGAGACGAGCCGGACGAGTTCCGCCCGCGTCGCGGCGTCCCCGCCGCCGTCGCAGACGATCGCCGCTCCGAGTACGGCGGGGGGCGTGACCGACGCGACCTTCGATCCGCTGTACGCCGTTCGTTCGCCTTCCGCCAGCGTGATCATCACGGTGACCCGTCCCACGCCCTTCACCTCGGCGCAGAGCGAGGCGAGTTCGCGTTCGAGCGAAAGGCGGTAGGCGGCGGGATCCTCCTTCGCGGCGCCTTGCTTTTCAAAAAGATCGGTGAGCCCTCCGCCGAAGAGGAGAAGCAGGATCCCCGCCAGAGCGAGCAAGAGGACCGGGATCCCGCCGAACCGCTCGGCAAAGCCGCGCTTTTTTCCTTTGCGCGCGTTGGTTTCCTCGGTTTCCTTCATTCGCTGTTCTCCACCTCGATTCTCGTTCCGGCGGCGCACTCGACCGAAAGCCACGCGCCGATCTTGCCGGCAAGTCCCGCGTCGCCGTCGGCGAGGGTGACCCGGACGGAGCCCGGATCGTTTCCGCCCGTCGGAAGCGCGATCGCGACGCCGGTCGGCGCGACCCCGAACCGACGGCTGATCTCGCGGAGGAGCGCGTCCTCCGCCGCCTCCGTGACCCGGCGCGCCGGATCGCCCGCCGCGCCGATCGTATCCCCCGAAAGAATCGGTTCCGGGACGTCGGGAAGGTCGCCGAGCGCCGACAGGATCGGGAGCAGAAGCGCGAGCAGGGTCGAAAGAGAAACGGCGAAGAGGACGGCGCGCCGGGTTTTCCCGCGCGGGGCGAGCGCCGTTCCCGCGTTTGCCGCCGCCGCGACGAGTATGATGGACGGCAGGATCTTCATCCGGCGGCGGGGGCGCATCGGACGAGGACGCCGACCGAGATGAAGAAGACCGCCGCCCCCATCGAAAGCGACGCGAGGAGAAGGTCGGATACGGCGCGGAACTCGCCGAGCAGGCGTTCGGTGGACGAGAGCGAGAAGATCCGCGCGACCGCCGCCGAGAGCGAATAGGAGAAGCGGAAGAGAAGCAGCCGGATCAGGGTCGGCAGAACGAGCAGAAGCAGGGCGTAGACCGCTCCGACCCCGACCGAGCGGCGCAGGAGAGAGAGCGAGCCCGACACCGTCGAGAGCGTCCCGGAGACGGTTCCGCCGACGATCGGGATCATCCCGGAGAGGACGGTTTTCGCCGTTTTCAGGGCGACGCCGTCGCTTGCAGCCGACAGCCCGGTTTGCAGAGCGAGCGAACCCGTGAGGATCGTCGAGAGGATCCCCGCCGAGAAGAGGAAAACGCCCCGCAGGTTGGACGAGATCCCGTCGAGTTTCAGATCGTCGCCCCCCAGAGTCCCGACGAGCGAGAGCCCGAAACAGCAGCCGGAAACCGTCGGCAGAACGCGGCAGAAAAAGAGCGCGACGAGCGAGAGGATCGCGGCGATTCCCGTGCCCGCGGCGGCGGCGGACGCGACTCCGCCGCCCGAGAGCGAAAGCGAAACCATCACGGGCAAAAAACCGGTCATCACGCGCGAAAGGGAGGAGAGGGCGTCGACGACGCCGCTGACCGTTCCCTCCGCGACCCGGAAAACAGCGAGCGAGACGACGACGGAGAGCGCCGCCGAAACGGGGGTGCGCCCGCCCGTTCCGCCCCGGGCGAAGAGTTCGTAACACGCCGAGAGAAGGACGAGAGAGAGAAGCGAGAGGAAACCCGGCAGAACGAACCGCCACCCGTCGGAGACGCCCTCGTAGAGAAGCGCGAAGAGCGACTTGACCCCGACGAGTTCGGAGAGCGTTCCGGCGTCGCCGGATTCGGGCAACCTGTCGCGCACGCCGTCGGGAAGCCCCGCAAGGAAATCGCTCCACGGGTCGGGATCCGCCCCGGTTTCGTTTTCGCCGTTCGGGGAAGGTTCCGCGGCGGACGCGGGGAGCGAAAGGACGGCGAACAGGAGAAGCGCAAGGAAAAAGGGCAGGTACCGCTTCACGGCGCGCCTCCTTTCGGTTGATTCATCCCCCGCCCGCAAGCGAGAGGGCAAGTTTTGTCAGCGTGACGAAGTCGGGAAGACACAGAAGCAGGATCTCCGCCCGCCCCGCGCTTTCCAGAGCCGTCGCCGCGCCACTCTCCCCAAGTTCGCGGCAGATCCCGCTCCCGATCTCGGTCAGATACCCGCAGGAGAGCACTTTCAGGAGCGTTTCAAGGTAAGGAGAGAGGGCGGAATTCTCCGTTAAATCGCAAAAAACGGCAACCGCCCCCCCGATCCTGCGAAAGAAGAACGAAAGGAGAACCACGACGCCCGAAAGCGACAGGAGCGGCGCGATCTTTCCGTTCTGACCCCGCAGGATCATACCCGAAAGAGCGGTCACGCACGCGATCCCGACCAGTTTCAGCATCAGATGCCGAACACCTCCCGCACCGCGCGGAAGAGTTCGCCGATCTCGCGCACGAGGAGCAGACAGACGATCACGATCCCGGCGATCGAGAGCAGGGTCGACTGCTCCTCACGCCCCGCTTTTCCGAGGATCTGGCAGGCGACCGAGACGAGGATCCCGACCCCGGCGATTCTGAGAATCAGGGAAACGTCCAATCCTTTTTCCTCCTTGTTTCAGATGACGAGCAGAAGAAACATCAACCCGCCCGTAAGAATCAGGGTCGAATGAAGCCGGACCCGTTTGATCCCTTCGTTTTTTTCGCGCGCGAGCAGTTCGTCGAGTCGTCCGATCGCGTGATCGCAAGCTCCGATCACCTCCGATTTCATCGACGCGCCCGCGCCCGAAAAGAAGGAGGCGAGCAGATCGGCGGCGTCCGCCGGGAGCAGAAGCGACGGCTCGGCGCGGGAAAAAGCGGCGAGAAGGTCGGTTTCGCCGGGATCGACGAAGAATCCCGCCGCGCGAAGCGCGGGTAGATCGGCAGAGCGCACGACGTCGGGCAAAGGGCGCGAAAAACAGGCGATCTCGCGTCGGATCCGGGTCAGAAGCGAAAGGAACTCCTCCGTCTGTCGGATGCCGAGAGATTCGCGCCGCCGGATCCGGAACGGAAGGAAAAACAGGCAGGCAAGGTATGAAAACAGAAGAAACCAGCGCATCGCCTAACCGACTTCCGCCGCCGGAAACGGGACGGGCGGGAAGGAGCCGCTTTCGGTCGCTTCGTACTGCGAGAAACCGCCGTCCGGGGTCCGTTCGATCCCGACGAAGCCGCCGAAAACACCGGCGCGGATCAGCGGCGCGACGGGGGAAAACGACGCAAGACGCGCAAGCGAACTTCCGTGGACGGTGGCGACGATCGGGACGCCGCCCGATTCGACCGAGCGGATGGCGTCGACGTCCCCGTCGCCGCCGATCTCGTCCGCGAGGATCACGTCGGGGGAGAGGGTGCGGGTCGCGATCGCGATCCCCTCGCCCTTTCCGCACCCCGAGAGCAGATCAACGCACGCGCCCTGCCCGTACCAGTCGCCCGAGAGTTCTCCCCGGCAGTCGACGATCGCCGTCCGGAGCGGACGGGAACCCGTGGACAGGCGGACGGCAAGGTCGCGGAGGACCGTCGTTTTTCCGCAGCCGGGCGGCGAGAAGATCAGAAGCCCCCGGCGGCATCCCATCCGGCGGAAGACCCGTTCGGCGAGCGCCCCCGCGCCCGGAACGGCGCGCGCCACGCGGATCACGACCGAACCGATCTCGCGGATCCCGACGATCCTTCCTCCCTCGGTCACAAACGCCCCGGACACCCCCGCCCGGGATCCGCCGGGGAGGGGAAGGTAGCCCTCGGAGAGACAGTCGGAATAGGCGTAGGGCGACCCGTCGCAGAGCGTACGGACGAATCCGGTCAACTCTTCCCGCGAGAGCGCGACGGGGAGCGCCGCCGTCCGTCCTCCGACGACGAGATACGAAAACCGCCCGGCGTGCAGCCGGATCTCGCGGAGCGCGTCGTCAAAGCCGTCCGAACTCCCCTTCACCGCCTCGATCCCGCGCAGAAGACGCTCCGGAAGCGCGCGTAAGAGGGGCGGCGCGAGCGCCGTTTGATTCCCCGCAGAGGACATATTGCACGCTCCTTTCCGTTCTCGCCTTTTTTCGACATAATTCTCTTTTCTATTGACTTTTTCGACAAAATATGATACGATAGTCAAGGTGACTGCCACCCGGAGCATCCGGGATCAAGAACAGTCAGGACAGGGAGGATATGACTATGAAATCTATCGGTATCGTCAGGAAGATCGACGCGCTCGGACGGATCGTCATTCCGAAAGAGATGCGGAAGATGCTTTATCTTGCGGAGGGAGATCCCGTCGACATCTCGGCGGAGAACGACACGATCGTGATCCGGAAATCGGGTACGGTCTGCGTCTTCTGCGGGAAGAACGGCGGGGATTTGTCGACGTTCCGCGGACGTTCGGTCTGCGCGTCCTGCCTGCGTGAGATCGCCGAAAACAAGGACTGACCGCCGGACGGTACAACCTATGCCCGTCCCGCGGGTTTTATTCGCGGTTTTACACGACGAAAGGAAAGCGTCCCGGTTTTGAACCGGGACGCTTCTTGTATAAAATGAAAGCGCCGCTCAAACGGGAGCGGCGCTTTTCGTCAGCCGAGTATATCGAGGAGACTGATGAGAAAACTGAGCAGCGTGGAAAGCAGGATCAGAACCGAGAAGGCGACCTTGAAATAGTAATTGATCAAACTGACGTTTTCCTTCTTTCGGCGGATGCTCCGGAAGAGCATACCGAACCCCAGCCCGCCCCCGAAGAGCAGGTACAGGACGGGGGAAAGATAGGGCGAAACGGTCAGATTTTTCGCCGTGTTGACGTAGATCATCACGAGCAGGACGAGGACGGCAAGCCCGAAGAAGACGGCGGAGAAGATCGAGAACGCCTTTTCCGCTCTGCTCGGGACGTCCTTTTCTTCCGCTTCCGCGGGAAGATCCGGGGTCGGACGCTCGGTTTCCATTACAGTCCGAGAAGGTCGACCTTCTCGTACAGGGAAAGCAGATCCCGCCGCTTTCTGTCGCAGAAGGCGCGCATTTCGGCGATCTGTTCCTCGGTGAAGGGATCGAGATCGCCCGGTTTCAGTTTGTTCTTATACATCCGGTCGAGTGCGAGGGCGTAGCGGATCTCGGTCGAGACGATCTTTCCGTCGCGCGCGCAGATGACGATGTTCGATTTTCCTTCAAGAAGCTGCTCGACGGCGTAGACGCCCATCTGCGAGGAGAGAAGGCGGTCTTCGAGGGTGGGCGTACCGCCGCGGACGACGTGCGCCAGCCGCGCGAAGCGCGACTCAACCCCGGTCTCGCGTTCGATCCGTTCGGTGAAACTCGGACCGAACTCGTGCCCGCACCCCTCGGAAACGACGATGATGAAGTTCCGTTTGCCGAGTTTTTTCGAGCGTTTGATCTTTTTGATCGTGCCGTCGGCGTCGAAGGGGACCTCGGGGATGGCGACCGCGGTCGCGCCCGACGCGATCCCGGAACGCAGGGCGATGTCGCCCGCGTCGCGGCCCATAACCTCGACGACGTTGCAGCGCGCGTGGGATTCACAGGTATCGCGGAGACGGTCGACCATCTCGATCACCGTGTTCATCGCGGTGTCGAAGCCGATGGAAATGTCGGTGGAGGTGATGTCGTTGTCGATCGTTCCGGGCAGTCCGACGGTCGGGATCCCGTGGTTGGTCAGGTCGGTCGCGCCGCGGAAGGTTCCGTCGCCGCCGATGGCGACGATCCCGTCGATTTCAAGTTTGCGGCAGGTTTCGACGGCTTTCGCCATCCCCTTTTCGGTCTTGAACTCGGGGCAGCGGTCCGAATAGAGCATCGTGCCGCCGTGGTTGATGCAGTTCGAGACGTCGCGGATGCCGAGCTGCTTGATGTCCCCGTCGATCAGTCCGCTGTATCCGCGGTAAATCCCCATGACCTCAACGCCGTGCGCGATGGCGGTACGGGTGACCGCGCGGATCGCCGCGTTCATTCCAGGGGCGTCGCCCCCCGACGTCAGTACGCCGATTCTTCTGAATTTTTCCATGGCTGTACCCTTCCTCTTCCGGCTCCCGACGGGAGCCGATTCATTCGTTCGTAATGTCGGTCAGACAGGCGCAAAGGTAGCGGATCGCCTTCTCGGCGGCGGCGCGTCTGACGCTTTCCCGGTCGCCCGGAAGATCCTCGCGGAAGACCACGGTCTTCCCGTCGATGGCGACCCCGATATAGACCCGTCCGACGGGCGCTTCGGGGGTTCCGCCGTCGGGACCGGCGACCCCGGTGACCGAAACGGCAAGATCGGTTCCGAACCGTCGGCGCGCGCCCTCCGCCATCGCGGCGGCGACGTCGCGGCTGACGACTCCGCGTTCACGGATCACCTCTTCCGGCACGCCGAGCAGCGCGGTCTTGACCGACGACCCGTAGGTGACGGCGCCGCCCGGAAAGACGGCGCTCGCGCCGGGCACGTCGACGATCGACGCGGCGACGAGTCCGCCGGTGCAGGATTCCGCCGTCGAGACGGTCAGGTTCTGTTTGATGAGCAGCGAGACGAGCGCCGCGGCGTCAAAGTTCTGCATAGAGAGGGAAACGCCGGCACAGATCGGCGACCTGCGCGCGGACCTCTTCGGCGTTCTTTCCGAAATCGGCGGCGGTCAGGGCGATCAGATGCCCGATCTTCTTCATCTCGTCTTCCTTCATCCCGCGCGTCGTGACGGCGGGAGTGCCGACCCGGATGCCGCTGGTGACGGTGGGCTTTTCGGGGTCGTTCGGGATGGCGTTCTTGTTGACGGTGATATGCACCTCGTCCAGCCGGACTTCAAGTTCCCGACCCGTGATCCCGAAGGGACGCAGATCGAGGAGCATCAGGTGGTTGTCGGTACCGCCGGAGACCAGTTGGAAGCCCTCTTTCAAGAACTGTTCGGCGAGGGTCTTCGCGTTCGCGACGATCTGCTTCTGATAGGAGACGAAGGCGGGTTTCAGCGCCTCGCCGAAGCAGACGGCTTTCGCCGCGATGATGTGAAGGAGCGGACCGCCCTGGATCCCGGGGAAGATCGCCTTGTTGATCTTCTTCGCGATCTCTTCGTTGTTGGTGAGGATCAGACCCCCGCGCGGACCGCGCAGGGTCTTGTGGGTCGTGGTCGTCACGACGTCGGCGTAGGGCATGGGAGAGGGATGAAGTTCCGCGGCGACCAGCCCCGCGATGTGCGCCATATCGACCATCAGGTAGGCGCCCACGCCGTGCGCGATCCCGGCAAGCCGCTCGAAGTCGATGACCCGCGGATACGCCGACGCGCCCGCCACGATCAGTTTCGGGCGATATTCCTTCGCCAGCGCCTCGACCCGGTCGTAGTCGATCCGGTGGGTCGTCGAGTCGACGCCGTAGGGAATGAAGTTGTAGTATTTGCCCGACAGGTTGACCGGGCTGCCGTGCGTCAGGTGTCCGCCGTCCGAGAGCGACATCCCGAGGACGTTGTCGCCGTGTTCGAGCAGCGCGACGTAGACGGCGGTGTTCGCCTGCGAGCCGCTGTGCGGCTGGACGTTCGCGAAAGCGGCGCCGAAAAGTTTCTTGGCGCGCTCAATGGCAAGGTTCTCCACGACGTCGACCTTCTCGCAACCGCCGTAGTACCGGTGCGCGGGGTAGCCCTCCGCGTATTTGTTGGTCAGGATCGTTCCCGCGGCAAGCAGGACCGGCTCGGAGACGAAGTTCTCCGACGCGATCAACTCGATCCCGTTTCTCTGCCGATCGAACTCCGCCGCGACGGCGGCGCCGATCTCGGGATCACACTCGTTCAGGCGTTGCAGCATTTGTGAAATCATGGGGGTTACCTCTCTTTTCGCTTCCGTTTGGCATATTCCAAGTTATTATACAACATAGGAAAGATTTTTACAAGGTCTTGGAACGCTTTTTTTCACTTTTTTCTCTTCGGATCCGCCTCTTCGCGCCGCAAACGCATTTTCAAAAAAGCGCTTGACAAATCGCGGGCGGGGATGATATAATATCCCTCGCCCGCGAAAGACGCGGGCAAACGGGAGCATAGCTCAGTTGGGAGAGCATCTGCCTTACAAGCAGAGGGTCAGAGGTTCGAGCCCTCTTGTTCCCACCAAAGAGGCACCCCCCGCCTTGTGCGGGGGGTGCCTCTTTGGCGTGATCTGCGAGACCTCGAACCTCTCGTATTTGCGCAGTCCCTGCGCAAATACCGCAATTCCCGCCGTCCGATCCGTTCTCCCTTTCACAAAGCCGGGCGGGAATTGAGAGGTAGCGCGCCACGGGCGCGCGTCGAGCCCTCTTGTTCCCACTTAAAACTATGAAAAATGATCAGCGTCGGTTAGATGAGACGGCGGTACGATAAAACAACCTGTTTTTCAAAATGGATCTAATCGGTTTGGGAATACGTTTGCAATCGTTAATTGCATCAGCAATCAAATCCCTGATTTTATTTCTGCTTTTTGCGACTTTTTGAATTGCCTGTTTGGCATATACTTCCGTTCTTGCACTGCGAATCAGGGCTTCCATGAAACTCGGGAAAGAGTCTATGTATCCTCTTCTAATCCCCTCGTCGATAGAGATTGCCACGTAATTCTGAAAATCTAAAGAATTGGGTTGTCCGGGATTGTTTTGCAGAATCAAAACTTCCGTTTCTCCGGAATACTCCCAATTTATGCGTTCTTCAAGACTCTCATTGAATTTTTGAAAATCTCTGGCAATAAAAAACCCGCGGCCTGCTCTGTATATCCCTCTTTCTTTTTGCCAATCTGGATCAACCGACGATGAATAACCTATGGCATAAATAGAGCAGTATCTTCCGGTATTGAAATGGAGATACTCAAAATCAGAAATAATCAAATCAAAAAGCGGGTGACCTGGGCGCACGAAAAGAAAGATGACCAACTCTTGGTTTTCAATATTACTTTCTAATTTCTCAATTTCATCATAAGAACGTACCAAATACATTGGGAACCTCCATATTTGCGATAATCAGAGCATTGATTTGACAATTTATGCAAATATTCTATCACATTCAACCTATTTTGTCAATAAAACTTGGGAAATATCCAAAAACCGATGCTGGAACACGAATGACGCAAAACAAAAACCACTCCCCGCGGGCAATCTGCCCGCGGGGGTGCGTTTTTATTGAGGGGCGGCGGGTTACGGCTTCTCGGTGCAGAGGGCGACGAGGGCTTCGACGGTGGTCGTGGCGAGGCACTCGACGGTGTCGGAGGCGCCGTAGTAGATCTTGACCGAGCCGTCGTCCTCGGCGATCATACCGCCGGGGAAGATGACGTTGGTGCGGAAGCCGTCGTCGGTCTCCCAGGGGAGGGTC
>JAGCXA010000032.1 GCA_017961575.1 Clostridia bacterium | reverse complement strand
ATGGGCACCCCTCTGGTGTTTGGTGCGGGAGACGGGACTTGAACCCGTATGGAAAATCCACACGCCCCTCAAACGTGCGCGTCTGCCAGTTCCGCCACTCCCGCGTGACGAATGATATTATACACGACCCGCGGCGTTTTGTCAACCCTTTTTGTAAAAGATTTTTGCTCTTTTCGGGCGCTTTTCGCGGGCGTTTCCCGCGCCCGGAAAAAGAGCGGGGAACTCGGGCGGATAAAAAAGGGGGCGGCTTTGCAAAAAGCCCGCCCCGCCCCTCTTTTCGGAATGGTTTACGGTTGCTTGTCGGTTCGCTCGAACGCGATGCGCGGCTCGCCGTTTGAAAGGTGAATGATCCCGCGCGGCGAGAATCCCGCCGCCGCGAGCGCCCGCTGCATCGGGAGGTTGTCGCGGTGGGTGTCGATGCGCAGGTGGGGGCAGATCCTCGCAGCCCACGCCGTCACCCCGGAGATAAAGCCGGGCTCGATAAACGAGGACGCCACGCGGTGCAGAACGCGGTAGGGCGAATCGTCCGCCCAACTCCCCTCGATTTCGGCGTAGGTCGGATCGGGACCCGGAAGAAAGGCGAAGACCCCGAGCAACTCTCCCGCGTCGTTCCGTCCTTCGTAGAGCACGCCGCTCGCAAGATCCTCCGCGACCTCGCGCGCAAAGTCCTTGTCCCGCCATTGCTCGGTATTGCCGTTCTCCGCCATAAAGCGCCGGGCGTTGCGGTAGAGCGAGACGTAGGTCTCCTCCCGCGCGGGATCACACGGACGGATCGTCATTTCCGACCGCGTCGGAGGGCGTTCCGACGCCGAGCGAGTATTTTCTCAAATACTCGTTATAGTTCCGTTTGAAGCCCTCGCCGCCCGCGCGCACGTCGCGGAGATACTGGTGCGTTCCGACGTCGCCGTGCGCCGACATTTCGAGGATCAGCCCGGCGATGTTCGAGCAATGATCCGACACCCGTTCCAGGTTGGTCAGAATATCGGCGAGCACGAAGCCGTGCTCGATCGAGCACTCGCTCTTCTGCAAGCGCAGAATGTGCTGCAACTTGATCTCGTCGCGCAGGTAATCGACCACCTGTTCCAGCGGCTCGACCAGCGACGCGGCGTGCAGGTCCTGCTTCGTGAAACTGTCGGTCGCGAGCGAAAGGATCTCGTCGACCGCCCCGTACATCACCGCGAGTTCCCGGTTCGCCTCCTTCGAGAAGGCGACTTTCTTTTCTTTGATCTCCTCTGCCGACTCGACGAGGTTGACGGCGTGATCCGAGATCCGCTCGAAGTCGCCGATCAGGTGAAGCAGCATCGTGACCTGCCGGCTCTCGCGTTCGGGCAGATCGCTCGTCGACGCGAGTTTCGTCAGGTAACTGCCGAGACTGTCCTCGTAGAGATCGGCTTTGTTCTCAAAATCACGGATCGTCTGGGCGATCTTTTCGTCGTAGCGGTTGATGAGACCGAGCGAGAGCCGGAACGCCTCGGCGGAGATGACCGCCATTTTTTCGGTGACCTCGGTCGCGCGCTCGACGGCGACGGTCGGGGTCAGGAACAGACGCTCGTCAAGCAGGTCGATCGTGTCCTCGCTCTTGTCGTCCGGCACCGACAGAACGGCGAGCCGTTCGATCAGACGGGAGAAGGGAGCGAGCGTTATGACCGAGAGGATCTTGAACACCGTGTGCACGGCGGCGATCCCCCACCAGACGTCGACCGGATGCGAAAGGAAGGGAATGTCGACGACGGCGGTCACGACCAGATACACGACGAGCCATATCATAGCCGAGAGGACGTTGAAATACAGGTGGATCAGCGCCGTCCGGCGGGCGTTCTTGTTCGCCCCGATCGAGGAGAGCATCGCCGTCACGCAGGTACCGATATTCAGCCCCATGATGATCGGGATCGACGTGCCGTAGGTGATCCCGCCCGTCGTCGCCAGCACTTGCAGAATACCGATCGAGGCGGCGGACGACTGCACGACCAGCGTGGGGATCAGACCGGCGAGGATGCCGAGCGCGGGGTTCTTGAACATCGTGAGCAGGGAACGGAAGCCGTCGCTCTCTTTCAGCGGGTCGACCGCCATCGCCATATACTCCATCCCGACCATCAGGATCGAGAAACCGAGCAGAGCGTGTCCGATATTCTTTTTGCGCGTGCTCTTCGACATCATCGTGATGAACAGCCCCGTGATCGCGAGGATCGGCATCCACGAGGTCGGTTTCAGCAGACTGAGAAAGCCGAGGACCCCGTCGTTCCCGCCCTCGATCACCGAGAGACCGGTCAGCCACGCCGTCGACGCGCTGCCGACGTTCGCGCCCATAATGACGCCGACGGTCTGCCGGAGCGTCATCAGCCCCGAGTTGACGAAGCCGACGACCATCACCGTCGTCGCCGAACTCGATTGCACCAGCGCCGTCACCCCGAGCCCGAGCAGAAAGCCCTTGCGCGGGTTGGAGGTCGCGTTCGAGAGGATGGATTTCATCCGGGAACCGCCGATCCGCTTCATCGCGTCGCCCATCACGTTCATACCGTACAGGAAGAGCGCGAGCCCGCAGATCAGTTGCAACGTTTGCAGAAGAATCGTCATAAAATGTCAGATCCCTTTCGTTCGTCTTTTTATTTCCTCAAAACGACCCCGCTCCCGGTCGGGAACGCTCGGTTCCGGGCGCCGGGGGGACGGGGTCGGTTTCGGATTATTCGGTTTTGTCGGACGGCGTTTCACCGTCTGCGGGCGCGTCGGCTGCGACTTCGGATTCTGCCGAGGGGTCGCTTTCGGTCGCGGCGGGGGAGGGTTTTTTCGCGGATTCGTCGGGTAACGCCCCGGTTTCCGCAGGTTCGCTTGCCACGGTCTCTTCCTCGGATTCGTCGGGCGTTTCCTCGTCGATCACCGTCATGATCGGCATCGACGCCTCGGTCGTTCCGCTCTCGCGCGCCTCGACGACGAGTTCGGTGATGCGCTTCTGTTCGGCTTTCGTATGGCGGCGGTCGCGGCGGTACTTCCGCGCGTTCTCACGCAGAAGACCGGGATCGTCCGAGGGGTTGTGATAGTGCCGGCGGTAGTCCTCCGCAAGTTCCTCTTTCCCGCGCTTTTTGAGCAGGAAATCGGTCAGTTTCCGCACGATATCGTAGAGGATCGTGAAGGTCGGAACGCCGATGAGAAGTCCCGGGAACCCGAACAGACCGCCGAAGAGGATCACCGAGAAAAGCACCCAGAAACTCGACATTTCGATCGAGTTTCCGACGATCAGGGGGTCGAAGATGTTGGCGTCGAGTTGTTGAATGACGATCACGAGGATCAGGAAATAGATGACCTTGATCGGGTCGATCATCAGGATGATAAGACAGGAGGGAACGGCGCCGATATAGGGACCGAAGAAGGGGATCAACTGCGACATCCCCATCATGATCGAGATCAGGATCGCCTGCGGCACGCCGAAGATCGTCGTGGCGATGAAGATCAGCACCCCGACGAGGAGCGAATCGAGCATCCTCCCCGAGATGAAACCCGAGAAAACGCGATCCGCGTAACTGCATTCTTCGAGGATGATCTTCGACCACTTGTCGGGGAAGATCGCGTTCACGATCAGAACGCCCTGCTTCGCGAATTTCTTTCGGTTGGCGAGCGTGTAGACGATCACGACGACGCTGACGACCACGTTGAGAAGCGCGGTGACGATCCTCCGTCCGACGGTCACCATCGGGGAGAGTTTCGAGAAGATCGAGGTCACGTTGCCCGACACGAGGTCTTCCAGAGCGGGCTGTACCGCCGTGGTCAGCCATTTGACCAACCCGCTGGACAGTTTGTCCAACTGTTCCTGCACCGACTGATTCAGTTCCTGATTATCGTCCCCGATGAACCGTCCCAGCCACGCGGCGAACGATTCGATCCAGCCGGGGATGCTGTTGATGAGCCGGACGATGCTGTCGTAGAGCTGCGGGATGACGGCGAAGAGCAGCGCCGCGATGATGAGAAAAAAGATCAGGACCGAGAGAAAAATGCTGACGTTGTCGGCGCGTTTCAGGACCCGGCGTTCGGTGGTCGATCCGCGTTCGAGAGAGCGGCGGAAGACCTTTTTGATGAAGAGTTTGCCGATCGGCTTCGCGAGCAGATTGCAGAGGGGTTTCAGAATGAACGCGATGATCCCGCCGGCGATGAAAGGCGCAAGAATGCCGATGATCCTGCCGAACAGATTGTTCGCCGTGATCGACCGGTCGATCAGAAACCCGAGCAGGACGCATCCCGTCAGGACTACCGCGCAGGAGACGAAAATGGTCAACTGCTTCCGGAAAGTCAGGTTTTTCATTGCTTCCTCCGCCAAAAATGATACGTAATCATTATACCATCCGCCTCCCCGAAAATCAAGCGAATTCCGTGAAAAGATTTTTTTAGTAAAAAGATAAAAAAATATTTGCTTTTTCCGAAACGAGGTGCTATAATAGAAATATCCATAACTGATTGGGGTGGGAAGGACTGACGGCACCACCCTGGAAGAGGAGACGATACAATGAAACTTGCAGCCCAGAATCGGCGTTCCGCATTCGTCCTGATCCTCCTTGCGGTCCTGCTGCTCTTCACCGTCGTCGGATTTGCCGCCGGGGAATCGAGCGTGGCGGAGGCGGCGCAGAACGGAGTTGCGACGCTGCGCGGGTATATCAACCGCGGGATCGAAAAATTAAAGGACGCCAACTACATCGGAAACGCCTGCAAGTCCGCGTTTGACGGATTGGGCAATATCAGGGATTACTGGTGGATCATCATCGGCGTGATCGCCCTGATCGAGTGTTTCTTCGGTTATCGCCTGTTCCGTCTCGAACTCGCGCTCATCGGCTTCATCGGCGGTT
Source organism: Clostridia bacterium (assembly GCA_017961575.1). Taxonomy (GTDB): domain Bacteria; phylum Bacillota; class Clostridia; order Oscillospirales; family CAG-272; genus UBA1740. The sequence continues at coordinate 45,114 of JAGCXA010000032.1, read as the reverse complement.
TCGTCGGCGGACTGTTCCTCTATCCCATCCTTGAAAATCTGATCCCCGCGATGGCGAACGTCCCCGCGGTGCAGACCATCATCGCCGCCATCCTCGGTATCGCCGGACTGCTTCTGACCCAGTTCTTCTTTAAGGCGGCGGTCGTGATCGCCGTCGGTTACGCCGGCTATCTCTTCTCGGAACCCTACCTCGTCTCCTACCAGAACGCGCTCCTGTTCCGGATCCTGATCGCCGTCGGTCTCGCGATCCTCGCGTTCCTGCTTCTCAAAGTCATCATCGTTCTGATCACCGGTCTCTTCGGCGGGATCATCGCCGTCGTGCAGCTCACCGTGAAGATCGCCGCGATCCAGAAGCCCCTGCTGGAAGGCAACGCGATCGTCTCCCGGATCTTCGGCGTCACGTCGAAACTCGGACTCGGGATCGACGCCCTGACCGTCGCGCTGATCATCGGCGCCGTGGTCGGACTGCTCGGCTTGATCTTCCAGTTTGCCAACACGGCGAGAAAGAGAGCGTAAACCCTTCCGAATCAACGCCGCAACGACCGTCCGCGTCGTTGCGGCTGCTTTATGCCCCGACGGGGGAAAGGAGACCGGGATGAACGATTCCGCAAAGGCAGCGTTCGGGTTCCATCATATCGGACTGAAAGCCGCCGATTTTGAAAAGAGCCGCGCGTTTTACCGCGCGCTCGGAATGAAGGAGGTCCTCTCGTGGGGGGAGGGCGAACGTTCGGTCGCCCTGTTCGAGATCGGCGACGGCGGGAAGATCGAGATCTTCGCGGGCGGCGGGGAAGCGTTTTCGCCCGACGGAAAGTGGATCCACCTCGCTCTCTTCGCCCGCGACGTCGACGCCGCCTACGCCGCCGCGCTCGCGGCGGGCGCCGAACCGCTGACTCCGCCCAAAACCGTCGAACTCTCCTCGCGCCCCCGCCTCGCGACCATCCGCATCGCCTTCGTCAAGGGACCCGACGGGGAACAGATCGAATTCTTCCGGGAAGAGGAGGATCGGCGGAAATGACGCGCATACCGCACGACGGCGCCGCCGCGCGCCTGACCGAGATCATCCGGGGAGAGTCGAACGGGATGGCGCACTACTACGTCGCCGTCGACGGCGCGGACGAAAAACGGATCCTCGCGCTGGCGGAGGAGATCGCGCGCGACGTTTCCGGTTTCCTGATCCCGACCGACGGCTTCCTTCTGCCCGCCCGGAACTTGACCCCGGAGCGCGCCGCGACGCCCGGCGGGGCGTTCGACTACGAACGCTTCACGCGAGAGGTCGCCCGCCCGTTCCTTTCCAAGAAACTCCCGACCTACGGCGTTTACCGTGAGGAGGTGCGCGGGACCGTCGAACGGGTGACCGTGCCCGAACGCGGCGTCTACCTTGTCGCGGGACGCTACGCGCTCCACCCGGAGATCCCCGATTTCTACGATCTCAGGATCGTTCTGCACGGCGACGCGGAGGACGGCGACCCCGTTCGCGCGTATCTGTCCTCCTATATGATCGAGGAGTTCTCGGACCTCGTCGTCACGGACGGCGCCGCCGGAGAAGAGGAAGACGAACGCTTCGACGGCTTCTCGCTTCCGCTCTCCTTCGACGGGAACGCCTGATCTCCCGATCCCGGAAAAACGGCGTTTTTTACAACCGCCCCCCAACAGAAGAGCCCCGCTTGTCCGTCGGACAAGCGGGGCTCTTCTGTGAGATTTTCCGCGGCGGCAAGATCCCGCTTCGCGGGGGAGTGGAATCGGGGCAGCCCGTATCACGCGCCGCGGGACGCGGTTCTGCTGACGGGACTCCCGGCGCTTCCGCTGTTTCGGTCAACCCTTGTGACTTTCGAGCCAGGCGTCGACCTTCGCCTTCGCGATGCAGGAGATCTTCTCGGTCGGATAGGGAGAGGTCTCCCCTCCGTTGGTGTAGACGAAATACTTGCCGTCCTCGGTCGCGTAGAGCGTTTCCTCGTACCCCGCGGGGTCGCCGAAGAAGCCGTGCACGTTCTTCGAGATCACCTGCGCCGTTTCGGTGTCGTAGACGGTTCCTCTGATGGTTTTCTTCATTTCTCTGTTCCTTCCTTTCTATGTTCGGTAGGTTCATCATTCCCCGGAACGGGCGGATCCATTCACCCGGCGGGAAAAACTTACAGTCCCAGCCCCGCCGCGCCGATGATCCCGGCGTCGTTTCCGAGTTCGGCGATCCGGACCTGACAGCGGTTCGGGGCGTTCCGCGTGTACTGTTCGGTGCGGATGATCCCGAGCAGAGGGGTCAGCAGGTTGTCGCCCTCGTTGCAGATGCCGCCGCCGATCGACAGCACCTCGGGTTGAAAAATGTTGATCATATTCGTCAGCCCGCAGGCGAGGTATTCGACGTACTCTTCGACGACCTTCGCGCCGACGGCGTCGCCCCGCTTCATCGCGTTGAACGCGGTGCGGGCGGAGACCCGTCCCGTTTCGTCGAACTCGTCGACCATCAGACTCGGGATCCCCTTGATCTTGCACTCGTTCACCTTTTCGCGCGTCATATTGATAAGACCGGTGGCGGAACTGTACGCCTCCCAGCATCCGCGCCGTCCGCAGGAGCAGGGGCGACCGTCCTTCTCGATCACGGTATGCCCGAGTTCGCCCCCCGCGTGGTTGAAGCCGGAGTAGACCTTGCCGTCGATGACGATGCCGCCGCCGACGCCGGTCCCGAGGGTGATCATCACCGATTTCTTCGTCCCCTTCGCCGCGCCGGCAAGCGACTCGGCAAGAGCGGCGGCGTTCGCGTCGTTCTCGATCAGGACCCGTTTGACGGGGAGATAGGACTTGAACACGTCCGCGATGGGGAAGCGGAAGAAGGGAATGTTGTTCGCGTACTCAACGACGCCGGTCTCGCTGTTCGCGGTTCCGGGGGTCGCGATCCCGACCGACTCGACCTCGTCGAGCGGGATGCCCTTCTCCGCGAGAAGCCGGGCGGAAAGGTCCGCCATATCCTTCACGATCAACTCGGGGGCGCGGTCGGGGTTGGTGGGGACGCTCCCTTTCACAAGGATTTTCAGATTCGCGTCACAGATACCGACCGCGATATTCGTTCCGCCGAGGTCAACGCCGATATAGTACATTTCGTCTCCTTTTCGAGCCGCGTTCCGGCTCGGTTTTCGTCGGTTTTTGCAGGGGTGGTTTTCTACCGTTTCTATTATACCCGCGCGCGAAAGGAAAGTCAAGCGTCTCGGGGAAAAAAGGAAGGAAAACAAGGTCGCGCCGGGGGACGGCGCGACCTTCCGTCGGTTTCCCGCCCCCTTACGGCGCACGTGTAGAAAATAAACTCTGATTTTTGGGCAATCCGCACAATTATCCGAATCCGTTTTTAGATAACGCTCCCAATGGGTCACGTCGCCCGAAAAAAGTAACGAAAAGTTAACAAATCACAATCATGAATAGAAAAACGGCGAAAAATAGGCGTTTTAACAACTCAAATAAGTTATTTTGAATTACATTTGCGCGATTTCGGCGAGCAAAGAGGGCGTCCCGCCGGTCGCCGCGTTCGGTTTTTCGCTTCCGCGACGGGGAAACGCGCCCCTCCGACGGGCGTTTTTACCCTGTGCGCGCGGGTTTTTCCAAAAATATATAACTTGACTTTTCCCCGCGCATATGTTAAAATATCCGCAGACTTATATGGGAGAACTATGCCATTTCCTCCCCGGCGGGTCTGAAAATCTTTGGAGGTCTACCGTATGAAAACAAGCAAACTGACACGGCTTTTGGCGTTTTTCCTCGCTCTCCTCTGCTGTGTCGGATCCATCGTCGTCATCGGTTCGGCGAGCGCCCCTGAGCCCGCGCCTGAACCCGAAACCGACGAAGAAGCGCGCGAAGCGGCTTCGTCGATCACGAAGATGCAGGAATACTTGGAGGCGATCTCGTACTCCGAGTATTACGACGCCTACCGAAGCAAAAACCCCGGTACGGCAAACGTCTCCGTCGATCTGACGGTGCCTTTTCAGTCGGCGGAAAACATCGGGAAGTACGCTCCCTTTTCCGCGTCGCCTCTTGCCTCCGCCCTGACCGACGAACAGCGCAGGGCGCTCGGGATCCGGTACGACGCGAAGGGGTCGAGACTCGTGTCTGATATGACCGACGCGGAACTTGAAAACCTCGGTCTCGCGTCGTGCTTTTCCGACGGACTGAGAGATCAGGCGGTCTATCTTTCCGAATCGGGATCGGTCTCGTTCCCGGTCAACGTCCCCTCCGACGGGCTTTACTACATAGCGATCGACTACCTGACGGTTCCCGGCACCGTCAACAGCGTGCAGCGGAAACTCTATATCAACGACTCGGTTCCTTTCTCGGAAGCGAGCTATCTCGTTTTCTCGAAGAACTGGGAGTACCGCTACGAGGTTGACGACGAGACCGGAAAGGCGTTCACCCGCGACCTCAACGGCAACGACATTCAGCCGGAACTTGTGCAGGTCAACGATTGGCAGACCTACGTCTGCTCCGACTCTTCCGGCTACGTGAACGGCTACTTCTTCTTCTACCTCCCGGCGGGGAACAGCGTGCTGACCTTTGAAGCCGAGCGCGAAGCGGTCATCTTCGGGAAGATCGAGGTGCTTGCCGCGACGAACGACTCCCCCTTCCGCGCTCCGACGATGGCGCAGTACCTTGAAAAGGTCGCGCAGTATCCGAACGGGACGACCAAGGTCTCCAAGGACGCGAAGACCGTGATCGAGGCGGAGAAGCCCGACCGCGTCTCCGACAACTCGGTCTTTATGACCAGCGACCGCAGTTCCGCGATCAACTCGCCCTCGTCCGCGAAGTCGCAACTCTTCAACGTCATCGGCGCCGAGAGCTACAACACCGTCGGACAATGGGCGGCGTACGACTTCACCGTCCCGGAGGACGGGCTCTACAGCGTCGCGATGCGCTTCCAGCAGTCGGCTTTGCAGGGGATGTTCACCTGCCGCACCATCCGGCTGTGGAGCGAGAACCGCGACCCTGCCGCCGGCGTCGTTTACGGCGAGGGCGACGGCGTGATCTCCCGCGTTCCCACGGTACCCTACGAGGAGGCGTACCGGACCCGCTTCGATTTCTCTAAGAAATGGCAGTCCAAGTTCATCGGCGACGGTGATCAGGAATTTCTCTTCTATTTTAATAAAGACGCGCACTATACGATCTACTTTGAAGTCTCGCTCGGAAGTCTTGCCGACAAGATCCAGGCGGTCGAGCAATCGCTCCGCGAGATCAACGCCGCCTACCTCAGCATCATCAAGATGACCGGGGCGACCCCCGACGAGAACCGGACCTACGATTTCCGCATCAACATCCCGGATGCGATCTACACCCTCAACTACGAGGCGATCAACCTGGCGAACATCGTCAAGGAGTTCGAGGAACTCTGCGGCACCAACGGTTCGCACATCGCGACGCTGATCACGATCTCCAACCTGCTCTCGACGATGGGCATCAAGGAGCGCAACGTCGCGAAGAACGTCGACAACCTGAAAACCTATCTCGGTACGCTCGGTACCTGGATCAACGACTCGAAGACCTCGTCCCTGACGATAGATAGGATCGTGATCCAGTCGGGCGACGCCAAGAAGCCGAAGGCGAAGGCGAATATCTTCCAGTCGATCGGCTTCGAGATCCGCTCTTTCGTGATGTCCTTCTTCATCGACTACGACAACATGGGCGTCACGCGCCCCGAATCGAGAGGGAAGGACGCCCTGAACGTCTGGCTCGCCGAGGGGCGTGACCAGTCGAAGATCTGGCGTTCCATCATCGACAGCGGATTCACCGAATCCACCGGCATCCCGGTCTCCCTGAAACTCGTTACGGCGAGCACCCTGCTCCCGTCGGTTCTGGCGAAGAGCGGACCCGACGTCTATCAGGGGCTCGGAAGCGCGACGGTCATCAACTACGCGATCCGCGGCGCGATCGACTCGATCCGGGGCAACGAGGACTTCGCCGAGGCGATCTACGGCGTCGACGGAGAGCCGAACACCGCCGACGACGTGTATTCGCCCACCGCGATCCATACGCTGACCCTTTTGAACGAAACCTACGGACTTCCTCTGACGATGAACTTCCCGATGCTCTTCTACCGGCTCGACGTTCTCGTCTCGCTCGGCGTCTCCGCCCCGACCACCTGGGACGAGGTGCTGGCGCTGCTCCCGATCCTGCAATCGAACAACCTCGCGATCGGGATCACCTACACCCTGGCGCTCGACTTCTTCCTCTATCAGAACGGGGGGAGTATGTGGAAGTACGAGGACAATCCCGAGTACGCCGGCGCGCAGATCGGGCTTGACACCAACGAGGGGCTTTACGCCTTCCAGTACTGCACGCGGCTCTACACCGACTACGGAATGGCGGTCAAATTCGACGCCGCCAACCGGTTCCGTACCGGCGAGATGCCTCTGCTCGTTTCGGACTACGTCACCATTTACAACCAGTTGACGGTGTTCGCGACCGAGATCAAGGGGCTCTGGGAATTCACCCGGATCCCGGCGACGGTCCGCGCCGACGGCACGAAGAACTTCAACTCGATCGCGACGGTCAACGCGACGGTCATGCTCCACGGATGCAAGAACGTCTCCGCCGCGTGGGAGTACATGAAGTGGCAGACCAGCGCGGAGGTCGAGGCGACCTACGGCAACCGTATGGTCGCTCTGATCGGTCCGTCCGCGAAATACGCCGCCGCGAACCTCGGCGCGATCAAACTCCTGTCCTGGACGACGAAGGAGCGCGACGCGATCGAGGATCAGATCCGCCACCTGTCCGCCATCGTCAACTATCCGGGAAGTTACATCATTGCCCGGTACACCAACTTCGCTTTCCTTGACGTTGTAAACAAATCCCGGGATCCGATCGATTCGATCCTGAACTACGTTCCGACCATCAACGCGGAATTGACCCGTAAGCGCGAGGAGTTCAATATGAAGACGCTCGGCGTCGGCGAGACGCCGCCTCCCGCCGAGGGTGAGTAAGACTCTCCGTTCCTGCGGACTCTATTATAAAATGTAAGGAGAACAACAATGTCACAAGGAAAGGAATCCTTCGCCGAACGGTTCCTTCGCGTCGTGAAAACGATCGGCGCGAAGATCAAATCGGGCGTGCTCTTTGTGATCGGGAAGATCAAGGGGCTCTTCAAGCGCAAGAAAAAGGAAGAGCCGACCGTGATCGTTGATCCCGCAACGGGCAAGGCGCGTCCGATCGCCCGTGAAATGACCCGTCGGCAGTATATCTGGAAAGAAATGAAGAAGAACAGGGTCGCGTATCTGATGGTGGGACCCTTCCTGCTTCTGTTCTTCTTCTTTACCGTTCTTCCGGTCTTCCTGTCGATGATCCTGTCGCTGACCGACTTCAATATGTTGCAGATGCCGCACTTCAAGGGGCTCTCCAACTTCCAGCGCCTGATCCTCGACGACGAGATCTTCCTGCTCGCCTGCAAGAACACGCTGATCTTCGCCTCGATCACGGGACCCGTGTCCTACCTGATGTCGCTGCTCATCGCGTGGTTCATCAACGAGCTTCCCCCGAAGATCCGCGCGGCCGTTACGCTGATCTTCTACGCGCCGTCGATCTCGGGCGCGCTCTACACGGTCTGGGCGGCGCTCTTCTCGTCCGACTCCTACGGTTGGGCGAACGCGATGGCTCTGAAACTCGGTTTCATCACGAAGCCGATCCTCTTCTTCGAGAACGAAAAGTGGGTGATGCCGATCTGTATCGTGGTCGCTCTCTGGACGTCGCTCGGTACGGCGTTCCTGTCGTTCATCGCCGGTCTGCAGACGATCGACCGTTCGCTCTTTGAGGCGGCGGCGGTCGACGGGATCAAGAACCGGTGGCAGGAACTCTGGTTCATCACTCTGCCTTCGATGCGTCCGCAGCTGATGTTCGGCGCCGTTCTCTCGATCACCCAGTCCTTCGGCTTCGGTTCGATCGTTACGACGCTCTGCGGATTCCCGTCGGTCAACTACGCCGCGCATACCATCATGCACCATCTGGACGACTACGGCGGTCAGCGGTACGAGGTCGGATACGCCTCCGCCATCGCCGTCATCCTCTTCGTTATCATGATCACCAGCAATATGGTGATCAAGAAAGCGCTTTCAAAGGTGGGACAGTGATATGAGCAGAAAATTAAGAACACGCAGCCACCGGGTCGTTCTGAACCGAAGCGCGGGCGGCGACGCCGGAATCATTATCTTCCTCCTCATCCTGGGCGCGTTCATGTTCCTGCCGATGCTTTACGCGATTATGCAGTCGCTCAAGCCCCTGGACGAACTCTTCATGTTCCCGCCCCGGTTCTACGTCCGGAACCCTACGCTTGAGAACTATTCCGACCTGTTCTCGCTCCTGAACGACGCGTGGGTCCCCTTCTCGCGCTACATCTTCAACACGGTGTTCATCACCGCCTGCGGTACGCTGGGCAACCTCCTGCTCGGATCGATGGCGGCGTACGCTCTGGCGAAGTTGAAGTTCCCCGGCAGAGAATTCTTCTTCAAAGTGATCGTTATGTCGCTGATGTTCAACTCGACGGTCAACCAGGTCACGCACTTCATCCTGCTCTCCTCGGTTCGTTGGATCGACACCTACCTCGCCATCATCGTTCCGGCGATGGCGACGACCCTGGGGCTCTACCTGATGAAGCAGTTTATGGAGAGTTCGGTGCCCGACACGGTGCTCGAATCCGCCCGCCTCGACGGCGCCAGCGAGTTCCGCACCTTCTGGGTGATCGCGATGCCGATGGTCAAGCCGGCGTGGCTGACTCTCATCATCGAGAGTTTCCGCACCCTCTGGAACTCGGGCGCCTCGATCTACATCCATTCCGAACAGCTCAAAACCTTCAACTACGCCATCACGCAGATCATTTCGGGCGGCGTCGCCCGTTCGGGCGCCGGCGCCGCCGCGGCTATGGTCACGGCGCTGGTTCCGATCATCGTCTTCGTTATCAACCAGAGCAAGATCATCGAGACGATGGGATCGAGCGGTATGAAAGACTGACGAAAGGAGAATCAGAGTATGAAAAAGACGATCGTCCGATTCATTATTTTCGCGTATATCGCGGTTCTCCTCTTCGGTCTTTCGACCGTCGGCGCGAGCGCGACCGCTGCATACGAGACCTTCACCTACTCCCAGACGGGATTCACCCAGAACTCGCCGAACGCCTATCTGCCCGACGGCGGTACCTACGACGCCGAGCGGATGGAGCTTTCGCTGTATAAGAACGCCTACCTGAAAAAACTCGCCGACTACAAGGAGAAAACCGAGGGGATCGACGAAACCGAGAAAAAGAATATTCTTCTCGATAGGAAACAGGACGGCGTCGACGGCGACGGCAATCCCAAGTACAAAGAGGGGTATTACTGGACCGGCAGAGTCACCGAACTGTATAACCCGCAGGCGATCCGCTCCGACAAAGAGGGAAGACTCTATATCGCGGATACCGACAACAACCGGATCGTGATCCTGAAAAACGACTGCAAGTTCTATAACGCGATCGACTATTTCGAGAGCCCGGTTGCCGACGTCGACACGTTTTCCAAACCGAAGGGCGTGTTCGTCAACGACGATTATATCTACGTCTCGGATACCGGGAACAGGCGGATCGTGATCTTCAACAAGTCCGATCTCTCCTGCTACAAGATCATCTTCAAGCCCGATACTCCGCTCGTCAAGGACGGGGACTGGCAGCCCTCCTCCTGCGCCGTCGACCAATACGGACGGATTTTCGTCATCTCCGATACGGCGACGAACGGCGTCATCGTGCTCGCGGACGACGACGGATTCTTCAACGGGTACATCGGCGGGCAGAAGGTCGTTCCCAATCTGTTCGATCTTTTCTTAAACCGGTTCAGAACCGACGAACAGCTGCAAAAGAGGGCAAAAAGCATCCCGGTCACCTTCAACAACATCTCGATTGACGAGGACGGATTCGTTTTCGTCACGACCGACAAGATCGACGAGAAAGAACAGGTCAAGGCGATCGGTTCGAAGAAGCCCGACTACTCTCCTGTCAAGAAACTGAACTCGGCAGGGAAGCACATCCTGCAACGGAACGGTTTCTACGACTGCGGCGGCGAGGTCGACTTTGTATACGACGAAAAGAGCAACGATCCCAACAACAAGCCCTCGAAGATCGTTGACGTCGCCGTCGGACCCGAGGGGTCCTGGTCGATCGCCGACACCGCCCGCGGACGTATCTACACCTACAACTCCGACGGCGAACTTCTCTTCGCCTTCGGCGACGGCGGAAACGGGAGCGGCAACACCGGTAAACTCGGCTCGCTGAGTTCGCTGCAATCGATCACCTACCAACTCGCGCAGAATCAGAACAAGGGCGCGACGATCCCGACCTACAACCTGATTCTGCTCGACCGCTCGACCAACCTGTTCACCGTTTTCACGCGCACCTCGTACGGCGACACTCTGATCGAGGCGCTGGCGCAGGAGAATCAGCGCCGGTACGACACCGCCGAACAGTATTGGAGAAACATCCTCGAAAAGAACGGCAACTTCGACACCGCCTATATCGGCGTCGGCAAGGCGCTCTACCGTCAGGGCAGATACGAGGAAGCGCAGGAGATGTTCGAGGCGTGCTACGAGACCTCCTACTACTCCAAGGCGTACGCCGAACTCCGCAAGGAGTGGATCGCGCAGTCCTGGCACCTCGTCATCATCGTTCTCGTCGTCGTCGTTTTCCTCGTCGTTCTCGTCAAGGGACTCGGCGCCGCCAAGAAGTTCAACACCCGCGTTTCGCTCAAACCGGGGAAGAAGACCTACTGGGAGGAACTTGTGTACCCGTTCCATCTCGTCTTCCATCCCTTCGACGGTTTCTGGGATCTGAAACATGAGAAACGCGGCTCTGTCCGCGGCGGTCTCACGATCATGGGGCTGACGATCCTCGCGTTCTACTATCAGTCGATCGGACAGGGATACATCTTCGATCCCTACCGCGGCGGCTCCTCGATCATCTTTCAGATCGTTTCGATCACCCTGCCCGTTTTGATATGGGTTACGGCGAACTGGTGTCTCACGACGCTCTTCGACGGGGAAGGGTCGTTCCGCGACGTCTTCGTCGCCACGACCTACTCGCTCGCTCCGCTCCCGCCTTTGGTCGTGCTCTCGACGCTGCTCTCCAACGTCCTGACGCAGCCCGAGGGGGCGATCGCCAAAATGCTCGTGATGATCGGATTCATCTGGACCCTTTTCCTGATCTTCTTCGGAATGCTGGTGACGCACGGTTACTCGCTGCCGAAGAACATCATCACTACGCTCGGAACGATCGTTGCGGTCGCGGTCCTCATCTTCCTCGCCGTCCTCTTCTCGAGTTTGGTCGGCAAGATGATTCAGTTCGTTTCGTCCATCGTCATAGAAGTCAGTAATCGTGCATAAGGAGGAACACAGTATGAAAAACAGATTCATATCTTTTCTGCTCGTCGTTCTGACCGTATTCACGGCGCTGATCCTTCCCGTGACGGCGAGCGAACCCGAACCCCCGGAACCCGCGCCGGAGGCAAACTACGAAACGGCGACGCAGGACGCTCTGCAAAAGCAGTATCCGAGCGTCAAGGAAAAACTGACCGCCGACGTCGCGGCGGGCTTTACCGAACTCTACGCGCAGACCGACAAGTATCAGTTGTTCTGCAATAAGTTCACCGGCGAAGTCTTCCTGCGCGACCGTGCGACGGGACAGTATCTGACGACCAACCCGACCGACGTCAAGTCGGCGTCCCAGGCGGACAGACTCTCCCAGGTCTGGATCTCTTACAAGACCTTCGAGACCAACGCCGTCGAGAAAAGGTACACCAGTTTCGAGATGGCTGCCAAGAAGGGACAGATCTCGGTCAGCCGGATCAAGGGCGGTCTCCGCGTCGAGTACACGATGGGCGACGTGACCAGCCGCTACGTCGCGCCGCAAGCAATCCTGGAAACCGATTTCCAGGAAACGATCCTGATCCCGCTTGAAAAGAAGATCCTCAGCGTTCTGAACTACGAGTTCATCACCACCTGGTTCAGCACCTTCGTCAACCCCGATAACGATCCCGTGATCGACGAGGTTTATCAGAGGTTGAACGAACTCGAGGAGACCGGCGACATCGAGACGTTCCGGAGCGCGGTTTCGAAGATTCTCGGAACGTATTCCACGAGCAAGCAGAAGGCAAACGACAACATCAACTCCCGTTTCTATCACGACTACAAGACGGTTTACGACAAAGTAAAGGCAGATCTGAACAGTTCCGACGTTGCCAAGAGAACGGCGGCGAAGGAAAAGGAACTGTTGATGCTGGAACAGATCCATCTTCTGGTTCCCGGCGTGACCGAACTTCCGAGTCCGGGGCGCGTCGGCGTCGAGTTGAACAAACTGTACGCCGACATCGGTAACCTGAACGCCGATTACGGCGGGAATCTGATCGACATCAATCCTCTGATGGCGGATCCCGACAAGAACAAAGCCGAGATCGAGGCGTACCAGAAAGAGTATCCCATCCTGCAAAAGACCCCCGAGGACGGCGAGCCCTATCCCTTGATCCGCTGGCTGGTCTTCTCGCGCGATCCCTCGCAGGAAGGGAATACGATCGCGTACTTCAAGAAGATCGAGAAGTACTTTGCCAACAGTCTTCCCGATTACACCCTCTCGACGATGCTGGAACAGGAGGAGAAGGTCGGATACGACGCGCTCGTGTTCGATAACCCGCTCTTCCGCTGCGCGATCGAATACACCCTCGACGACACAGGGATGACGGTCGATATTCCCGCGTCCTCGATCGTCTTCGACGAGGCGAAGTACCAGTTGACCGAACTGTCCTTCCTCCGTTACTTCAACGCCGGAGAGACCAAGCAGGACGGTTACATCTTCTATCCCGACGGCAGCGGCGCGCTGATCTACAATAAGACGATGCCTTCGAGCGCCGTCATCGATCAGCCGATTTACAGTTACGATTACGCTTACGCGAAACTGCGGCTGAGCAAATACGTCGGCTCCGTCAACAGCAGTCAGCCGGTCCGTCTCCCCGTTTTCGGCGCCGTCAACAGCGTGGATACGGGCGAAAAGGACGCGGACGACAACCCGATCAAAAAGGACGTCGGCTACCTCGCGATCATCACCGAGGGCGAATCGCTGGCGCGCGTGGTCGCCACGCATCTTGATTCCGACGGCGCGTTCGTCGGGGCGTACGCCTCCTACACGCTCCGCGCGTCGGACAACTACACGATCGGCCGTCTGAAAGGCGGAGATCCCGTGCCGATCACGGCGGACTTCAAGTACACCGGGCGTTTCACCCAGAAGTACGTGATGCTGACCGGAGATCCCGACGGGTATCGCGCCGACTACGTCGGAATGGCGAACGCATACCGCGACTACCTCTTCGGGAAAGAGACGATCTCCGCGCTCGACGCGGCGGAACTCAAAGAGCGGCTTCCGCTCTATATCGAGACCTACGCCACCGTCGAGACGGTCGACTCGGTCCTTTCCTTCCCGGTGACGGTCAACAAGCCGCTCACCTCCTTCGCCGACGTGAAAACGATGGGCGACGACCTGCGTGAAGCGGGGGTAGGGAACGTCAAGTTCCGCTTGATCGGTTACTACAACGATGGATACATGGGCTACTACCCGAACCGCGTCAAGTGGATGAAGGAAATCGGCGGAAAGAAGGGATTCAAGTCCCTTGTGAAGTACGTCGAAGAACACGCGGACGAGGGATTCGAGACGTTTACCGACGTCGATTTGCTCTACAATTACAGACCGGGCAAGATCGGCGGCATTTCGCGCAAGAAGAACGCGGCGCGTTCGATGGACGACCGTTACGTCCGTAAGGTCATGTACAGTACGGTCTATCGGAGCACGACCAGCAACATGGGTCTTCTGATCTCGGCGTCCCGACTTGCCGACCTCTTCAAGAAGTTCGATAAGAAATTCTCGAAGTTCAAGGCGACGTCGATCTCGCTTGCAAATCTCGCGTCCGACCTGTCCTCCAACTTCAACGAGGACGATTACTTCACCCGCGAAGAGGCGAAGGCGTTGGTCTCCGACGTCCTTGAAACGGCGTCCGGAAAGTATTCGGTGATGGCGACGGGCGGTAACGTCTACACCCTCCCCTACGTCGATTATCTGCTTTCGGCTCCGGTGGACGGTAGCCATTTCAACAGCGTATCGCGCACCGTGCCGTTCTTCGGTATGGTGATGCACGGCGCGCTGCAATACGCGGGCGAGGTGTTCAACGAGGCGGGCAACCCCGACTACGAACTCCTGCGCGACGTCGAGAGCGGCGCGGCGATGTACGTCGTTCTGGTTTACCGGAACACCGACCTGATGAAGGAGGACTCCGAGCTCATCAAGCACTACGCCGCGAACTACGGTTACTGGCGTGACGATCTCGTCTCCTACTACGATATCCTCGACTACGCGATCGGCGATCTGCAAACCTATCGGATCACCGACCACCGATTCCTCTCCGGCGAGCGGAAGATCCAGGATTGGGAGGCGGAGGAAGATACGAAGGTTCTGGAAGAAGAGTACTTCTCGCTCCTCGAACGGCAGTATCTGGAACAGATCCGGAAACGGAACGAACTGATTACCCAACTCTGGTATATCACGGTCCCGCTCGAAAATACGACGAGAGATCAGCAGATCTCAAGTTACGCGACCACGCTGTTCAACGGTTCGTACGGAACGCCTGAACAGCAGCAGAAGTTGAAGGACGTCATCGCGGCGATCAAGGATACCTACGCTCCCGGCACGTCCGACCGTGCGATCGCGCCCGACGCGCTGCGCAAACTGATCGACCCCGCCGATCCCGTCTACGACGCCGGGATCGCCGCGATCGGCGATCCCGAGGAGGTCCGCAAGTCGAATCTGGCGAGGGATCTTCTTTCCGGCAAGCACGGGACCGAGGCGATGGAGAAGATCACGGCGATCGTCGAGGCGATCGACCCCGACTACGCTCTCGAAACCACGAGCGACGCCGACAAGAGAATGACCGAGAGCGCCGCGGTGAAGAAACTGATCGATCCCACCGACCCCGAATACTACGGAGTCGTGCTCGGCAACACGAAGGTGCAGGTCACGATCGACGCCGACGCCATCAAGGCGGAGGCGAAGAACCTGCTCAACGTCGAAGAGCTCAGCGAGTGGCTCTCGGATAAGATCGACGCCTTCGCGTCGGAATACGCGAGCGCCGCGGGCATCATGCCGTTCACGGTCAGCGGGGTAGAGAACTACGCAACTCTGACCGAGTACAGTTTCGTCACCGACTCCGAGGCGGACGCCGCCGACTACAAGAAGACCTCGTACACGATCAGCGACGGTTCGATCGTTCTCGTCACCTACTCGAACGGCGCCGAGACGGTGCGCTTCCTCCTGAACTTCGGTATCTTCACGGTGGACGTGAAACTCGGAGGCGAGACCTACACGCTCGGAAAATACGACTTCATACGGCTGGATCCCCGTGCGGACGGCAAAACGGATCCGAGAAATCGGTAAAGGAGAGTGAAGAATATGACGAATACGCAAAACGCAAAACTGAAACTTCCGCGTCTCGGCAAGGCTTCACTCGCCGAGCGGAAGGCGCGCAAGGGCTGGCTCTTCGTGCTGCCTTTCGTGATCGGTTTCCTCCTGATCTATCTCCCGATCATCATCGACTCGATCAGTTTCAGTTTTATGTCGATCGACATCAAAACCAACTCTGAGGGCGAGTCCTACACGGTGGTGGTCCAGCACGGTCTCGAGTACTACAAAAAGTTATTCGACGATGATGATTTCCTGAAGAAACTTCTGGACGGCGTTCTGCAGCTGCTCTGGGAGGTTCCCGCGGTCGTTATCTTCTCGCTTTTCGTCGCGGTCATCCTGAATCAGAAGATGCTCGGGCGCGCCGTCTTCCGCGCGATCTTCTTCGTCCCCGTCATTCTCTCGACCGGTCTGCTTGAAACTCTTACGGCAAGCAAGTTGTCGGGGGAGGACATCGACGACGGATCGGGAGAGAGCGCCGCCGACGAGTTTATCTCGGTGATGGACGTGCAGACGCTCTTCTCGACGATGGCGGTGGGAAGAGAACTCGTGGTATTCATCGTCAAATTGGTCAACAACGTTTACAGCATCATCAACTATTCCGGCGTTCAGATGCTGATCTTCCTTGCCGGTCTGCAATCGATCAGCCCCGCCATTTACGAGGCGGCGCGGATCGACGGCGCGTCGGCTTGGGAAACCTTCTGGAAGATCACCTTCCCGATGATCAGCCCGATGATCCTGGTGAACGGCATCTACACCATCATCGACAGCTTCACCCGGCAAAACAACGTGGTTATGCAGTACATAGCGGACGACGTCTATCCGACTCAGAAGAGTCTTGCGACGGCGGAGTACTGGGTCTACTTCCTGATAGTCTTCGCGATCGTCGCGGCGTTTGCCGGGATCGTATCGGCGTACGTCTTCTATCAAAGGCGCGATTGAGGAGGGGATGAAAATGGATAATCAAAACATCAATCAGAATCCCGCTCCTACCGCCGTCATCACGAAGCGCGGCGTCAAAATGAATTTTGAAGGGAAGATCCCGTTCAGACAGCGGCTGGTGATGCGCCTGACCTCGTCGTCCTTCTGGATCGACCGCGTCTGGTACCTCTTCCGCTTCATCCTGATGGTCGGTATCAGTTTCGTCATCCTGTATCCCTTCCTGAACAAGATGCTGACCTCGATCTGGCCGCTCTCGGATTTCAGTAACACGCAGGTCAACATGATCCCGACCAGGGTCTCGTTCAACATCTACGTGAAACTGGCGCAGCATTGGCACTATCTCCGGATCCTGCGGAACACGCTGATCCTTTCGGTTCTGACCGCAGGGCTGCAAACCTTCGTGACCTGTATGATCGGTTACGGTCTGGCGAAGTTCCGCTTCAAGGGGAACAAGCTGATCCTGATCCTCGTCATCGTCACGATGGCGATCCCGCACCGGACGCTGTCGCTCTCGCTCTTCCAGCACTTCCTCGAATTCGACCTCTTCTCGATCAAGGCGACCAACCTGCCCGGTCTCTTCGAGTTGATCTCGGGTCACACGATCCGGATGTCCAACACCTTCTGGCCGTTCGCGATTCTGTCGGCGACGGGGCTTGCCTTCAAGAACGGACTCTACATCTTTATGATGCGTCAGTTCTTCCACGGCGTGCCGGACGAACTTGAAGAGTCGGCGTACGTCGACGGTTCGGGAACCTTCCGCACCTTCTTCCAGATCATCCTCCCGCTCTCGATCCCGATGATGATCACCATCTTCCTGTTCGCCTTCTCGTGGCAATGGACGGACAGCTTCTACACCAACCTGTTCTTCTCGTCCTCGAGCGGCGGCGTCGGGCTGATGCCCGACCTTCTGAAATCTGCGCCGCCTACTCTGGAAGTGACGAGCCAGGCGATCAAAGGTCCGTACCTCGAGGCGATCAAGAACGCCGGCGGGTTGATGGTTATTTTCCCGTTGGTGATCGTCTTCCTGTTCTGCCAGCGGTATCTGGTGCAGGGGATCGAACGCTCCGGCATCGTCGGATAACGACGGGCGGATTTCAGCGCAGATCGGAAAACAAAGGATTAGACTCTTGGTCCGTTGATGCTTTCCACCCCTGCGCGTAACCCTCTCACAGCAAAACGCATTTAATGTTGAAAACCGTCCTTCGGGACGGTTTTCTTCTTTTTGTTCAATTTGTTTTCCTATCCCCGTTCTCGCCCTCTCGGCGTATGTAGATACGCCTTTGGAGCGAGAACGGGGATTCTGCATCTGCCTCCGCCCGTCTGGCGGCAGTAGCTGGCGCGGTTAGGTCGTATGGATGTTACCAATCATTGCCGCGCGGGGCGCGTTCGCACCTTCGCACGCTCCGTTCATTTCTTTCATAGACTTAAAAAGGGGCGGTTTGCCCTCAAAAGAAAGGAAACGGAAGCAAATGTACATGTTTGAAAAAAAGAAGAACGGGCAGGCGGTTTCCCCTGCGGAGACGGTCTTGCCCGAAGGGGGCGCGCCGTCCGGGACGGAATCCCCGTCCGAGACGGAGCGAAACGGCGGCAACGGAAACGGCGGCGGATGCTATTCCGACGGCGGGACGGCGCGGGAGTCGCTCGCGATGGTCTACTCGCCCCGGCAGTATTGGCGGGACGCCTATTCGCCCGCCGAGGCGCTCGATCGCGGCACGCTGTTCCGGGAACTCGACAAGCCCCTGACCGGGGTCTGCGTCGACGGGGGAGGTGACTGCGCGTGAGACGGCATTACTCGAACGGGAACGTCAGCCGGCAGGAGGAGATGATGCTCCGCTTGCAGGAACTTTCGTTCGCTATGAAAGAGACCGAACTCTTCCTCGACGGACATCCCGCCAATCGCCGGGCGCTCGCCTATTACGCCGAGACGAAGGGGGAATACGACCTTCTGAAAGAGGAGTACGAGAGGACCTACGCCCCGATCACGCCCGGCGCGTCGGGGGACGACGCCGAATGGCGCTGGGTCAGAACGCCGTGGCCGTGGGAATACGGATTCCCCGACGGGGGCGATATTTCGTTCGCGCCGTCCTGCGGCGGGGAAGAGTAAGGAGGCGACGCACAATGTGGATCTATGAAAAGAAATTGCAGTTCCCGATCAAAATCGAGCGTCCGAATCCGCTCTACGCCGGGATCATCGTAAGTCAGCTCGGCGGACCCGACGGGGAACTCGCCGCCTCGACCCGCTATCTCTCCCAGCGTTTTTCGATGCCGTATCAGGAGGTCGTCGGGATTCTGACCGACGTCGGCACCGAGGAACTCGCGCACGTCGAGATGATCTCGACCATGCTGCACCAACTCACCCGCAACCTGACCCCCGAACAGATCAAGGAGGCGGGATTTGACAAATATTTCGTCGATCATACCGTCGGCGTCTATCCGCAGGCGGCGGCGGGCGTGCCCTTCGACGCCAAGTATATCGGGGTGAAGGGCGACGTTTTCGCCGATCTGACCGAGGACCTCGCCGCCGAGCAGAAGGCGCGGGTCACCTACGACAACCTGCTTCGTCTGATCGACGATCCCGACGTCCGCGAACCCCTGAAATTCCTCCGTCAGCGCGAGATCGTCCACTTCCAGCGCTTCGGCGACGCGCTCCGCGTCGCGCAGGACAGGATGGATTCCAAAAACTTCTACGCCTGCAATCCCGCGTTCGACAAACCGGCGAAAAGAGCGTAAGTCCCCGCAAAAACAAAAATGAAGACCGTCCGGGTTTTCCCCGGACGGTCTTCGCGTCGTTTGTCCGACGGTCAGATCTGCGTCTGCACCGATTTGTATTCGTTGTAATAGCGGTAGTACGGGCAAGTCCCCGTCCGCCTCGCGAGGAACTCCGCCATCTCGTCCTCGTCCAGCCGTTGGTCGCAAACGTAGGCGTCTTCCCATTCGTCGTAGCGGTAGAACTCGCAATCCTCGCAGCGGGAGTTGACCGGCAGTCTCTTTTTCTTGTTCTTGTCGTTCGCCATAGTTTCCTCCTTCCCGGTTGCAGGGCGCGCCCTTCGTGCCCTTTCCGATTCCATTATAGCACACTTCGCATAAAAATGCAAGAGTGATAGAAAAACTGCCAGAATTCGGAAAAGGCAAAAAAGTGCGGAAAACCTTGACTTTCGGTCACTTTTTTCGTATAATTAAGGTGTAGGGGATACATAGGGCGTCCCCCGTCTGAACAAAGGAGAATGACATGTTGAAAGTCAATTTTAAACGCGCATTATCGCTCTTTTCGGGTGTGCTCCTCATCGTCGCGCTCGTCTTTCTCGTGACGGCGTGCAGTCTCGGCGGACCGGTCGACGACGGCGGGCAAACCGCCGCGCCGAGCGTGACCGGGATCGAGGTAACGGTGGCGGACGGCTCGCCCCTCGTCTATCAGGGCGGTCGGATCGTGATGAGCGTCGGACAGATCCGGCCCGTCGTAAACGGCGACCTCTCGGTCGCTCTGATCTATTCCGACGGCAGTAAGCAGCCGATCGCCGACTTCACGGTCGACGCCTCTTCGCTGTCGACCGACGCGGCGGCGGGGACGTACACCATCGTCGTTTCGTATTTGCAGTATTCGGGGACGATCACGGTCGACGTCGTCGACGTCCGCGCCGCGCTCCCCGCGATCGACACCGATTCGGTCTATTCCTTCGTATATAGCGGTGAGGAGATCGACGTCATCGCGAAACTCGACGAGAATCGCGCAGACGAAGACAAGATCGCGACCCTGATCGCCGACGGCAAGGTAACGGTTTCCGACGGCGAGAACTATACCCGCACGGCGACCAACGCCGGCGACTACCTGCTCTGCCTGACGGCGGCGGACGGTTACGTCTGGGGCGACGAGACCACGGGTCTTATGACCGAGCTTTATATCGGCTGGAACGTCGCCAAGAAAGTGGTTCCGACCCCGACTGTGATCGGGACGACCAGTTTCGTCTACACCGGCTCGGAGATCACGCTCCCGGTCGATCTGCACGGTTTCGACGACGTGATCACGCTCACGAACGGCGCCCTGGAGACCAACAAGGCGACCGAAGCCAATCAGGGCGACAACACCAACCTCTGCACGGCGCTCATCAGGACCGAGTGTCAGGACAACTACGTTTTCGGGGACAATCAGGTCGTCGTCGAGGTGGCGCAATGGGTCATCACGCCGAAGCCCCTGGCGTACCCGACCATTCTGAACGGAAGAAAGGTCACGGTGGAAGGGGTCGACTACTACCATTTCGACTACAACGAGGGGCAGCCCGTCGACGTCAGGACCAACGTGGACGACACGGGACTGTTCCTGACCGAGGGCGTTTCGTACGCCACCTACGTCAACGAGACGTATTTCACCGTCAGCGTCACGCTTGACGAAACCAAGGCGGTCCGGGAGAATTACCGTTGGGAGGACGGCGCGCCGATCACCGGCCCCGCCATCTTCCGCGTCGTGATCGACCCCGTCGACTTTACGATGCCGGCTGCCGTCGCCTCCGCGACCCTTTGCGCCGAGACCGAATACAGACCCGGCGGAACCTACGAATACGACGGCGCGTGGCTGACTCTGACCTCCGAGACCCACGCTCTCCTGACGGAGCAGGGCGTTTGGTTCGACGGCGCCGTTTCCACGCTGACCTACGACGACGAGGCGCCGTTCGTCGCCGGGACCCGGACGCTGCGTTACGTTTTTCAGCCCAGCAAGAACTATAACCCGATCGAGATCGACCTGACCGTCACGGTCAAGCCGGCGACGGTCGCGGTCTGGGGTTACTCGTGGCAGGGACGCCAGAACGTCGACGTCGAGGGCAACTGGTTCGACGTCAGGGAAGGAAACTTCGTCTACAACGGACGTGCGCAGAGAAAGGCGCTGGACCTTTCCGCCTCGTCGGATTACCTCAACCAAGAGGGACTTTACCCGACCGTCACCTACCGGGTCTACTACGGTACGACCGAGGGCGTGTACGGGGCGGAACCCATCCAGACCGTCGCCGTGACGGCGAACGAACGCGGCGAGTTCGTGTTCGACTATATCGGGGTCGGAAGCGTGAACGCCGGGTACTATAAGACGGTGGCGACCCTGTCGGTCGAGGGCGGAAACTACGTTTTCGTGATGGGGAACGACGAAGTGACCTCCGTTGAAACGACCTGGCAGATCGAAAAAGCCACCCTGACCGTATATCCCAACTTCTCGGGAACCTTCGGCGTATGGATCAACGACGGTTATTACAGTTACTACACCGGCGAAAACAAGACCGTCACGCGCGCTCCCTGCGCCGCGATCATCTCGACCTATTTCGACAATTACGGCAATCGGACGGTCTGGCGTTACGACGGCGTCGCCGAGGACGCTTTCGACCTCGCCGACTACGCGGAACTCGGCGCGCCGATCACCTACTTCTTCGACGGCGACTGGCAGATCGCGGCGAACACCTCCGCGATCGGTAAGTATAAGACGGTGCTTCCCGTGCACTTGAAGGACGGCGTGGACGAGAACTTCACGCTCGTCCTCTGGTACAACGAAGCGGGCGGAGACGGCGTCGAATGGACCATCCTGAACAACGTGATCGACGCGTCGGGTATGAGCTTTGTCAACGAGGGCAGTTACGTGTACGGTACCGGCAACCCGACCGTGACCGGAGTCCCCGCCGGACTGTTCGTTTGGTATTATGATCAATACGGAGACGGCTTTGAGGGCGGCGGCGTCGGCGCAAACCGTCGTACGGCAACCGTTTCGGCGTCGGAATACGCCGACGGATACGAGGGCGTCGTCATCACGCTGCCCACCGGGTGGGTTTACGGCGAGGATAACAACTCGAATCCGATCACGCAGGAAGGCGTCGGAACGACCGACTACGAGATCACCAAGAAGATCATTACGCTCGACGATCTCTATCTCCTGATCGACGGCGAGAGGGCAAACGCCCCGTACGAGGTCGAATACGATCCGGACCACTACTATTCGTCCTCCGTCGGAATGGACCGTATGACGTTCTACGGGATCGAGGTCGAACGCAACGATTGGAACCCCGACGGACACGGCTTCTACAGTAATCAGAACGAGATCGGCGCCTACGAGCTCGGCGGGTTCGTGTATCTTGTCAACGATCCCTTCGGCAACTACGGATTCGACGAGACCCAACCCTACGTGCGGCTTTTGACCGAGGACTACGTTTACGGAGAGGGCGAAAACGCTTTCGTGATCTCGGTGACGGGCGACGACCACGGCGCGAGCGACGTCATCTATCTCTCCTATGCGTACGTTCTGGATTTCTCGTTCACCTGGAGCATCGTCGCGCCCGCGGAATGATCTTCCGCCGGCAAGACGCGAAAATCAAATCAGCAAGGCGGAGCGGGCGTTTACGTCCTCTCCGCCTCTTTCGTTCCGGCAAGCGAGGAATCGAGAAAAAAAGCCGTCGTTTTCTTGACATTCCCCGATTGAAATGATATACTTTTTTATGTAAAGTAAACTGCCGGAGTTTGTGCCGGGGAAGGGGGACGCCGTGGCGAAGGGAAAGGGCGGAAACGCGGCCTACAACGACCAGAGCATCTCCCAACTGAAAGGCGCGGATCGCGTCCGCCGCCGCCCCGCCGTCATCTTCGGTTCGGACGGGCTCGAGGGGTGCGAACATTCCTTCTTCGAGATTTTGGCGAACTCGGTCGACGAGGCGCGCGAGGGGTTCGGCGACGCCATCGTCGTCACGGTCTACCGCGACCGTTCGATCGAGGTCGAGGATTTCGGGCGCGGCGTGCCGCTCGGCTATAACCGGAAGGAAAAGCGGTACAACTGGGAACTCGTCTTCTGCGAACTCTACGCCGGGGGCAAATACGACAACAACGGCGGCGCGTCCGCCTACACCTTCTCGCTCGGTCTGAACGGGCTCGGCGCCTGCGCGACGCAGTACAGTTCGGAGTATATGACCGTCGCCTCCTACAACGGACGGGAATGTTCGACGATCTCTTTCAAGCGCGGCAACCCCGCGTCGGAACTCTCCGTGCGTCCCCTGACGCAAAAGGACAAGAAGCGGCAGGGAACCGTGATCCGCTGGCTTCCCGATCTCGAAGTCTTCACCGACGTCGCGATCCCGGAGGAGTACTTTAAGACCACCTTAAAACAGCAGTCGGTCGTCAACGGCGGGCTGACCTTCCGCTTGAAGATCGAGCGCGAGGACGGCTCGTTCGACACGAGCGAATACCGTTACGAGAACGGGGTCTCCGACTATATCCGCGAACTCGCGGGAAACGACTCGGTGACCGAACCCGTCCTCTGGAAGATGGAGACCAGCGGGCGCGACCGCGAGGACAAGCCCGAGTACCGGATGCGCGCCGAGATCGCCTTCTGCCTGATGAAAAGCGGCGGGGTCGCCGAATACTACCACAATTCCAGTTTTCTCGAACACGGCGGCTGCCCCGACCGGGCGGTGCGGACCGGTTTCACCTACGCGATCGACAAGTATCTTTCGGCGCAGGGGAAGTACAATAAGAACGAGAAGAAGATCACCTATCAGGACGTTCTTGAAAGCTTGACCGTGGTCATCAGTTCCGCGTCGACCCAGACCTCCTATGAGAACCAGACGAAGAAGGCGATCAACAACCCCTTCATTACGAAGGCGCTGACCGAATATATCAAGAACTCGCTCGAAGTGTATTTTGCCGAGAATCCGACCGCCGCGGCGCAGTTCGGGGCGCAGGTTCTGCTCAACCGGCGGAGCCGCGAGAGCGCAGAGCACGCCCGCATCGACGTGAAGCGGAAATTGGCGGGTTCGATGGACGTGACAAGCCGGGTCGAGAAGTTCGTCGCCTGCCGCTCGAAGGATCCCGCGCTCCGCGAACTCTACATCGTCGAGGGCGATTCGGCGCTCACGTCCTGCAAACTCGGGAGAGACGCCGAGTTTCAGGCGATCATCCCGGTGCGCGGCAAGACGCTCAACTGTATGAAGAGTACCTACGCCCGCATTTTCGAGAGCAAGATCATCGTCGACCTGCTCCGCGTGATCGGATGCGGGGTCGAGATCCCGTCCGGCGTGAAGGGCGACGTCGTCCCCTTCGATCCCGCCGCGCTCCGTTGGAACAAGATCATCATCTGCACCGACGCCGACGAGGACGGGTTCCAGATCCGGACGCTGCTGCTGACGATGTTCTACCGGCTTCTCCCCACCTTGATCGAGATGAAGAAGATCTATATCGCGGAATCCCCCCTCTTCGAGATCACGGCGGGGAACGAGACGATGTTCGCCTACAACGAGCAGGAGAAGCAGGCGATCGTCTCGCGGCTCGGGGGTCGCTCCTACACTCTGCAACGCTCGAAAGGGCTTGGCGAGAACGAACCCGATATGATGTGGCAGACGACGATGAACCCCGCGACCCGGCGGCTCATTATGATCACCCCCTCCGACGCCGCCGAGACCGTCCGCGTTTTTGAAACGCTGATGGGCGACGCGCTCGCCGAGCGGAAGAAGTACATCGAGGAAAACGGTTATAAATATCTTGCCGAGGCGGACGTCTGATCCCCGTGGCACGAAAGGAATCAATATGGTACAGGCACTCAAAAAAGGCAAATTCAAGGG
This sequence comes from Clostridia bacterium, assembly GCA_017961575.1. GTDB lineage: Bacteria > Bacillota > Clostridia > Oscillospirales > CAG-272 > UBA1740. The sequence goes on along the minus strand of JAGCXA010000032.1, from coordinate 20,131 downwards.
AGTGGAAGGACCGCTTCTCACGATCGTGATGGACGGCGTGGGTCTTGCGCCCGACAACGGCGGGAACGCCGTCGCGGCGGCGCATACGCCGACCCTCGACCGACTGATGCGGGACTACCCGACGGTCAGACTGAAAGCGCACGGGACCGCCGTCGGTCTCCCCTCCGACGACGATATGGGGAACTCCGAGGTCGGGCACAACGCCCTCGGCGCGGGACAGGTCTTCGCGCAGGGCGCGAAACTCGTCTCGAACTCGATCGAGAGCGGCAAGATGTTCTCGTCCGACTCGTGGAAGGCGGCGGTCTCGCAGGTTCTCTCATCGGGCGGCACGCTCCATTTCCTCGGCCTTTTCTCGGACGGCAACGTCCACTCGCATATCGACCACCTGAAAGCCATGCTCGTCCGCGCGAAAGCCGACGGGATCAAGCGCGTCCGCGTCCATATCCTGCTTGACGGCCGCGACGTCGGCGAGACCTCGGCGCTCGATTACGTCCGTCCCTTTGAAGCGTTCCTCGACGGGCTCCGTTCCCCCGATTTCGACGTGATGATCGCGTCGGGCGGCGGACGGATGCAGATCACGATGGACCGCTACGAGGCGAACTGGGCGATGGTCGAACGCGGCTGGAAGACCCACGTGCTCGGAGAGGGACGCTTCTTTCTGTCCGCCGAGGAGGCGATCACGGCGTACCGTAAGGAATACGGCGTGATCGACCAGGATCTGCCCCCCTTCGTCGTCGGACGGGACGGAAAACCCGTCGGGACGGTCGAGGACGGCGACAGCGTGATCTTCTTCAATTTCCGGGGCGACCGCTCGCTTGAAATCAGCCGGGCGTTCGAGGGCGGGGACGACTTTGCCGCCTTCGACCGCGTCCGCGTCCCGAAGGTCTTTTACGCCGGGATGCTCGAATACGACGGCGACGCGCATATCCCCTCGCACTTCCTCGTCAATCCCCCCGAGATCTCGAACACGATGAGCGAATACCTCGTCGCGACCGGGATCCCCGAACTCGCGATCTCGGAAACGCAGAAATACGGACACGTCACCTACTTCTGGAACGGCAACCGTTCGGGCAAGTTCTCCGAGGAACTCGAAACCTATATCGAGGTCCCCTCCGACGTCGTGCCCTTCGAGCAGCGCCCGTGGATGAAGTGCGCCGAGATCACCGACCGCCTGATCGAATGCCTTGAAAGCGGGAAGTACAAGTATCTCCGCGTCAACTTCCCGAACGGCGATATGGTCGGGCACACCGGGAACTTCCTCGCCACCGAATGCGCGATGGAGGCGCTTGACCTGCAGCTCGCCCGCATCCTGCCCGTGATCGAACGGCTCCACGGCGCGGCGATCATCACGGCGGATCACGGCAACGCCGACGAGATGTTCGAGATCGACAAGAAGACCGGCGCGCCGAAGACCGACGCGGCGGGCAACCGCAAGGCGAAGACCAGCCACACGCTGAACCCCGTCCCCTGCGTCGTGTTCGACCCGAACGCCGACGGACGCTACACCGTCAAGGTCGGGCAGGAGGGCTTCGGGCTCTCCGCCCTCGCCGCGACGACGGTACGGCTCCTCGGTTACGAGCCGCCCGCCATGTGGGACGAGGCGATCCTCGAATGACGACTTCATCGGACTGACCTTTGAGGTCCGTTCCGCCCGTTTTCGGCGGATCCGCCTTCTCTCCCCGAAGGGAGGTTTCCCCGTGAATATGAACTATCAGATCAACCGGACCTATTTCAAGCCGAGAAAGGCGCTCGGCTATATCGGCGGCTTCTTCTTCCTGCTTGCCGTCCCTCTCCTCGTCTTTTTCCGCATCCTCGGATTCGTCTCGCTCATCATCGGGGCGGCGTGCGTCCTTATCAACCGCGAGTTGAACGTGCGCTTCTCCGACGTCGAGGAGCAGATCAAGGGCGAGACCGACCGTCTCGCGTCGGAACTCGAAGACAGGTATCTCGACGTCAAGCACCCCGAACCGAAAATGGAGATCACCGTGATCGGCGATTTCGTGACCGAGGGAGATGGGCTGCTGACCCGCCGCGGCGCGCTCGGAAAGTGCGTCACCTCCCGTTACCGCGTCGCCGCCGTCGGGATCCGGGGAGAGCGGCTGTTCTTCCTCACGGAGTGCTTTTCGATCGTCGAAGACGAGGGCGGCTCCGCGTCGGAGGGAGAATACGACTTCTCCGAGATCGACCGGATCGAGTACGGCTCGGTCGAGGGCGCGGCGATCCCCCATTCCGAGTTCGCCGTCGTGGCGAAGAGCGGGGAAGAGTTGCTTCGCGTTCCGGCTCCGACCGATTACGGAACCGAAAGCTACGCGGCGGATCTGAACGCCGCGCTCGCACGGTCGCGCGGCGAGAACGCCTAAACCAAACAAGAAAAGAGATTGAACGATGCCGATCAGGATCCCGGGTCAACTCCCGGCAAAGCAAACGCTTGAAAACGAATACATCTTCGTGATGGATGAGGACCGCGCGACGACGCAGGACATCCGTCCTCTCCGTATCGCGATCCTGAACCTGATGCCGACGAAGGTGACGACCGAGACGCAACTGATCCGTCTCTTGTCGAACACGCCCTTGCAGATCGACCTGACCCTGCTCAAAACCGCGAGTTACAAATCGACCAACACCTCCGCCGCGCATATGGAGACCTTCTACAAGGACTTCTCCGACGTGAAGGATCAGCGGTTCGACGGACTCATCATCACCGGCGCCCCGGTCGAGGGGATGGAGTACGAGGAGGTCGATTACTGGCGGGAACTCTGCGAGATCATGGAATGGTCGAAGAACAACGTCTACTCGGTCTTCCACATCTGCTGGGCGGCGCAGGCGGGGCTTTACTATCACTACGGCATCCCGAAGTATCCGACGGGACATAAGGTGTTCGGGATCTTCCGTCACCGCGCCTGCGATCTGCGGCATCCGCTTCTCCGCGGGTTCGACGAGGAATTCCTCGCCCCCCACTCGCGGCACAGCGAGGTGCGCTTGGAGGACGTCGCCGCCTGTCCCGATCTCGACGTTCTCGCCGTCTCGGAGGACGCGGGGCTGTATATCGCCGCCAGCCGCGATCTGCGCCGGATCTTCGTCACGGGGCACGCCGAGTACGACAGCGACACGCTCGCCAAGGAGTATTTCCGCGACGTCGCCCGCGGACTTCCGATCGAGGTCCCGGTCAACTATTTCCCCTACGACAATCCGCGCCACGCGCCGAAGAACCTGTGGAGAGGGCACGCCAATCTGCTCTTCTCGAACTGGCTGAACTACTCGGTCTATCAGAGAACGCCCTACGACCTCTCGACGCTGTAAGACGCAAACGCGCAAAAGATACGGCGCCTGCTCCGGCAGGCGCCGTATCTTTTCCCGTGCGTTCCCGCGCGATCCGACGGGTGCCCGGGATTTGTCAAAAAGAAAATCTGTTTTCCCGTTTTCGGGTAAACCCTTGTTTTTCGATTCGCTTTTTGCTATAATAAAGTCAAGGTTTTCCAAACCCAACCTCATTCGGGAAAGGTCAAAAAGGAGAAAACGATGAAAAACTGCGCCGCAAAAAAGAGAGTGACGGTCCTGTCGGTCCTTCTGACCGCGATCCTCGCCCTCGTCCTGATCCTGTTCTTTTCGTTCCGCGGGTCCGCCGTCGAAGAGGCGGAGGGGATCGCGGACTTCGGATTCCAGACGATCGCGGGCGACACCCTCGAATCAAGTTCGACCTCGCTCCGCTTCCTCTTCACGGTCGACTCGCTCGAATATTCCCGCGTCGGTTTCGTCTTCTCGAAGACGAATCGGACGCCGACCGTCGGCGGGGAAGACAGCCACGTTTACGAGACCTTATCCGTCCACAGATCCGTCTGGGCGAACGGGGAAGAGATCACGGCGTCCTCGGGGCGTTTTTGGGTCGCTGTCAAGGTGACCGGCATCCCCAAGAGCTATTTTGACGGCGCGCTCTACGTCCGTCCCTTCGTCGACGACGGGTCGATCGGCTACGGCAAAACGAAGAACCTCGGGGTCACGGCGGCGTTCACCGTCCCCGGACTGCAAACGCAGATCGCCTCATTCACGAACTCGAACTTCGGAGGGGGAAGCGTCACGACGAATCTGGCGGCTGCCGCCGGGACGTCCTACGACGCGCCGCTCCGCGATCCGACGGCACAGCACCCGCGCGTCCTCTTCACCGAGAGCGAGATTGACCGCATCAACGAAACGCTCGGCGACGGGACGCACGCCTCGATCGCCGCGGCTTTCCGCGAGATGGCGGACGAACGCACCGACGGGATCCTGCCCGCCGCCTCCAATCACACGGGAAGCGACAAACCGAACGGCACCCACAACTACGACGAGGGAGTGCTTGCCGATATTCGCGCGATGGCGTTCGATTATCAGTTGACGGGGAACCTGATCTCGGGTTATCAGGCGATCCTTTCGATGAAGAACTATCTGAAAACGATCGATATCCGGTCGATGTCGGGCGATCAGGAGCGCCAGCACGGGCAGATCATGTTCGTCGCGGCGTGCGTCTACGACTGGTGCCACGATCTGATGAACGCGACCGACAAGGAGCAGATCGTTCTCGGCGTCGAGAAGAAGATCGTCTCGGGCTCGAACAATTCCGGCGTGCGGATGGAGGTCGGCTTCCCGCCGAAAGGGCAGCAGGCGATGACGGGGCACGGCTCCGAGCGCCAGATCCTGCGCGATTACCTCGCGTTCGCCATCGCGATCTACGACGAGTACCCCGGATGGTGGGATTTCATCGGGGGACGGTTCTACGAGGAGTTCGTCCCGGTCCGTAACGCCTACTACGAGGCGGGATACGTTCCGCAGGGGCTTTCCAATTATCTGTCGATCCGCTTCGCCTCCGACCTCTGGAGCGCGTGGCTCGTCAAGAGCGCGACCGGCGTAAACCCCTATAACGCCGGGATGAAACAGGTCATGCGCTCCGCCTACTCCAACGTGACGAACGGCACCAACCGCGTCTTCGAGGAGGGCGACGACGAGGGCAGATCGGGCAACGAGACGCTGAAACAACTCGCGATCTGCGGGATGATCTCGGGTTACCTCTTCGACGACGACACGGCGATGAGTTGGGCGGCGTATTCGAGTTACTCCTACGTCGACTCGGTCTCCTACCTGATCCTGCAATCGGGGAACGCCGTCGGCAACAAGAACCGGCGCTACGACGATATGGACCTGATCCTCTATAACGGCGGCTGGCTCGGACAGATCATCGCGCACCAGAACTGGGGCAACGGCGCGACGGTCAAGATGAAGATCGGGCAGAAGATGACGGGGAACCACGATCACGCCGACGCCGGATCGTTCCAGATCTACTATCACGGCATCCTCGCCGGGGACGCCGGCGACTACGACGATTACGGCTCGGCAGGACATACCAAGTACCATCAGGCGACGATCGCCCACAACTCGATCGTTCTGCAAAACGGCTCGACGGTCTACGGGCAGAAACAGCCGGGCGAGGTCGGCTCGCTCTCGGCGTGGTCGAACGCCAACTATACGACGGGCACCGTGACGGGCTATCAGTACGCCTACGCCGACGCCGAAAAAACGACGCCGCTCTACGCCTATATCGCCGGCGATCTTGCCGGCGCCTACGTCGCGGGCGCGAACCTGACGCGCGCCGACCGCCGGATGCTCGCGGTCTACGATACCGCCGACGCCTCCGCGCCGATGTACTTCTTCGTCTTCGACGATATCGCGTCGAACTCCGCCTCCTATAAAAAGGTCTTCCTGCTCCATACGCTGAACGAGCCGACGATCAACGGCAAAACGGTGTCGACGCTCCACGGCGACGGCGGAAAACTCGTTTTGCAAAACGTTTACGGCGGCGACAATATCACAAAATCCGCCGGCTGCGTCGTCGGCAACACGAACTACGCGCAGAGCGACGGCTACTGGGGGCGCGTCGAGATCAGCCCGAACACGGGAAGCAAGGAGAATATCCTTCTGAACGTGATGTACGTCTGCGACAGCAGCGACGATCCCGGACTCACGGCGACGGCGATCTCGTCTTCCGTCGTCAAGGGCGCCGTGATCGGCAATACCGCCGCGGCGTTCGTCACGGCGGCGGACAGACGCTCCGCGGAGTTCAGTTTCACCGCGCCCGGCGCGGGCTACCTGAACTACTACGTTTCGGGGCTTGCCGAGGGCGATTGGCTGGTCGAATCTGGCGGCGCCGTCGTCAACGCCGGGACCGTGACCGCCGAGGGCGGGATCTTCACCTTCACGGCTCCCGCGGGAACGGCGATCACGCTCCGTCAGGGAAGCGCCCCGTTCGATCTGGGGGATCGGCTCCCCGAGAACGAATGGCCTTCGTTCGGCTTCGATCAGCTTCCGTAATATCCGCCTTTGCGGCGCCGCGCGCAGAAATTGCGCGCGGCGCCCTTTTTTGTTTCTGCCCCGATTTGAGAGCGTTTTTTGGCAGTATTCAATATTTTTAATATAAAAATTGCATAAATACTTGCCTTTTTGACGGGGGCGGTGTATAATAGAGGTGCATAACGCCACCGCGTGAGCGGGAGTATGATGAAAAGGAGTACGACGATGCGTAGCAGGGACGGCATTTAGAGAGCCGGGTCGGGGGTTACGGAACTCCGTCCCGACGGTATTCTTTTCCGGAAAAACCGCGGCTGACGGTACCGAGTCAGGTACGTTTTTTGACAACAGATTTGACCCGACGACAGAAAAAAGGAGAAAACTGATGCAAACCAAAACGAAAAAACGTTGGCGCACAGTCGCCTTCGTTTCAACCTTCTTCGTTCTTGCTCTCGCGCTTGCTCTGTTTCTGACTTTCTTCGGTTCCGCCGACGAACCGACCGAACCGATCCAGAATTACGCCGCGTTCCCCGCGCCGGGGGCGTCGCTTTCAAACGACACCGTCTCTTTGAAATTCTATTTTACGGTCAACACGCTGAACTTTGAACGCGCCGGGTTCGTCTTCTCGGAGACCAATACCAACCCGACGGTTTACGGTTCCGGCTGTACGCTCAGCGCCACTACCGTGGCGAAAACTTACGTGACCATCGACGGGATCGACTATCCCGCGCCGACGGGACGCTGGTGGATCGAGGTCGATTTCAACAACGTTCCGCGTGCGAAATATACGACCGTTTACTACATCAACGCGTTCATGGAGGACGAAAACTCCATCGTTTACGGCGGGGTGTCGGCGTTCTACGCCTGCCACGTCTGCGGACACGTGAACCTGCAAAACGGCAAGATCCTTACGGCTCCGACGGCGACCGATCCGGGATGGCAGCAGTTCCATTGCGATCTCTGCGGCGATTTCGAGTTCTGGGTCGATCAGGTCGCGTACTACACCGAGATCGCGAACTGGCAGGCGCAGATCGCCAACTTCTCGAATTCCGATTTCGGTTCGGGGAGCATCACGACCAACCTCGGAAACGGCACGTCCTACACCGCGCTCAACAAGCACCCGACGTTGGGGCAACATCCGCGCGTGATGTTCAACGCAAGCGATATTCCGGGGATCCGGACGGCGCTTGAAAACGCGCCGGCTGCCGCCAAGGACGCCTACTACGTCGCCGCCTTCGACGACCGGACGTGGGGAATGCTCGGTCCCGCGGAGAACCGCGACGACGGCTTCCATAACTTCGACGGCGGGATGCTGAACAAGTTGCAGATGCTCGCCCTCGACTACCAGTTGACGGGGAACAAGGCGAACGGGTATCTCGCGATCTACGCCTTGAAAAACTATCTGAAACGGATGGATTTCCAGCGGATCACGGGCGACCAATGCCGCCAGTTCGGCTTCGTGATGTATAACGCCGCCTGCGTCTACGACTGGTGCCACGACCTTCTGACCGCGACCGACAAACAGCAGATCGTCCTCGCCATTCAGAAGAAGGTCTGCTCCGGCTCGAACCAGTCCGGCGCCCGGATGGAGGTCGGCTTCCCGCCCTCGGGACAGAACGCCGTTTCGGGACACGGCTGCGAATACCAGATCCTGCGCGACTACCTGTCGTTCGCCATCGCGATCTACGACGAGTATCCCGGCTGGTGGAACTATATCGCCAACCGCGTATACAGCGAGTTCGTTCCCGTCCGCAATACCTGGTATCAGGCGGGGATGGTGCCGCAGGGCGCCTCGCTCTACGTCCGCATCCGCTTCACTTCCGACCTGTTCTCGGCGCTGCTCCTGAAGGCGGCGACCGGCGAGATCCCCTACGACGTCGACGGGATGCAGCAGGTCATGCGCACCGTCTACTCCTACGAACTGCCCTCCTACAGCGGAAACCGGCACTCGTTTGAATCGGGCGACAACCACACGAACGACCGGGGCTTCCAGGACTACGGACGCGCCGCTCTGCTCTCGTCGCACCTCTTCAACGATTCGACGATGCGGAAACAGCTTCAAGACGGGCAATACAGTTACTCGAAGTTCAACACGAACTTCACCGTCACCGCGAGCGTCGGGGAATACCTGATCTGCTCGTCCGGCGGAGTTCAGCCGGCGTCCAACGCCCACGCCGGGATGCCGAAGATCCTCTACAACGGCGGCTGGCTCGGACAGATGATCGCGCGCGACGCCTGGGATTCGACGCAGGCGGCGACGCTGATGAAGATCGGCGTCCGTACCGGCGCGAACCACGACCACGCCGACGCGGGACAGTTCCAGATCTGGTATAAGGGAATGCTCGCGGGCGATACCGGTTCCTACGATAAGTACGGCGACGACCATTTCAAGTACTATCATCAGGCGACCATCGCGCACAACAGTCTCCTCATCAAGAAGGGGACCGGGACCTACAACGTCGGCGGACAGAAACGGCCGAGCGAGGCGGGAAGTTACAGCAACTGGATGAGCGACACCTACAAGACCGGGACCGTCACGGGCTACGCCTACGGCTATTCCGATCAGGCGCAGAATACCCCGGCGTACGCCTATATCGCCGGCGACATCACGCCCGCCTACGACAACAGCCGTGCGACCGAGGTCACCCGCCGGATGCTGACCGTCTTCGACACAGCCGACCCGAACGAGGAACTCTACTTCTTCGTCTTCGACAACATCACGGCGACGAGCGGATCCTATAAAAAGACCTTCCTGCTCCACGTACCGACCGAGCCGACCATCTCCGGCAACACGATCACCGTCGTGAACGAAAACGACGCGAAACTCGTCGTGCAGAACGTTTTCGGCGGCGACAGCATCACGAAGATCGGCGGCACGAACAACAACTACAACGTCAACGGCAGCCAGATCAACCCGACCAACAACGGAAACGACGGCTACTGGGGGCGTGTGGAGATCAGCCCGAATACCGGGTCTGCCACCAACCAGATCCTGAACGCGATGTACGTCTGCGACGCGTCCGATCCCAACAGTCTGACGGCGACTCCGATCTCGAACTCGACCGTCAAGGGCGCGGTGCTCGGCAACACGGCGGCGGTCTTCGTCACGAGCGCGACCCGTCGCACGACCTCGTTCAACTTCACGGCGTCGGGCAGCGGAACGCTCAACTATTACGTTTCCGGCGTTGCCGCCGGCGGTTGGGCGATCTCGGTGAACGGCGTGCTCGTCGGCACGACGCACGCGACCGAGGACGGCGGACTCGCGACCTTCACGGCTCCCGCCGGGACGATCACGCTGGTCCCCTTCGAGGGCAACCTGTATAACTGTCCGACCCCGCTCGGCGAGAACGGATGGCCCTCGGTCAACTACTACGAACTCCCGTAACGAATCAAAACAATACCGCCCGCCGGAAACGGCGGGCGGTATTTCGTTTGGCGGTGAAGGAAACGGGCGAGCGTTTCCGTTTTTAAAAGAATACGTTTTCCGGGGCGTCAGTCTTTTTCGCCGCGCGCCCACTCCCCGACGCACATCCACTCGACGAGCAGCCGTTCCTCCGACCACGCGGCGTTCGCGGGGCTCGTGGACGGGAGGCGGAAGAGGGGGATCCCGGCGGGGGCGGCGCCGCCCTTTTGCAGAAGAGAATAGGAGAGCGACCCGTTGCAGAAGATCGCGCGGATCGGCGCGACCGAAAGGATGCGCGAGAGGTCGGCGGGCGCGGGGTTCCGGATCGCGGAATCTGCGGAGCCCGAAACGATCTCGCAGGACTCGATCGCGTCCCAGAGCGCGACGCCGTGGCGGAGAAGGTACGCTTTCCTCGCTTCGATCCCGTCGGGCGCCGGATCGTGGAGCGCCCTGCCGAGCACCCGCCAGAAACGGTTCTGCGGATGCCCGTAATAAAAGCCGATCTTCCGCGAGTCGACCGACGGAAAACTCCCGAGGATCAACACCCGGGAGTTTTCGTCGAACACCGGACCGAACCCGTGTCCGATCCTCATTTCGCCGCCCGGCGGACGTCCGTCCACCAGTCCATTGCCAGCTTGATCTCACGATCCCAGAAAACCCAAGCGTGGTTGCCCGGCGTCTCGGAACAAGTGACGGGGTAGCCCGCCCGCGTGAGCGCGTCGCGCATATCGACGGTGAAAGGGAGCACCGCGTCCTCGGTGCCGCAGGAGAGATAGACCGGGAATTTATCCGCCCTCTCCCGCGTTTTTTCGGCGAGGTCGTAGACGTCGGCGTCGGTTCCCGTGGGGTCGCCCGGAATCACGCCCTCCGCCGTAAGCAGCCGCGTCCACTCCGGCGCGGCGATCCGGAACGCCCCCGAAAAGCAGGCGACGGCGCCGTAACGGTCGGGGCGTTTCAGCGCGGTGTGCAGAGCCCCGAAGCCCCCCATCGAGAGCCCCGCGATCATATTGTTCTCGCGCTTTTGCGAGAGGTAGGGGAAGTAGCCGCGTATCAGCGCCGGCAGTTCCTCCCCGATATAGTCCTCGTAGCGTCCGGAGGGTTGGTTCAGGTACCAACTCCGGTCCCCGTTCGGCATCACGACGGCAAATTTGTGACCCTCGGCGTAACGCTCGACCGAGGTCTTCCGCGCCCACATGCTCTCGTCGTCCGAGAGCCCGTGGAGCAGCCAGATCACGGGCAGATCCCCCGCGTTCCCCCGGCGATCTCCCGGGATCACCACGTTCACCCGCACCTGTTTTCCGAGCGACTCGGACGTGCATTGTACTTCAAAAAAAGCCATTGTATTCTCCCCCCGGTTTTCCCGGCAATCGTTTTCCCCTATTATACCACGCCCGTCAGGGAAAAGCAAGCGGAAAACGCGCGCCGGGACGCTGACGGTCGTCGGGACCGTCTGACGGTGCAAGGGAAAAGACCGATATAACCCGAACGCTCCGACGGCGAGCCCGCGTCCGGATCCGACGGCGTTCCCGCCTCGGTTTGACCCTCGTTCCGCGGCAAAACGTCTCCCGAAACGCGACAAATCCCGTGAAAAGGTCGTCTTTTCACGGGATTTTTTGTTTCCATTTCCTATGATTGTCACATAACCCGTGACTTTTTTCGCAAAACCTATTGACAAGCGCGTTTTGCCGTGCTATACTGATCGTGAAAATAAATTCACGAAAGCGAGGACGGAAAGATGACGGGAGAGGCGTTTGCCGGAAAAGGGGATCGGATCGGGATGGCGAGAGGCGAGAGGGCGAAGCAGTTTTCGTCGTTCGAGGCGCTCTCCGAGCGACCGGCTTATCTGAAACGGGCGGAGTTCCGCCCCGTCGCGCGGATCGAGCTGTCGGAGGAGGCGGCGGAGGAACTCAACCGCCGTCTGATCGACCTCGTGCCGGGGGATCTGCTCTCGGTGACCTATTTCCGCTGCGGGGAATATCTGACGCGGCGGGGGCGCTTTCTGCGGATCGACCTTCCGTTCCGCCGCTTTTACCTCGACGATCTCGCGCTTCCGCTCGACGATCTTTACGCCGTTTCGACCGTCGGTCGCCCTTGACAACCGCTTTCCCTCCGTGCTATAATAAACGGGATGCGGACGGGGAGACCGTCCCCGACCGAACGGAGGCAAAAAAATGAGTTATTCGATGCACGTATCCGTCCTCGTCCACGACACCGACGCGCGGCATATCGCGCGCCCCTCGGCGGTCTGGCGCTGGATGCAGGAGGCGGCGAACCGCCAGATGAAAAGCGAGGGGCCGTCCTACGACGAACTGATGGAGCGCGGGCTCTCCTTTCTGCTCTCGCGGATGTGCGTCGATTTCGTTCGCCCGATCATGCAGTACGAGGAACTGACGGTCGAGACCTTCGCGCTTCCGTCGCGCGGGTACTCGTTCGAGCGCGGCTACCGGCTGATCGACGAGGCGGGGAAGACCGTCGCCGCGGGGCAGTCGGTCTGGGCGCTCTACGACCTGAACGCCGGGCGGCTGGCGCGGGTCGAGGCGCTCGGCGACGGGTACAGCGGAGGGGAGGCCCCCGTCCTCTCGGCGCCGATCCGGTTCCTGATCCCCGATTCGGTCAAACTCTCGCCCGTCGGCGAGCGTAAGATCTTCTGGTCGGACGTCGACGTGAACCGACATATGAACAACACCGGTTACGCCAATCTCCTCTACGATTTTCTCCCCGATCCCGCCGCGGGGCAACTGATCGGGGCGTCGATCAACTACCGCCACGAGGCGAAACTCGGCGAGACGCTGACGGTTCTGTCGGGCGAGGAAACGACGCCGGAGGGGATCCGCCGCGTCTGGTTCCGCACGCTTGTCGGCGACGAGATCAACGTAGAGGCGATGATGGACTTCCGTCCCTGACCTGTCGGGAGGATATGATGAAACTGACGATCGTGATCAACGGAAAAGGCGGGGTGGGGAAGGATACGCTCTGCCGCTTCGCCGCGGAACGGTATAAGACCGAGAACGTCTCCTCGATCACCCCGATCAAGGAACTCGCCGCCGCTTGCGGCTGGCAGGGGGAGAAGACCGACCGCGCGCGGAAATTCTTATCGGACCTGAAAGCGCTGACGGCGGCGTACAACGACTACCCGACGACCTATCTCGCGAACTGCTACCGCGCCTTTCTTTCGTCGGACGACGAACTGCTCTTCGTCCACATCCGCGAGCCGGAGGAGATCCGGAAGTTCGTCGCCGCGACCGACGGCGCGGCGAAGACCCTGCTCGTCCGCGGGGGCGAACGCTGCGAGCGCGCCGCCTACGGCAACGCTTCTGACGACGGCGTAGAGGACTATCCCTACGATTACGTTTTTGAAAACGACCGTCCCCTCGACGAAACCAAGACCGCGTTCATTGCCTTCCTCGACGGGATCGTTGCGGAAGCGAGCGATTAATTTTGCGCCTGACAATGCGGCGCCCGGCGGGCGCCGCTTTTTTATTTTTCCTCCTGCGGCAGGGAGAAAAGAGACGAGAGCGCGTCCGCGAGCAGCCGGGAGATCCGTCTGACCGAGAGATCGACGTCCTTCGGCGTCACGAAGAAGCGGTCCCGCGGGTCGCAGAACGCCGCGCAATCCTCCTCCGGAAGACCTGCGCGGGAGAGTGCGTCGGACACCAGCGTCGCCGCCTCGACCACCGTCGGCACGCCGATCGAGATCACCGGGATCCCGAGCGAGGGACGGTCGATCGCCCGCCGCACGTTCCCGATCCCCGATCCCGGTCGGATCCCGGCGTCCGAGATCTGCACCGTCGTCATCAGCCGCTCGGCGCTCCGGGCGGCGAGCGAATCGATCGCGAGTACGTAATCGGGACGCAGGGAACGGCAGACCCCGAAGAGGATTTCCGACGATTCCATCCCCGTATCGGCGAGAACCCCCGGCGCGACCGTCGCGACGGCGTGGCATCCGAGCGAGCGGAAGAGGGCGGGATCGCCCTCGGAAAGATGGGAGGTCGCCGTGATCCGTCCGACCGTTTCGGGACCCACGGCGTCCGAGACGATCGCCCGGTTCCCAAGCCCGGCGATCAGCACCGTCGGCGTTCTTCCGGCGGGGGTCCGGGGAAGGGTCGACCGGATCTCGCGGACGAGGATCGCGAGCAACTTTCCCCGTTCCTCCTCCGTCACTTCTTCCAGCGCCGGGAACGCCACCGTCAGATACTTGCCGATCGGTTTCCCGATCGCGCGGGCGGAAACGGCGTCCCCCACCTTGATGCGCGTGACGGTGAAACGCCCCTCGGACTCCTCCCGGTAGTCGGTGCCGGGGAGCGACAGGTCGGCTCTCCTCCGTTCGGCGGCGAGATCGGTGCGAAAAAAGCGGCTGGCGTCTGACATAGCGTGATCCCTTCGGTTCCTTTTTCGTTCAGTATGCCCGCCGTCCAGCGTTTTTACACCCGAACCGAAAAGAAGTCGGCGTCATTTTGCACAAATCACGCTTGAAATATTTGTGCAAGTCTACGAAGATTCGATTATTCGGTTCATTCGTTTCCGAGATATTGAAAAACGGTTGGAAAAGTGATATAATATACTCGTTATGAAATGGGCAAAACCCGAACAGAGGAGTTTGTTATGAAAAAGGTCATCAGTCTGCTTCTGCTCCTGGGACTGGTCGTCGGTACGGCGACGGTCTTTTCTTCCTGCGGGAAGAAGGAACCGGTGGGCGGCGGCGCGCAGATCAGCGTCTACCTCGGCGGCGAGTTCGCCGATCTCGACCCGCAAGGGAACCAGACGAACGACGCCGTGCTCTCGATCATCCGGCTCGTCTTCGAGCCGTTGTTCTCGGTCGAGCGGGACGGGGATCTTGCGATGGCGGGAGCCAAGAAATACAAGATCGACAAGTCCGAGGGCAAGGTAACGATCGACCTGCGCGAATCCTACTGGAACGACGGGTCGACGCTCGTGCGCGCTTCCGACTACGTTTACGCCTGGAAGCGTCTGATCCGGAAGGATACCGACAATCCCGCCGCGACGCTCCTCTACGACGTGAAGAACGCGGTCAAGATCAAGCGGGGCGAAGCGGGACTCGACGATCTCGGCGTCGTCGCGCTGGATAACGACACGCTTGAAATCACCTTTGAGGAGGGCTTCACCTCCTACGATCTCTTCCTGCGCAATCTGGCGAACGTCGCGCTGTCTCCTCTGAACGAGAAGGCGTTGACCAACCGCGAGGATTATTGGAGCCGGACCGCGACGACCGTCTCCTCGAACGGACCGTTCCGCGTGACGGCGCTCGACATCGCGTCCAAATCCTTCCGGCTCGACCGGAACCGCCGCTATCACCGTCCGTCGAATTCCAAAGCGACCCTCGACGCCTACGTGATCCCCGCGGCGTTGAAGACGATCTGGGGTCAGGCGGTCACGATGGACGAAAACGAAGAGTATCTCGCGTCGCTGATCGACGGTCTGGCGGAGAAAACGATCTTCTACGTCGGCGAGATCCCGCAGAGCGTGCGCGAAGCCAACAGAAGTTCCGCCACTCTGACCGATACCCTCTCGACCTATTCCTATCTCTTCAACTGCGAGAACCCGCTCTTCCAGAAGGCGGAGGTCCGTCGGATCCTGTCTGCGGTGCTCGACAGGGAAGCGATCGCCGGGATCGCCGTTTACGGCAAACCGGCGACCGGTCTGATCCCGAAGACGGTCAGCGAGGGGACCAAGTACAACGCCTGGACCGCCAAGACGCCGTTGGCGACGACCGCGCTCTCGATCGAGGACGCCAAGGCGGCGCTCACCGCGGCGGGATATACGAAGGGCGCCTTCACCCTGACCTGCCGGGAAGACAAGGTCTCCTATGAGATCGCGCAGTACGTCAAGTCGGTGTGGGGTCAACTCGGATACAACGTGACGATCGAAACGGTCTCGAACGAATACGCGCCCATCGATCCCGATACGGGCAAACCCACCGACATTGCAAACGAACAGGCGCTTCAGGCGTACGAGGATATTTTGCAGAAGAAGTACGTCGAACGCGACTACGACGTTCTCGCCCTCGATTATCAGATGTATTCGACCAACGCGCTGGCGGTGCTCTCGACCTTCACCTCCGAGATGAACGGTTCGGGTATGGTCTTCGAGCCGATCGCCGCCGAGGACGCGACCTACGATCAACTGATCGGGAACACGAACACGGAGGCGACCACCCTCCGTGGGAACAGAATGAACTTCGTTTCCGCCGCGTATGACGAGAAGATGGAGGCGGCGTACGCCGAGAAGGATCCCGCGAAACGGAACGTCCTGCTCCACGAGGCGGAGGAGATCCTGCTCTCAGAGATGCCGATCGTCCCGCTCCTGTTCAACCAGCGGGCGTATATGTCGAAGGATCTTTCGGGGCTCTGGGTCGACCGCTACGGCGCCGTTTACTTCGACGGCTGCAAGCAGAAGAATTACACGAAATATCTCGAAGACTGACGGCGACCCGTTCCCGGGAAGCCGCGGCGCTCCGACCGAATAAAAAGGTCGGACGACCCCTTTGGGCGGGGTTCGTCGCATCCGGAGACGGTTTGCCGGACACGGCGCCCCGCCCTTCGGTTTCGGGACGCCCGAAACGAGTACGTTCCGCGGAAGGGAGAAAGCGAAAGACGGTATGAAAAAGAAGAACGAAAGGGAACTCTGGGACAAGACCGACGTCAAGATCTTTATCCTGTTTCTTCTCGATAATTTGCAATACCCCCTCGATATGGACACCATCAGCCGGATCGTTCACGAGACCGGTTACGTCGGCGGCTTCGACTTTGCGGAGTGCTTTTCCGAGTTGCTCGACGACGGGCACGTGATCGGGGACGAGGTCGACGGGGTCGCCTACTATCAGGTCTCCTCGACCGGGCGTATGGTGGCGCAGCAGTTGCAGAGCGAACTGCTCGACGAGATCCGCGAGGAGAGTATGATCTGCGCGGCGCGGCTCCTGTCTCTGAAAGCGCGGGGAGCGACCCTCCGCACGTCGACCGAGCGTCGCGCCGACGGACAGTATATCGTCACGCTCTCGATCTCCGACGCCGCCGGAACCGTCCTCGAAACGACCTGCGCCGTCCCGTCCGAGCGTCTGGCGGAGAAGATCTGCCGCAACTTCGAGCGCAAACCCGAGAAGACCTATCGCGGTCTGCTCTCGGTTCTGACCGGCGAGATCGATTACCTCCTGCGGTAACCGGCGTTTCGCGTCGCTTTTTCGGCGATTGTCTCCGCGATTGGATTTTTTTAGATTTTTTCCGAAAAAACAATAAAAACGCTTGACAATTCCGTCAAAAATGATATAATGTTAATATCTATCAAGGTGGGAATATGAATCAACGAGTCGATCCGGACGACCTGACTGCGCTTCTGCGGTCGGTGCGCGAGGGGGAAAAAGGGGCGTTTGAACGTCTCCTCGACCTCTACCGTCCCCTGCTGATCTCCACCGTCTCTTCCTTCGGGGAGGACGACGGCGTGATGATGCAGGAGGCGACCATCGCGCTCTACCACGCGGCGTGCGCCTATCGCCCCGGTCGCGGGACCACCTTCGGACTCTTCTCCAAGATCTGCGTCACGAACGCGCTGAACTCCGCTCTCCGGCGGAGAAAACAGCCCGACGTTCCGCTCGACGAAGAGATCGGAGGGGAAGCCGAAGCGGACCCCGAGGTTTTGTTGATCTCTATCGAAACCGTCAAGACCTTTTATCGTCTCTGCACCGAATTGCTCTCTCCCTTTGAACTCAAAACCGTGGTCCATCGCGCGGACGGGTACTCGAACCGGGAGATCGCCGACCTGCTTCAAAAGAGTGAAAAGTCGGTGGCAAACGCGCTCGGTCGTGCCGTGAAAAAGATCCGCCGGCGACTTTCGGATTCCTTTTCTTGAAAGATCTGTATGCCCAGGTAGCTTAAGGGAGAGCGTTGGTTCACAAAGGCGTCGGTTAAAATCCGATCACGGGCAAAAAACCTATTCAAAAAGCGAGGAAAGAAACAACATGTTCCAGGACAAGACTTTGAAGTGCAAGGAATGCGGTGCGGACTTCGTGTTCACGGCGGGTGAGCAGGAGTTCTACGCTCAAAAGGGCTTCCAGAACGAGCCCCAGAGATGCAAAGCATGCCGGGACGCCAGAAAGAACGCCGTGAAGGGCACGAGAGAGATGTTCGACGCGGTGTGCGCGGACTGTGGGAAGGCCTGCAAGGTCCCCTTCAATCCGACCGACGGCAAGCCGGTGTACTGCAGCGAGTGCTTCGCAGCCAGAAGAGCCAACTGAGGTTCTCCGTCCAAGAGAAAAGGCAGGGGTATGACACCCCTGCATTTTATCTTGGACGACGGACGGAGGGCGGCACAGACCGGAAAACGAAGGATTATACTCTTGGTCCGTAGAAGCTTTCCACTCTGTGCAAATCTTCGCATAGCAAAACGCAATTAAGGTTGAAACCCGTTCGCTGACGCGAGCGGGTTTCTTCTTTTATTTGAATTCGTTTTCCTCTTGCCGTTTGCTCCCTCTCGCAGTATGTATATACAGCTTCGGGTCGCAAACGGCAATTCTGCACTCGCCTCCGCCCGCCTGATAACTTGGCTGGCGCAGTTGGTTTTTTTGAATGTTTCCATTGTTGCGCGGGGCGCGGCACGTCATCAGACCCAATAGGGGCAACCGTTCCTTTTCCGAAAAAAACTCTTCGGGTCTATGTACAAACCGCTTTCTTCGTGATATAATAAGTATAATAGAGATAATATGGTCAGGCGGTGACAGTATGGCATACGAGAAGAATCGGCAGAAAAACGGCGGCGGATTCCGCCCCCGGAACGCGCGGCAGGGGGGAAGACCCGGCGCCCGTCCCTTTGCGGGGCGCGGGGAGGCGAAGCGCGCGTTCGATCCCGCCGAGCGGCGTGACGACCGCCGTCCCGAAGCCCCCGAAAAAGAGATCAACGAGAATATGGTCGTCGGACGCAACGCCGTGCGCGAATTGCTCGCTGGCGGGCGCGACGTCGACAAGATCTACATACAGAAGGGCGAACTCGAAGGTTCGATCCTTCAACTGATCGGCGAGGCGTCGGCGCGGAAGATCCCGATCGCCGAGGTCGAGCGGGCGAAACTCGATCAGATGTCGGGCTTCGCGCGGCATCAGGGAATCGTCGCTTTCGCCGCCGAACAGAACTACAAAACGGTGGACGATATGCTCTCACTTGCCGCCGAACGGGGCGAGGCGCCGCTCGTCGTTCTCGCCGACGGGATCCTCGATCCGCAGAACCTCGGCTCGCTGATCCGCGTAGCCGAATGCACCGGGGCGCACGGACTCATCATTCCGAAGCGGCGCGCGGTCGGTCTGACCGCGCTCGTCGGGCGCGCCTCTGCCGGGGCGATCGAGTATCTGCCGGTCGCCCGCGTGACGAATATCACGACCGCGATCGAGGATCTGAAAGAGCGCGGTTTCTGGATCTTTGCCGCCGATATGGACGGAACCCCCTATTATCAGACCGATTTTTCGGGGCCCGCCGCGATCGTCCTCGGAAGCGAGGGGGAGGGGATCTCCCGCCTCGTCCGCGAAAAATGCGACTTCGTAACTTCAATCCCCCTGCACGGACAGGTGCAGTCTATGAACGTATCGACCGCCGCCGCGGTGATTCTGGCGGAGGCGGCAAGACAGAGAGATCTGAAAAAGGAGTGAGACGATGACTGACGAAACGACCCGTCTGCCAAACGACCCTCTCTTCGACGGCGAAGACGCCGCGGAAGGCGATCTCTTCGCGCCCGCGCCCGAACCCGGAGAACCCGAGGCGGAGGAAGAGGTCAAGGGATGGGACCCCATCGTCGAAAAAGAAAAGGACGCACAGCCGGACGAAACTCCGGAAGAGACGCCCGTTTCCGCGTCTGCCGATACGCCCTCGGAGACGCCGGCGGATCCGCCCGAAGAGCCGACCGAAAGGGCGCCCTCCGCGCCCGCCTTCGACTGGAACGAGCGCGATCCGCTCGACGAGGACGAACTTTTCGGTCAGATCGGATTGCCCGACGGCGAGGTTTCGCCCGAGGAAACCGATCTGTTCGATAACGACGGACCCGACGCCGATCTTCCCGACGAGGAACTGTCCGCGTCGCCCGAAGCGACGCCGATCTGCGCGCCCGCCGCGCCCGACGGGGACGCCGTCGTCGCGCCGCCCCCGCCCGAAAAGAAAAAGGAACTCTCCGAAAAAGATCTTCACGAGCGCAGAAAATACGCGATGCAAAGGATCGGCGCGGCGCGCGTGCGCTTCTGCTTCGCGATCCTGTTCACCCTGATGCTGCTGCTTCTCGAATCGTTCAAGGCGTTCGGCTTCGACGTGACGGTCCCCCTCGGGATCAGCCGCGTTCCCGGCGCCGCCGCGATGCTCGACCTGCAACTGATCCTGCTCGTCGCCTACTGTGCGTGGCGTTCGCTCTACGCGGGGCTGTTCTCGGTT
>JAGCXA010000031.1 GCA_017961575.1 Clostridia bacterium | reverse complement strand
GAAGACGGGTGAAACTACGCCCGTCCGAAAAACCGACCCCGACAGGGGATCAAAAAACCGGGAGGAAAAAGAAAAGTATGAACACCCTGCTCAAAAAGGCGCTTGCCGAGTGTATCGGCACCTTCGTTCTCGTCTTCGCCGCTTGTGGCGTCGCGGGACTCACCGGCGGCAGTCTCGTCGCCACCTCGCTCACCTTCGGGCTCGTCATCGTGGCGATGGCGTACTCGATCGGACGGGTGTCGGGTTGCCATATCAACCCCGCCGTCTCGCTCGGATGTCTGCTTACGAAGAGAATGAGCGCCAAGGAATTCTGCGTCTACGTCGCGAGTCAGATCGTCGGCGGTACCGTCGGCGCGATCCTCGTCTTCGGTCTCTTTAAGATGGGCGACCGGAATCCCATCGGCGACGCCTGCAACTACGTCGTCGGCGGAACGCTGAACGCCGGCGGCATCATCGCCTCTCTTATCACCGAGATCGTTCTGACCTGCATCTTCGTCTACGTGATCCTGAACGTGACCGACGAGAACGCCGGAACGAGCAAGAAAGCCGGGATCGTGATCGGCTTGACCCTGACGCTCGTGCATCTGATCGGCATCGGTCTGACCGGGACCTCGGTCAACCCCGCGAGAAGTCTCGCGACCGCGATCTCCGCCCTGATCTACAACGGCACGACCGACGCGCTCGCGCAGGTCTGGATGTTCATCGTCGCGCCGCTCGCCGGAGCCGCGCTCGCCGTGATCCTCTACAAGTTCCTGAATACCGAGAAGGAAACCGCGGACAAGGAATGATCCTTTTATAACAGAATGAAAGAAGCGCGCGACGGTCGGTCGCGCGCTTCTTTCGGTTTTCGCTCTCAAAAATTTTTTCTTCGTCCCTCTTGACAGAAGGCGGTAGGCTTGCTATAATAATGATAGACTAACTCTCAATTTGAAAGCATCGCGATCAGATCGAGAGGAAAAAACCGCAGGAGGAAATGAAAAAATGTCTGTAATGGACGCAAAAAGGAACTACGTCGTCGAAACGGCGACGCGCCTGTTCCTGTCCCGCCCGCTGTCGGGCGTGACCGTGCGCGACGTCGCGCAGGAAGCAGGAGTCGGGGAGGCGACGGTCTATCGCTATTTCTCGACGAAGTCGGCGTTGATCGTCGCGTGCGCTCTGAAACTCGAAAAGGAGGTCACGCAGTATTTTCTGCGTGAGAGCAAACCAGTCGACGGCTACACCCGGCTCTCCAAGTTTTACGCATCCTACGTCGATCTGTTCGCCTTCCGCCCCGAACTCTACCGCTTCCTTTACGAGTTCGACGTTTTCTGCGTCGAGCAGAGGGTGAAGGGGCTGGACGAGTATTCCGACAACCTCGACGTTTTCCGCGACGCCTACCTTGCCGCCTACCGTGACGGCGTGAAGGACGGGAGCGTCCGCGAGATCGAGAACCCCGAACTCTTCTACTACACGACGACCCACGCGATCCTTTCGCTCGCCAAGAAACTCGCGGTCGAGGGCGGGATCGTGCGGCAGGATCAGACGACCGATCAGATCGGCGAACTCCGGATGCTGAACGGGACCTTCCTCTATTCGCTCCGCCGGGAGCATTGACGCACTCAAAACCGCATTTCCGATAACGCGAGAGATCATCAAACCGAAAGGAGGGGAGAGATCGGTTTCCCCCGATTTCTCCGACTGCGACGTGAAGAGACTGACAAAAAAGCAGATGATCGTTTTTGCCGTAGGGCAACTCGGATGGTCCACGCTCAGCGGGATCATCAACGCGATGCTGGTGACCTTCTATCTCCCGAGCGAGGAGAACATCAAACTCGGCGCGGTCCAGTTCATCAAACCCGGACTGATCGTGTTCGGGGTCCTGACGATCCTCGGGCTCATCACGGCGGCGAGCCGCATCTTCGACGCCGTGACCGACCCCCTGATCGCCAACCTGAGCGACCGCTGCAAGAGCCGCCGGGGGCGGCGTCTGCCCTTTATGCAGATCGCGGCGATCCCGCTATCCGTCGTGACGGTTCTGCTCTTCTGGGCGCCGGTCGACGGGACCAGCCCGAAGAACGTCGTCTGGGTCTCGGTGTTCATCATCCTGTTCTACCTGTTCATGACGATGTACTGCACGCCGTACAACGCCCTGATCTCCGAGTTCGGAAAGACGCAGGACGACCGGATGTTCATCTCGACCGCCATCTCGCTGACCTTCTTCGCCGGCACGCTGCTCGCCTATTCGCCGATGGTGTTCGCCGGGATGCTGCAAGGGTCGTTTTCCTTCAATATGAGTTATCGGATCTGCTTCATCGTGCTCGCCGCGATCGCGTGCGTCTGTATGCTGCTCCCGACCTTCCTTCTCCGCGAGCGTGATTTCGTCGAGACCAAGCCCACGGGCGTCAATATGTTCCGCGCGCTCGGCTCGACCTTCAAAAACCGCGAGTTCCGCGTCTTCGTCGGCTCGGACGTCATGTACTGGATCGGGCTGACGCTCTTCCAGACCGGGCTTCCGTTCTTCGTGCAGACCTCGATGAAACTCGACATTTCGCTCACGATGTACTTTATGGGCGGGATGACGGTGCTCTCCGCCGCCTTCTATCCGATGGTGTCGGGGCTGACCAAGAGATTCGGAAAGAAGAAACTGACGGTCGCGGGCTTCCTCGGTCTTGCGCTCGCGTATCTCATCACGGCGCTGATCAACGTGAAGATCCTGCCCGGCGCGGTCTTCGGCGTGGCGATCTGCGTGATCGCCGCCTTCCCGATGGCGCTGCTCGGCATCATCCCGCAGGCGATCGTCGCCGACGTCGCGGAAGCTGACGGACGCGAGAGCGGAGAGAACAAAGAGGGAATGTTCTTCGCCGCCCGTACCTTCGCCATGAAATGGGGACAGTCGATCGCGATGCTGGTCTTCACCTCGCTCGCGATCATCGGCACGACCCAGGACACCGGGGCGAACGACATCACGGCGTCGCCCTTCGGATTGCGGCTGGTCGCGATCGTCGCGATCGCCTTCTGCCTTGTCGGCGCCCTGCTCCTGTCCTTCTATAACGAAAAGAAGGTTATGAAGTCCATCGCCGCCGAAAAAGAGGAGACCGCGGAAAAAACCGCTCCCGGATCCGCCGACGAGTCCTCTGAGGACGCCTGATATGGAATGCACGTTTGATCTCGTCTATCACCTCGCGTCAACGACCCGGAGTTTCCCGCTTCTTTTGACGGCGGACTCCGACGCCGAAAACGACGATCTGACGGTCTCCGTCAAGGACGACGGATCCCGTCGGAAGGTGACGCTCAAAGCAAAGCGCGATCTGATCCTCGACGACTATACGGAGTTTGACTGCGCTCTGCTTCAAAGCGGGGGCGACCCCGCAAACGATCGGTTTTTCCTGAACGGTTACCAGTCCTGGACCGACACGAAGGAAACCTATCTGTCCGAGCGCGAGCACGACGTCAACCGCCTGCCGAAGGCGCTGATCCGCCGCTTCGCCTTCGACCGATACGGCGACGCGACCTTTTATCCCTACGACAAAAACGTCCTGCACGGCTACGACGTTTTCTACCGGCGCGGCTCGCGCGAATGTTTCTTCGCCAACCTGAACGCCGAAAACGCGTTCCTCGTGTTCGTACTCGACCGAAAGACCGGGCAAACGAAGCTGCAAAGCGACGTCGCCGGGGCGACGGTCGCGGCGGGCGAGGAGTTCACCGTCTGCGAGTATCTTTTCGCATCTTCCTTCGAGGCGGGCGTCCGCGCCTTCAAAAACGCCTTTCACGCAAGGAAAGCCGATAAACTCCTCGGCTACACGTCGTGGTACAACTACTACCGGGACGTGAACGAAACGATCCTGACCCGCGACCTCGCCTCGCTCGACGAACGCTTCGACCTCTTTCAGATCGACGACGGTTACGAGACCTTCGTCGGCGACTGGCTCGACGTCGATCCGGTCAAGTTCCCGAACGGGCTTGCTCCCTTCGTCGAAACCGCGCACGAGCGCGGGATCCGCGCCGGGATCTGGCTCGCGCCGTTTGTCGCCGAGAGCAAAAGCCGACTCTTTACCGAACGCCCCGATCTGTTCCGTCGCGGCGAAGACGGGCAACCGATCGTCTGCGGCTCGAATTGGAGCGGATTCTACGCGCTCGATCTCGAAAACGCCGAGGCGCGCGACTATATCCGCCGCTGCCTGTCCCATTACGCTGAAATGGGCTTCGATTTCTTCAAACTCGACTTTCTCTACGCCGCCTGTCTGCCGGTCTATCCCGGCAAAACGCGGGCGCGCGCGGCGTCGGACGCCTTCGCTTTCTTGCGCGAATGTCTCGGGGACAAACTGATCCTCGGGTGCGGCGCGCCGCTTTTCCCCGCCGCCGGGAAGTTCGACTATATGCGGGTGGGACCCGACGTCTCGCTCAGATTCGACGACGCGTGGTATATGCGTTTCATGCACCGCGAGCGCATCTCGACCAAGGTGACCGCGCAGAATACCGTCTACCGCTCCTTCCTTGACGGCGCGCTCTTCGGGTGCGATCCCGACGTCTTTCTGCTCCGCGACGCGAATCTCTCGCTTTCCCCCGAACGGCGCGAGGCGTTGCTCACGCTGAACGCTCTGTTCGGGCGGCTTCTGATGACGAGCGACAATATCGCCGACTACGATCCCGAAAAACGCGAAGCGCTCACCCGCGCGCTCTCGCTCTTCCGGCGCGCAAGCGTCGCGGAGTACGAACGGGAGGGAGACCGGATCCGCGTTTCCTACGTCCTGAACGGAGAGGAGACCGAACTTCGCTACGACACGCGAAAGGGGGTGCTCGTATGATCGACAAAACGAGCGTCGTCTTCGGCAATCCGATTGACCCCAAGACAGTCAAGAAA
Source organism: Clostridia bacterium (assembly GCA_017961575.1). GTDB lineage: Bacteria > Bacillota > Clostridia > Oscillospirales > CAG-272 > UBA1740. The sequence continues at coordinate 9,641 of JAGCXA010000031.1, read as the reverse complement.
GCCGAAAAATCCAAGGCGAAATATCTGAAAAAGTACGGCGACGACACGGACGCCGATTACCGCCTCGCATTCCCCGAGATCGAACGGCTCTCGCGCATCGGCGTCCGGAACGTCGTCCTCGGCGACGGGGACGAACCGATGGAGGGCAAGCCCCTGATCGTCGGGAACATCCGGATGGGGTTCGGGCATTACCGCATCTCGATCGCGATGGCGTCCTGCGCCCGCGCGCTCGGATACACCCCCTATTGGTTCGACCTCGCGTCGTTCGACGCGACGGGCTCGAAGATGATCCGCGAGCAGAACCGCCTGTATTCGCTCGCCTCGTGTATCTCCCAGAAGTCGCGGCTCTTCAACCGCCTGGTCTGGGAACCGCTCAACTCCGAGGGGTTCAAGAAGATCACCTACAACGCGAAGGATCAGAAGAACAGCGAACTGCTCGTTCCGCTCTTCCGCCATATCGACAGGGACGTCCCCTTCATCGCCACGCACGTCTGGCCGAGTCAGGCGGCGATCCACGCCGGGATGACCCACGTGGTCAACGCGATCCCCGACAACTGGCCGATGGGGCTTCATCTGTCGGAGGGCGCGATCCACGCCGTGCAGACCCCGTTCACCTATCTCGGCTACAAAACCCTCGAAGGATTCGCCAAAACCCCCCTGAAAGGGATCCCGGAGAGCGACCTTCGTATGGTCGGCTGTTACGTTGACCACGAATTGCTCGTCAATCTGGAAGAGGACAACCGTCTTCGGAAAGAGCGGATCCGTTCGGGCGGACCCGTCCGGCTCCTCTTCAACGTCGGGGGCGCCGGAGCCGGGGGAGAATTGTTTCTCGGAATGATCGAGCACCTGATCCCCTACGTCGAACGCGGGGCGGCGACGCTCTTTCTCAACGCGGGCGATCACGCCGACGTCTACGAACGGCTGAAAGCGAAGATCGGGGCGCTCGGCGGACTCCGCTGTTTCAGAAACGACTTTGCGGGTCTGTCAAAATACGTTGAGGAGATCCGGGAGGGGGAGGCGAAGGGGATCACGCTGATCTGCGACGACGACGTTTTCGCGGCGGTCTACGCGACCAACCTGCTGATGCCTGCGTCTGATCTTCTCGTTACCAAGCCGAGCGAACTCGCCTACTATCCGATCCCGAAACTCTTTATGAAGCACATCGGGGGACACGAGGTCTACGGCGCGATCCACGGACGCGAGTTCGGTGACGCGACGGGCGAATACGCCGACTTGAAGGGGCTCCGACGCACGCTCGACCGCCTGCTTTCCGACCGGGAGATCCTGCCGCATTTCTGCGACGCGATCCTCGAACTGAAAAAGCAGGGATACTACGACGGCGGCTACCGCTGCGTCCGCCTTGCGGCGGGCGAAGCGACCGAATAAAACCGCAAAAAAACCGCAACAAAAAACCGCGAAAAAACGCACCGCAGACCGCATCGCAAAAACCGCGCAAAAAACCGCGTCCGGACGGGGAAACCGTCCGGACAAAATTTTTGCCGTGTTGCGCCGCCTCGCTTGACTTTCCGCCGCAAGATGGTATAATAGAGAGGACGGAATAACGCCGCGCGGAAAGCGCGGCGAACGGAAAGGGCAATCAGGATGAAAAACAAACTCGGGATCGCGGCGGCTTGTCTTTCGGGAGTCAAGGAGATCGACGCGCTCGATCTGATCCGCGACGTCGGCTTCGAGTCGGTCTTCTCGGAGGACAACGACCCGAAAACGGTGCTTGCGATCCGCGAAAAGTGCGACAAACTGGGACTTGTCTGCGATTCGCTCCACGCCCCGTGGCGCGGGATCAACGACATCTGGCTTGAGGGCGACGCCTGCAAACCCCTGCTCGACGGGATCTATCTTTCGGTCGACGCCGCGGCGGGCGCGGGGATCCCCGCGATCGTGACGCACGTCTCGTCGGGCTGGTTCCCGCCGAAGATCTCGGCGATCGGTTACGAACGCTTCGCCGCGTTGGTCGACTACGCCGAAAAGAAAAAGGTGAAACTCGCCTTTGAAAACCTGCGGCGGCTCGGGCATCTCGCGGTCCTGATGGAACTGTACGAGCAGAATCCCTGGGTCGGTTTCTGCTACGACTGCGGGCACGAGCATTGCTACACCGAGACGGTGAACTACCTCGATTTCTACGGCGACCGTCTGCTCGTCACGCACATCCACGACAACTTCGGACGCGATCACAACGACTATTACGCCGACCCCGATTCGCACCTGATGCCCTTCGACGGGAACCTCGACTACGCCGCGATGATGGAGCGGCTGAACAAGACGAACTACACGGGCAGTCTGACCCTCGAACTCTTCCGCGAGGGCAAGTACGCCGAGACCGGCGACAGGGAGTATCTTTCCATCGCCTTCGAGCGGCTGAACCGGATCGTCGCGCTCGGAAAGAAGTAAGAGTATGGAAACCTTCATTTGGCTTGCGGTCACGCTGCCGCTTCCCCTGATCCTCTTCTCGGTCGCGCTCTTCGCGTGGTTCCGTAAGACTCCGATGTGGTTTTTCGCCGGGGTCCCCGGTCCCGAGGTGTCCGACGTCCGCCGGTTCAACCGCGCGAACGCCGTGATGTGGGCGCTCTTTTCGCTCCCGTACTTTGTGGCGGCTGGGATCGGGCTGGTCAGCCGTCTCGCGGCGGCGGTCGTCCTCCTTTGCGCGACCTTCCTTCTCGTCCCCTTCCTCGTTTTCGCCTATCACAAGATCTGCAAAAAATACGGAAAAACCGAGTGACTCCGAAACAAAAAAACGAACCGTTCGCGGCGTGCGCCGCGAACGGTTTTTGCGTATGGAAAAGAAGTCAGTCTTCCGGCCAGACGAAGGTAGGATTCAGATCCTTTTCGCCGTTGTCGATCAGCAGGTTCTGCCCCGACATCGAGCGGTTCGTGACCGTCAGAAAGATCACCCAGTCGGCGATCTCGTCGACCGTCGCCCACTTTCCGAGCGGCGTGACCGCCATGATCTTTTGAAAGAGGGCGGGATCGCCCGTCACCGGGGCGTTCGATTCGGTGAGCACCCCGCCCGGTGAGATCGCGTTGACCGTCACGCCGCGGGGGGCGAGCCGGATCGCGAGGTTCTTCATATAGCCGACCACCCCGGCTTTCGACGCGGCGTAGGCGGGGAACTCCTGCCCCGTGACAGCCGACGCCGAGGCGTTGAAAAGCACCGAGCGCAGGACGGGCGACGCGGCGTACTTTTCGGCGACGTTCATCGCGCCGACGAGGTTGGTTCCGAGATCGTCCCCGCCGTTCTGCGTTCCCGCGTTGCAGAAGAGGACTTCGACCCCGTCGATCTCGGGGAGCGACGCGGCGTCTCTGACGTCGGAAACGCAGTGCGTATAGCGCGGATGCGTGACCCCGGCGGGCAGAATATCGATTCCGCACACCTCGTGTCCCTCCGCGAGGAACCGTTCCGCGACCGCGCGTCCGATCCCGCGCGAAGATCCGGTTATGACGATTTTCATGCCAAAACCCCCTTTTCTTCGTCGGTCGGGCGGCTACCCGCCCCGGCGTTGCGGTTCAGGTAGGGATCGGCGATCCCTTCCTTTTTCCAGCGCCGCGCGATCCGATAACCGAACGGGGAGAACACGACCTCGCAGACGAGTTCCGCGCCCGCGCCGATAAGCGAGCAGGTGAAGCATTGCAGATAGGTCCAAAAGAACCCGTCCCAGAAGATCGGGGCGAAGACCGTGAAGGTCAGGATCGCGAAAATGAAGTTGTCGAAGAACTGTCCGATAAAGGTTGAGACGTAGCACCGGGTGAAAAAGGCGAGCCGCCCGTCGGGATTCTTTTTGAAGGTCCGCCCGATCGACCAGTTCAGAAAATTGTTTAAGATCGCAGACGACAGGAACGCGACCGTACTCGACAGCAGGATGAACCACGTTCCGCCTACGGTCTGGTTAAACGCGGAAAAATCGTCTTTTGTCGGAATGATACTCACGATAAAGAAGAAGAGGCAGGCGAGCAGGTTGATCCCGATGGCGAAGACCGATAGTTTGGTCGCCGCCTTCGGCCCGAACGCCTTTGTCACGACGTCCATACACAAAAACGACAGCCAGGACACGAGGATCCCGCCGTCGAGCGCAAGGTACTCCGACTGGTAGATCGTCTTGTTGGCGAGGAGGTTCATCATCACGACCGACACCGCGAACAGCGTCGCGACGGTCGCTGGGATACAGCGGAACAGCAGCCGCGTATCAGCCCAATCGGATTGGATTCTGTTTTTCATTTGTTTCTCCTTGGTTTTGTTTTATAAAGCGAAGGATTTAGAGCCCGAACTCCGCTGATTCGCGGCCGCGTTTCCCGACCGCCCGACCATTATAGCACAAGAAAAAGAAAAATGCAAGAGGGCGGCGCGTTGCGCCGCGAAAAACGCGCAACAGTCACAAAAAGAAAAGAAGCGGGGCGAAACACGCCCCGCGCGATATGTTTCGGGCGCTTGCGCCCAAAACGTGATATGTTGCGTGACGGACACGCAACGCGATATGCATAAAGCGCGATATGCCCCGCCGCAAAACGCGGCGGGACGTGAACGGTTCAGGATACGGTGGCGCCGAAGGGGGTCAGACCGAGTTTCGCGAGTTTGAAGCACTGTCTGCCGAAGGGGATCCCGATGATGGTGACGCACCAGATCACCCCCGCGAAGAAGAAGCCGATACCGAGGAAAAGCCCGCCGAAGACCAGCCAGATCACGTTCGCGATCGGATGCTTTCCGAAATCGGTATTGACGGTCGTGCCCATCGGCCAGACCGAGAGCCGCGCCATCTTGAACGCTTGCAGACCGAAGGGGATGCCGACGACGGTGACGCACCAGAGAAGTCCGAGCAGAAACCACGCGATCGCCGATTCAAGACCGGTGAAGATGAACCAGAGGACGTTGCCGATCGTTTTCATTGTGTCATCCTTTCTTGCGTAAAGATTTGTTATGCAAAGTTTTCTTTACAACCGTATTTTTTGCTCCGCCTGTTGCGCACCGCGCGATGTGCAGGCGTGCCGAAGGCACGGTAAGGCGATCTACGCCTCCCTGCGGTCGGCGTGATAATAGACCAAAAGCAATCGGAACGATAAAGTCCCGGCTATAGAACCGCAAAACGGCGAGAAAGCGCCGTTTTGCTCTTCCATAATCCCTTATTGAAGTTCTTTGCCGAGCTTTCTTTCAAGAAAGCGGGAAAACTCCCGACGTTCTCTTAAAACCCGAAATACGCTTTCGCGTTCTCGTAACTGATCCCGCGGACGATCTTGCCGAGCAGGTCGAAATCCGCCGGGTACTCGCCGTCCTCGACGAACGAGCCGAGCAGATTGCACAGGATCCTGCGGAAATACTCGTGCCGGGGGTAGGAGACGAAACTGCGCGAATCGGTCAGCATCCCGACAAAGCATCCGAGCACGCCGAGATTCCCGAAGGCGCGGAGCTGCGCCTCCATCCCGTCGCGCTGATCGTTGAACCACCAGCCCGAACCGAGTTGGATCTTCGATTTGAAGGGCGCGCGTTGGAAGTTGCCCATACAGGTCGCGAGCGTATAGTTGTCGTTCGGGTTCAGCGAATAGAGGATGGTTTTCGGCAGTTCGTCGGTCTTATCGAGCGCGTTCAGAAGCCGGTTGATATTCTCCGAGATCTTCGGGTCGTTGATGCTGTCGAACCCCGCGTCGGGACCGTGTTCGGCAAACGCCCGTTCGTTGTTGTTCCGGATCGCCCCGGTATGGATCTGCAGCGTCCAGCCGCGCCGCGCGTACTCGCGCGCGCAGAATTGGATCACCGCGGTCTGATACACGTCGGCGTCCTCCCGCGAGACCTTTTCCCCCGCGAGCGCGCGGGCGAAGATCGGACCGGGGTCTCCTTCGGCATACGGGACGTAATCAAGCCCGTGATCCGAGAGCCGGCACCCGTTCTCGTGGAAGAACCCGATCCTTCCGCGCAGCCATTCGAGCAGTTCGCCGTAGGACTTCGCGCCGGTCTTCTCGATATAAGGAAGGAAAGTGTCCTTGTGAATATTCACCGCCTTGTCGGGGCGGAACGTGGGCAGGACGCGGGTCATCATCCCGCTCGATTTGATCGCGCGGTGATAACGCAGGTCGTCCATCGGATCGTCGGTCGTGCAGATGACCTCAACGTTCGAGCGAGCGATCAGCCCGCGCGCGGTATAGCCGTCGGACGACAGCAGTTCGTTCGCCCGGTCGTAAATCCGCTTCGCCGATTCGGGGGTCAGCATCTCGTCGATCCCGAAATAGCGTTTCAGTTCGAGCTGCGTCCAATGGAGCAGGGGGTTTCCGATCGCGTGGGGCAGCATCGTCGCGTAGGCGAGAAACTTGTCCCAGTCGGGGGCGTCGCCCGTGATGTACTTTTCCTCGATCCCGAACGAGCGCATCGCGCGCCACTTGTAGTGGTCGCCGCCGAGCATCAGTTCGGTGATCCCGGAGAAACGGTGATCCTCCGCGATCTGTTCCGGCGGGATGTGGCAATGGTAGTCGATGATCGGAAGACCCTCGGCAAACTTGTGATAGAGTTTCTTCGCGATCTTGTTTTTCAGCATGAAATCTTCGGTAAAGAAGTTCATTTCGGTTTCCGTCCTTTCGGTTGAAAGATCAGACGACCTGATCGAATTCGATTAAGGTAAGCCCGGGGTTCTTCTCCTCCGCCCAGCGGATCTCGTAATCGGCGGTAAAGATCAGGAGGTTCCGTCCTTTGAGGTCGGTCACGCGCCGGGTCGCCTGCATCAGTTTGAGCGTCGTCGGATCCACCCCGTCGGGCAGATACCGGATCAGGGTATGCGGCAGGTCGGTGCGGCGGTACTTCACCCCGTATTCGCTCTCCATCCGGAATTCGAGCACGTCGAATTGCAGAACGCCGACGACCCCGACGGTGACGCGCTCCATCCCCATTCCGGGTTCGAGGAAAATGCGGATCGCGCCCTCCTCGGCGATCTGTTCCATCCCCTTGGCGAACTGCTTGCGCTTCATCGAGTCGATCTGTTCGACGACGGCGAAATGCTCGGGCGCGAAGGTCGGGATCCCCGCGTAGCGGATCTCCTTACCCACTTCGCACACCGTGTCCCCGATCGAATAGATGCCGGGGTCGAACACGCCGATGATGTCCCCGGCGTACGCCTCGTCGATCACCTCGCGCTCCTGCGCCATCATCTGTTGGGGCTGGGAAAGTTTGACGTTCTTCCCGCTCCTGACGTGCCGATACTCTTTTCCGCGCTCGAACTTGCCCGAGCAGATGCGGAAAAAGGCGATCCGGTCGCGGTGCGCGCGGTTCATATTCGCCTGGATCTTGAACACGAACGCCGAAAACCCCTCCTTTACGGGGTCGATCTCGCGACCCTCCGATACGTGGGGCAGCGGGGAAGGGGTCATTTTCAGGAAGTTTTGCAGGAAGGTCTCGACGCCGAAATTATTTAACGCCGAGCCGAAGAAGACGGGGGAGAGTTTGCCGCACCGAACGCGCTCGATGTCGAACTCGTAACTCGCCACGTCGAGCAGTTCGACCTGCTCGGTCAACTTTTCGCGAGCGAACGAACCGATCAACTCGTCCATCTTTTCAACGTCGGTGAGATCGCATTCGATCGCCTGCAACCGGTCGCGCCCGCGGTGGAACTCGTCGAAGACCTCGACGCACCGCTTCTGCCGGTCGAAGACCCCGCGGAAGTCGCGCCCGCACCCGATCGGCCAGTTGACGGGGTAGGTGCCGATCCCGAACTCCTTTTCGAGTTCGTCGAGCAGGTCGAAGGGATCGCGCGCCTCGCGGTCGAGTTTGTTGATGAAGGTGAAGATCGGGATGCCGCGCAGGGCGCAGACCCGGAAGAGTTTGCGCGTCTGGGGCTCGATCCCCTTCGCCGCGTCGATCACCATCACGGCGCTGTCCGCCGCCATCAGCGTGCGGTAGGTGTCCTCGGAAAAGTCCTGGTGCCCCGGGGTGTCGAGGATGTTGACGCAGTAGCCGTCGTACTCGAATTGGAGCACCGACGAGGTGACCGAGATCCCGCGCTTCTTTTCGATCTCCATCCAGTCGGAGGTGGCGTGGCGGTCGCCCTGTTTTCCCTTGACCGATCCGGCGGACTGGATCGCGCCGCCGTAGAGCAGGAACTTTTCGGTCAGGGTCGTTTTACCGGCGTCGGGGTGCGAGATGATCGCAAAGGTGCGGCGGCGCCGGATCTCGTTTTCGTAATTCATTGAAGTTCGGATTCCTTTCGTCTTTCGTTTGCTTGTCGGATGGAGGGAAAGGAACCCGGTTACAGGTGATGCAGAACGTCGCCCCCGACGACGATCTCGCAGTCGCATGGATACACGCTGTCTTTGAGAATGATCTCGCCCGCCGAGTCGCAGACGATCCTGCCCGACAGGGGATTCTTGATCGAGAGGACGTCGCCTTTGATCGTCGCGTTGACGGCGGAATACTCGAACGAGAGGTCGCACCCCTCGGTCTCGCAGTCGACGAGCGTCAGGTTCCGGCAGTAGCAGAGCGGCTGCGTCCCGACGATCTTACAGCGGATCAGGGTCAGGTTTTCGGAATACCAGCCGAGGTATTCGCCGCGGATCACGCTGTCGCGGACGGTGACGTTCTTCGTATGCCAGAAGGCGTCCTTGGTGTCGAGCGTGCTGTCCGAGATCTCGGCGTCGCGTACGTATTGGAAGGAATATTTGCCCGAAAAATGAAGGCGCCGCGCAACGACGTCCGACGCGCCGAAAAAGGCGTACTCGCCAGAAAGCGAGACGTCGGAGAGCGTGATCTTTCGGGTTCTCCATCCGAATTCGGGGGAGACGATCTCGGAGTTTTTAACGTCCACCCCCCTGCACTCGCGGAACGCCTTGACGCCGTGCAGTTTGCACCCGTCGAGCGTCACTTTCCGATCGTACCAGAAGGGAGCGCGGCAGGTTTCGGTCATCTCGCAGTTCTCGACGGCAAGCCCCACGTCGTGCCAGAAGGGATAGCGCAGAGCGAAAAACGAGTCGCGGACGGTGATCCCGCGCCCCTCTTTCAGGGCGGATTCGCCGTCCTCCTCGCCCTCGAACCGACAGCCGACGACGAGAAGACCGCGCGCCCCGTAGAGCGCCCGCTCGTTCCCGAAGGTAAAGTTTTCGACTTTTTCGATTTTTTTCATCTTTTCTTACCAATCGTCCCCTGTTTTTCCACCGTTCCATTATAGCAGACGCGAGGCGGAAAATCAATCGTTCGTATTGACTTTTTTTTCGCGCGATGCTATACTGTTGACTGCGACGCGCGCCGATGTGGCGGAATTGGCAGACGCCTCGGACTTAAAATCCGATGGGATCACCTCCCGTACCGGTTCGAGCCCGGTCATCGGCACCATAGAAAAGGGCACCCCACCCGGGGTGCCCTTTTCTATCGCCCCGCTGCCTCGCGCTCGACCGGTCGTGTTTGCGCAAAGCGCAAACACCCAATTCACGCCCTCCATAAAATCGTTCCCCAACCACTGTGTTCGGCGTGAATTGACCGGTAGCGCGCCGCAGGCGCGCGTCGAGCCCGAACCTTGGTTACGTTCGCCCCCACCCGGGGGTGCCTTCCTCTATCGCCCCGCTGCCTCGCGCTCGACCGGTCGTGTTTGCGCAAAGCGCAAACACCCAATTCACGCCCTCCGATACAGTCGTTCTTTTATCAAAGTGCGGCGTGAATTGACCGG